>CAZHPS010000333.1:0-7763 GCA_964534335.1 uncultured Desulfobacterales bacterium
TATCATCCGGAACTGCATCAGTGACGCGACGGAAAAAACAAAGCAGCCATGTGAGGGAAACATTCATGACACGGCAGATGCCTCTCAGGGATATGCGTCCGATCAGAAGTTTTTCAGTGATATTTTTTTCAAAGGCGGAAACTGTTTTCTTTTCAATGTCCTGCACAAACTGTCTGCCGCAGTCTCTGCACCGGTGATTCTGTTTTCCGGTATGGATGTGACCGTTTTTTCTGATGTTTCCGGAATTGCATTCCGGGCAGTTCATAAAAAATTCCTTTCACTGAACATTGCGGTTTTTTTAATTTTCCAAAAATCATAATACATCTGTATGTATTTGTAAAGTTTAAATGTTATAACAGCATTACTTGTGTAGCACTACCTGAAATCCTCCCTGAGTGCATCGAATTCATCCAGAATCAGGGGTTTGGAAAAATATTCTTTGGTAAACACCGTGTGCAGAGTATCCCATGTCCGGATTTCCGGCAGATCTTTTCCAAACCATTCTTTCAGATTCAGGACAAAATGCTCCAGAATGTGTTCATCGGATGTGATGGTTTTGGCAGACTGCAGAATCAGAATGCCCACCTCAAAATCCCCCTGCTCACGGGTTTTTTTCACCACCTGCTGCATAATCCATGTTTTTCCGGTCTGGCGGGGAGCCCAGACAGTGATATAATGTCCGCCTTTTTCCGGATTTTCACCGGTGATCTGTTTATATGCTTTTTCAATGAGTTCTGTCCGTGGCGCATGGTAATGCAAATCCATGTCAACCGGCCCGTAGGATGAAAATGTTCTCATGGTTTGCTCTCCTTTTCTGTGCGGAAATGTCTGACTTTTCTTTTGTATCATATCTGACCGTGTTTTTGCAATAAAGTCTTTCCATGAAAGGAAGAGGAAATTTTCTGACACAGGCATATTGACGAAAAGAAAATAAGGTGCTACACAGAGCAAAAATCAGATAAACGTGTTAGGGGTGCCCTTCGGGTGCTGAGATTATACCCTTCAACTTGAACTGGATTATACCAGCGTAAGGAAACACTGCCAATTTTGGGGGAATATTCACAGAACAGGCACAGTCTTTACGGCTGTGCCTGTTTTTTTTTCGCACAAAAGCGTTTTTACAGAAAGGAAAAGAAAAAAATGGAATTAAATGAAGTCATTATCACAAAAGCCATTATTGACCGTTATTATGAAAAACTCTCGGCCAATCTGGAAACAGATGTTGCCATTGTGGGCGGTGGCCCGTCCGGGCTGGTGGCCGGTTATTTTCTTGCCAAAGGCGGTAAAAAGACGGTCATGTATGAACGGAAACTGAGCATTGGCGGTGGCATGTGGGGCGGGGGCATGATGTTCAATGAAATCGTTGTGCAGCAGGCTGCCGTGCATATTCTGGAAGAATTCGGCATCCGCTTCCGGGAATACAAAAAAGGCTATTTCACTTCTGATTCCGTGGAAGCCATCTCCACCCTTATTTCCAAAGCTGTGCAGGCCGGGCTGACCATTTTCAACTGCATGAGTGTGGAAGATGTGATTATGCGGGAAAACAGAGTGACCGGTCTGGTTCTCAACTGGTCTCCGGTGGAAATGGCGGGGCTGCATATTGATCCGCTGGCAGTGCGTGCGGATGTCGTGATTGATGCCACAGGTCATGCAGTCGAAGTTGTGGAAGTTGTCCGCCGCAAAGTGCCTGGCAAACTGCTTACTTCCACAGGAGAAATAGAAGGGGAAAAATCCATGTGGGCGGAAAAAGCCGAAACCCTGACACTGCAAAACACCCGTGAGGTTTTTCCCGGTCTGTATGTTGCGGGCATGGCGGCTAATGCAACATTTGGCGGCCCCCGCATGGGACCAATTTTCGGTGGCATGCTGCTTTCGGGTGAAAAAGTCGCAAATGAACTGCTGAAACAGTGAACAGTTATCAATTATACCGATACGTAAAATATTTCGGTTATCCTGTTTCCGGAACTTCCGGACTCCGAAATAAGCTTAATATAATTTAAATAAGCCACGAATGACACGAATATGCACGAATTGCACAAACCATAATTCGTGCAATTCGTGCAATTCGTGGCTGTACCGTCAAATCTTCTGAGTAATGGTATATCAGTAAACAGAAAATGGCAACTGGTACTGGTAACTGATAACTGATAACTGGTAACTGACAACTGGCAACTGATAACTGACAACTGGTAACTGAAATGACAACACTGATTGATGATTTGAAACAGGGAACTGTTCCCTCTTTTGTCCGCAGCATTGCTGCTGATGAGGGACTGGCTTCGGAAAATCTGGTAAAGGATATTCTGGCAGGTTATACGGTCATATGCCGGAATAAGCGGCATTCATTTGATCCCATTGCCATTGGCAGGGGAACCCGGATAAAAGTCAATGCCAATATCGGAACCTCTCCGGCCCAGTGTGATTTTGACAGGGAAATCCAAAAAGTCCGGCTTGCCGTTGATGCAGGCGCGGATACGGTCATGGATTTGTCCATTGCCGGGAATATTGCACAATTCCGGCGCAGAATCCTGCAGGAATGCAATATCACATTGGGAACTGTGCCCATATACGAGGCCATGACCGGGCCGGATCGTCCCGAAGATTTGGATATTGACGCTTTTCTGCGGATTATGGAAAAACAGGCAGAGGAAGGCGTGGATTTTATGACCATTCACGCGGGGCTGCGGAAGGAACATATTCCTCTCGCGGAAAAACGGGTGATTGGCGTGGTCAGCCGGGGCGGATCAGCCATTGTGCGCTGGATGAAATCACACGGAAAGGAAAGTTTTTTATACGAACATTTTGACAAAATTCTCGACATTGCCCATGCCTATGATATTTGCCTGTCTCTGGGAGACGGACTGCGCCCCGGATGCACGGCAGATGCAAATGATGCAGCACAGTTTGGGGAATTGGAAACCATTGGGGAATTGGTGAAAAGGTGCAAAGCCGCAAATGTGCAGGTCATGGTGGAAGGGCCGGGACATGTGCCGCTGCATCTCATTGAGGATAATATCCTCAAACAAAAGGAAATCTGTGAAGGTGCGCCCTTTTATGTGCTTGGGCCTCTGGTCATGGATTATGCAGCCGGATATGATCATATTGCAGGAGCCATTGGCGGCGCGCTGGCCGCTTATTTCGGTGCGGATTTTCTCTGCTATGTGACCCCGGCGGAACATCTTCGTCTGCCCACAGCCGATGATGTGCGCGAAGGTGTTATAGCCTCCAAAATTGCAGCCCGTGCTGTGGATTTGACACGGCAGAGTCCGCGTGAAATACAGCGGAATCTGGAAATGTCCCAGGCCAGAAACGCGTTTGACTGGGAAAAGCAGGAAAAAATCTCCATAGATCCGGAAAAATTCCGCACTTATCTGGAAAAAGTGGAAAATGCGGATAAAAATGATTCGCATCATCCATGCTCCATGTGCGGCGAGTGGTGCGCTGTCAAACGCTCACGGTAAAGAGACTGCACATGAAAACAGCTTTGACCATAGCGGGTTCCGACCCCTGCGCAGGGGCCGGAATCCAGGCTGATCTGAAAACATTTCAGGCACATGGGATTTACGGGCTGAGTGTCATCACTGCTGTCACTGTGCAGAATACGCAAAAAGTGTATGATGTGCAGAAAATACGGCCTGAAATTGTATATGGGCAGATTATTTGCCTTTTGGAAGACATGGAAATTCACGCAGTCAAAATTGGCATGATTCCGGATACTGCCGTGACAGAAGCCATAGCAGACGCGCTCCGATCTGTATCCTGTCCCATCATTCTTGATCCGGTCATGATTTCCACCAGCGGTTTCCGGCTGATGTCTTTGGACGCGCAGCAGGCTGTGATCAAAAAACTCTTTCCCCTGCTTTATGCACTCACGCCCAATATTCCCGAAGCCGAATTTCTGTGCGGAGAAAAGATTGAAAATGCAGAGCAGATGAAAACCGCAGCCCGGAAGATTCTGGAAAGCGGGGTCAAAAGAGTGGTGATCAAGGGCGGACATCTGAACAGCGATACTGCCACGGATCTGGCCTGGGACGGAACAGAATTTATGGAATTCAGCAGCCTGAAAATCAAAGGAAAAGAGGTTCACGGCACAGGCTGCACCTTTTCCTCCGCGCTGGCAGCAAATCTGGCTTTGGGCGGAGATTTCTTTGCATCTGCTGCTCATGCCCGGAATTATACACAAAAATGTATCCGTGAAGCACTTGTTTTGGGAAAGGGCAGCGGTCTTCCCCAACATTCAGAATGAAAATCAGGAGACTTTGAAAAATAATCTTTGGCAACGCCATGCGGGAGTGCCAAACTGAAAGTGTTCAATCTTTTTTACTTTTCATTCTGAACATGTGCTGATATACTTCAGCAATATGAAAAGGAATCCCGAACATAAAGTTTGGGACAGCAAAATATTCCCGGAATAAAATGTCTGCCAGTGGCAGTGATACGAAGCAGGAAAATAAAAACAGATCCCAGGCGGAAACTCTATGTTCATCAATTTTTTTTACACACTGAAAAATGCTGGAATTCCGGTCAGTCCCACCTCTTTTCTGACATTGCAGAAAGCCCTGTCCAAAGGACTGATCAATTCCCTCAATGAATTTTACACGGCCTCCCGTGCCATTTTGGTGAAAAGCGAGCGGTATTTTGACACCTTTGATCAGGTTTTTGCCCATCATTTTGAAGGTGCGGAACTGCCGGATGCCCAGGGCTTTGAAATTGATGAAATGGCAAAAATGCTGCTCTCTGAATGGCTGAAAAATCCCCGGCTTCTGGCAAAGGCTCTGGGTGCGGATGAGGAAAAACTCAGCCGCATGACACCGGATCAGCTTATTGAATATTTCAAAGAGCGTCTCAAAGAGCAGAAGGGTGAGCATCACGGGGGCAGCAAATGGATTGGCACGGGCGGCACTTCGCCGGTGGGACATTCGGGTTATCATCCGGGCGGAATGCGTGTGGGCGGTGTTTCCCGGAACAAATCCGCTGTCAGGGTTGCCCTGGATCGGCGGTATAAGGATTATTCTCTGGAAGGGCCCCTGACACAGGCCATGATGGGCGAGGCACTCAAACGTCTGCGGAATATGATTCCGGCCGGGCCAAAGGATCAGGTCAATGTGGAGGAAAGCATTTACCAGACCATGAAAAACGCGGGAGAAATTGAGATTGTGTTTGAAAGAAGTCTCAAAGACCGGCTCAAGGTGATTCTGGCCATTGACAACGGTGGATGGTCCATGGATCCCTATATTCCTGTGGTGCAGACCCTGTTCAACTATGCCCGTGCACAGTTCCGGGAAATCAGGACTTATTTTTTTCACAATACCGTGTATGACTGTCTATGGGAAGATCCTGCCAGATACCGCAAACCTGTGAAACTTTCGGATTTTGCACGCTTTGATCCGGAAACCCGGCTGATTCTGCTTGGTGATGCCAGCATGGCCCCGTATGAACTTATGATTGCAGACGGTTCCATTCATCTGGAGGAGCGCAGCGGAAAGCCAAGCCTTGATCAGTTGCACTTTCTGGCCGAAACCTTTCCCCGCAGTGTATGGCTCAATCCCGTGCCAAAGGAAACCTGGGGATATACCCGGACTATTACCATGATTTCACAGATATTTCCAATGTTTGAACTTTCCATAGACGGGCTGGAGGGTGCAGTGGCCCGGCTGATGGGAAATATAATATCAACTCATTGAAATAATAATTGACAGTTGCTGATGATATAAATTCCAATCAGGTGAACAATGAAAGAAAACACATGCAAAAGAGTTATTTCCCTTTCCCTGTCAAAACCAAGCCTTGCTGATAATACCGCAGATGCGGATAGGCTTATCGCGGCTCTGAAAAAAGAACTGGGCGCGGATGCCATTATCCATATAGATATTGAGCTGTTGCGGCAAATTCCGGATCTGCTCCGAAAATGGGAGTATGATATTCGCTGCATTGTATTCAAAGAGAAGAAACGCCATATTCTCCTCG
Source organism: uncultured Desulfobacterales bacterium (assembly GCA_964534335.1). Lineage (GTDB taxonomy): Bacteria > Desulfobacterota > Desulfobacteria > Desulfobacterales > Desulfococcaceae > JAABRU01. Next base: position 5,968 of record CAZHPS010000333.1, read on the forward strand.
GTCTCACATCAGCGCAGGAAAATTGTACTGCTGCCGGTCTGGCTGTGGATTTGGGCACGACCCGTGTGGTGCTGTGCCTGCTGGATCTTGCCACAGGAAACGTGCTGGGGGAAACCGCATTCAATAATCCCCAGATTGCTGTTGCGCCTGATATTCTGGCAAGAATCCATTTTGCGGATACACCGGGCGGACTGGAAAAACTGCAGCAGATGGTGATTGCAGATCTGAACAGCACAGTTGCAGAATTGTGCGCTTCCTGCGATCTGCGTCCGGAAGATATTTATCTGATTACGCTGGCCGGAAACACGGCCATGACCCATCTGTTTATGGGCATTACGCCGCATTGGATGATCCGTGAACCCTATATTCCTGCTGTGAACTGTCCCGGTCTGGTCCGGACTTCAGAACTGGGAATAAAGGCCGGGGCAAATGCACGGATATTTATTTTTCCCAATGTGGGCAGTTATTTTGGCGGAGATCTGATAGCGGGTATTCTCTATTCCGGCATGAATCACAAAGAGGAAACCGCTATTCTGGTGGATGTGGGAACCAATGCAGAAGTGATTCTGGGCAACAAAGACTGGCTGGTGGCCTGTGCAGGCGCGGCAGGCCCTGCTTTGGAAAGCGGCGTTGCCCGAATGGGAATGCTGGCAGGCCCCGGTGTGATTGACACAGTGGAAGTGGATCGGCAAACCCTTGAATTCAGATACCGCACCATTGAGGATCTGCCGCCCAAAGGCATGTGCGGTTCCGGCATCATTGATCTGGCAGCACAGCTTTTTCTGTCCGGAATGCTCGACATTCGCGGAAAACTGGTTCCGGAAAAATGCGGAAACCGGCTCATGGAAAAAGACGGAATGCCTTTTATTGTGGTCGTGCCTGCCAAAGAATCGGTCAGCGGAGAAGATTTGGGAATGAGTCAGGCCGACATTGACAGCCTGATCCGTTCCAAAGCAGCCATGTACACCATTCTCCGCACCATCACCCGTACAGTGGGTATGGAACCCGAAGATTTGCAGACCTTTTATGTGGCCGGAACCTTTGGATCATTCATCAAACCCCGGTCTGCCATTGCCATCGGCATGATTCCGGATCTGCCTTTGGAACGCTACAAACCTCTGGGCAACAGTTCCCTGGGCGGAGCAACAATGGCTCTGACAATGGAAGACTGCATGGAAGAAACAGAGCGGATACGGAACCGGATCACTTATATTGAACTCAATGTGAATCAGGAACTGATGATTCGGTTCAGCGCGTCACGGTTTCTGCCCCATACTGATCCCGCGAGATTTCCCTCTGTGAAGGTGTGGGGATAAAAAGAACCCAACCCATTATAATACACATCAAATAACCCTAACTTCTTATTATTTGGAAGAAAGAAATGATTACATCCTGTCAGCACTGCAATGAGGTTTTGGTAGTGCTACACAAGTAATGCTGTTATAACATTTAAACTTTACAAATACATACAGATGTATTATGATTTTTGGAAAATTAAAAAAACCGCAATGTTCAGTGAAAGGAATTTTTTATGAACTGCCCGGAATGCAATTCCGGAAACATCAGAAAAAACGGTCACATCCATACCGGAAAACAGAATCACCGGTGCAGAGACTGCGGCAGACAGTTTGTGCAGGACATTGAAAAGAAAACAGTTTCCGCCTTTGAAAAAAATATCACTGAAAAACTTCTGATCGGACGCATATCCCTGAGAGGCATCTGCCGTGTCATGAATGTTTCTCTCACATGGCTGCTTTGTTTTTTCCGTCGCGTCACTGATGCAGTTCCGGATGATA
>CAZHPS010000334.1:0-7755 GCA_964534335.1 uncultured Desulfobacterales bacterium
CAGCACGAAAAAACAGCATTTGGTATGCCCATGTTTTGAAAGCGAATTGGTATCAAACCTGACAAAGCACTGCTGCACTGTCAGATTTGGCGTTTTAACCGCAGGGACTGTACTCTAAATTGTTGGACAAACATTTTATTAAAGTCTATCACAAATTTGATAGCGGGTCAAATCCGCTGATCTGAGACTGACACCTGTGTCTGAAAAATCTGTAAGGATTGAAATTATACCAATTTTCCATTGATTTGATACAGTTCCCCGGTTCCTGCTTTGCAAAAAACCGCTCCGCCCAATTTTTGCACTCCTCCGGATTGTATAATACTAAACCGCTTTCAGAGATTGAGGAATGCCTGTGTTTTTTCAGCCACGAAACACACGAAAATACACGAATAAAAAAATTGTCTGAAAGCGGAGCCGTATTATGTCATACCAATTCGCTTTCAAAACATGGGCATACCAAATGCTGTTTTTTCGTGCTGTTCGTGTTTTTCGTGGCTTAAAAAAAGAGGCATTCCCCGAACTTTGAAAGCGATTTGTTATAAAAGCAATGGAGAACCGGTATTATTACAGAAAAAGTTAAAAAAACAAACTGGAATCCCGGAATGGATGACATTATCAGCCGGTTTGACCCACTGCCAAAAAATAAATGCGGTGACTGTGGCATTATCTTTTTCCGGATTTTCCTACCTGTGAATACCATACCAAATCCATTGCATTTTTTTTGTCACAATCATATGTTTGCACAAAAAGGATCTGCAGTTTTTTTGCAGAGGGAAAATTCCCGGCAGCACGGAGGCGGAAAATGACTTTTGAGGAAAAAATACAGAAAATCAGGGAATACGCTTTGGCATATCTGGAAAGGGCGGAAAGGGAGCGGTGTTTCGGAGACAGGGAAAGGGCGGCTGTTCTGTTAAAAGATGGACGCCGTCTGAAAATATGGGCAGACAGAATGGATCATGTGCCCCAGTCCTGTAAATGAAACAGAAAAACCGGATTTTCCGGAAAATCCGGTTTTTGTGACACGGTTACTCCATACAGTGAATTTTGAGCATATTGCTCCTGTTTTTGGCCGGAATCGGTGAGCCATAGGTAATGGCAACCAGATCTCCGGGCTGAACATATCCCCTTTTGAGCAGTTCATCATTGAGCCCTTCTATGAGTCCCTCGGTATATTCATATACCGGAAAGGGAATTGGAGTGACACCCCATAAAAGTCCCATTCTCCGCACCACTTCAGCATTGGGACAGAACGCAAATATATCTGTATTCGGACGCATTTTGGAGACAATCGTGGCAGTCCGTCCGGTTTGTGTGTACACCACAATGGCCCGTATGCCGATGTCACCTGCCGCGGCTGCCGCGAGATGGGCTGTGGTCATTTCTTTGCCCACAGTATCTTTCAGAAAAGAGGAGGAAAATTTTGTATACGCATCCGGAAAGGATTCAGCTTCCCGGATAATGCTGCGCATCATGTGCACAGCCTCTGCCGGATATTTTCCGGTTGAGGTTTCACCGGAAAGCATGACCACATCGCTTCCGTCATAAATGGCATTCGCGATGTCAGTGGTTTCCGCTCTTGTGGGTGTTGTGGTTTCCATCATGGATTCAAGCATCTGTGTGGCAGTGATGACAGGAACCCCCCGGCGGTTGGCAGCGGCAATGATTTTTTTCTGGATGACCGGTATCTGTTCCACCGGAATCTCGATTCCCAAATCCCCGCGCGCAACCATGACAGCATCAGCCTCATCAATAATATCCTCCAGATTCTGCACGGCCAGAGGACGCTCCAGCTTGGCAATGATGGGAACCCGTCTGCCCAGTTTGTCCATTTCCGCCTTGAGCAGACGGATGTCATCCCCGGACTGCACAAAGGAAAGTGCCACATAGTCAAAACCCATTTCCATGCCAAAGCGCAGATCAGCGCGATCCTTGTCTGACAGCGGGGACAGGGTTGTGCAGGTTCCGGGAAGATTCATGCCTTTTTTATCCTCCAGAAGTCCACCCACCAGCACCCGGCATCTGACTTTTTTACTGTCTGTATCCGAAACCCGGAGCACGATTTTGCCGTCATTGAGCAGAACAGGCTCTTCGGGTTTCACATCTTCGCAAAGGGGCGGATAGGATACAAAGATTGTATCCGCGCCTGCTTCGGATTCATGGGGCGTAAGAAAAACCGAGTCCCCTTCGGTGAGCCTGACTGGCCCGTCCGGCAGCCGCACCCGGATTTTCGGCCCCTGCAGATCCTGAATCAGGGGAGCCTGCCATGATTTTTCCCGCGCTGCTTTCCGGGCAGTGCGGTACAGTTCCCGGTGTTCCTCATAAGAGCCGTGGCTGAAATTGAAACGGAAGGCATTGGCCCCGTTTTCAATCATCCGGATAATCATTTCTTTGGAAGAGGATACCGGACCGAGGGTAGCCAGAATTTTCGCTTTTCGCATGGAATTTCTCCGATCTCAGAACGCTGAGTATTTATTGGGGATATTATCATAAACAAAACTCTGAATCAGGCCTGGCAGGAGTGCACCATATGCGGGACAATCCCTCCGGAATAAACCGGAATCCGCTCATAAAAATCAGGATACCCGCACGGTCCTGTAGCTGTGGTATATGTCATTTATTATAACTGTCAATCATATCATTTTGCACAGGACTTTTCAATATATTAAGTATGCAGACAAAAGTTTTTGTGTATTCAAAAAACCGGATTTTTCCAAAAAATCAGATTTTTCTGAAAATTTTATGCCCGAAAATTTATGGAACCTTACGTATCAAATCCGGGAAACAATTGGGGCTTAACCTTTTTGAGACTTTGGGGTTCTGTGCCTTGGCGGCAGCCTTAAAAGACCCGGTACACGAAAATTTTTCTGCTTATTGACAACGCAAAATCCCAGAAAGATAATTCGGAAACCGATGTCAGCCAAATATTCATTATTTCCATGAAAATCCAAATGTATAAAGTGGTATGGCAGAAAAAAATTTCCGGATTTTGCAATAAATATATTGATTTTTGTTGCAAAACAGGTATGAAATAATACGAATTTTTCAGAAAGTGTTTCCTGTTTGTCCAAATTCTGCTATAATGGATGTATTATGCCGGATGATGTGTGTCCAAACGGCATTGTATGGATTTCCAGGATATTTCCTGAAAATCTGAGGAGGAAGATCTGTTATTAACCAAACTCAAGGAGGAAAAGATGAAAAAAAGGAAAATGCTGTTTTGTATGTCGCTGTGCTGTGCTGTGCTGCTGTTTTCGGGAATTTTTGCAGGATCGGCACTGGCGGAAGTCAGGCAGGGAGCTGCTTCGCTGAGCATCATGGGCGGCGGGTATTTCTTTGATGACGAACTGGAGGTGCTGGATGAGGGAATAACCGGAGGCATCGCGCTGGGTTACAGTTTCACCCCCAGTCTTGCGGCTGAACTGGGTTTCAACTTTATTTATGATGAAGCAGATCTCTGCTGCTGTGAGGACAGGGATTTTGAAGTGTACGCGTATCAGCCCCGTGCGGATCTGATCTATCACATCATGCCGGAGGGAAGATTTGTTCCCTATCTGGCAGCAGGCGTGGCTTATATGATGTATGATGACGATAATCTTGATCCCCTGGAAATTGAAGATACTGTGCAGGCCAACGGCGGAATCGGCGCAAAATTCTTTGTTACGGAAAATATTGCCCTGCGCGCTGACGGACGCTATTTTTACGGATTCGAGGATTCAAACAGTGAATTCGCAGTTACTGCCGGTCTGACCTTCCAGATGGGCGGGGCAAAGAAATCTGAACCCTGCTCAGACAGCGACAGTGACGGGGTCTGTGATGATGTGGATCGCTGTCCGGGCACACCCGCTGGCACAGCGGTGGACAGCGCGGGCTGCACCAAAGCAGAACCCTATGTGAAAATGGAAAAAACCGAGGGAACCGGCCAGGTGATGGAAAGAAGCGATGAGCAGCCTGTGAAGGCTCCGGAAATGATGAGTGTCACTGTATGGTTTGATTTTGACCGCACGATCATCAAATCCGAATACCGGGCCAGACTGGAGGAGTTTGCCGCTTTTATGCAGCAGAATCCGGGTACCCGTGCTGCGATTGAAGGACATACGGACAGCCGCGGATCAGAACGCTACAATATGCGTCTGTCTGAAAAAAGGGCTGAAAGCGTAAAACGCTATCTGACCGAGCATTTCGGGATTGATCCTGCCCGCATTTCAATTCAGGGTTTTGGTGAATCCCGTCCCGAGGCATCAAACAAAACCGATGCAGGCCGGGCACAGAACCGCCGCGCGATTTCCATCACAATCATGAAGTAGTACGGATATAACCATACTGTTTTTAAGAAAATATCTGTCTGAAAAAACCCTGGGGGTTTTCAAAACCCTCAGGGTTTAAGTGTGAAAATTTTTTTCTTAAAATCTGTATGCCAGCCGTTTATGCGGATAATCCCTATGGAACGGGGAAATTTCCGGGGTGCGGAAATCATTCTCCGCATCCCGGTTTTTATAACCTGCTGTAAGCATCCTCTCATGGATATTTATGGAAGAAACAAAACCGGAAGAAGCCGGCATACCGGAAAAAGCAGCGGTACGGATTAAAGGGGTGGGCAGCAGTCTGTGGGTAACGGTGGACCCGGACGAACCGCTGGAATATCTGTGCGGGGAACTGTCCAGACTGTTTGGGGCCATGAATCAGCCGTCTGTCAATGCCCGTGTGGTCATTGATACCGGGGGAGCAGAAGACTGCGATGAACTGACTGCGGAACTTTCGGCATATTTGACAGAAAACTGCGGGGTGGCAGAGGTTTCACAGCCCCCGGACAAAGTTTCACAGTCAAAGACTGCGGAAGAAAGAACTTGGAAAAGGGATATGGACTGTTCCTGGGATCATCAACAGACAGACGTGCTTCTGCTGAGCGGACGTGTCCGTTCAGGACAGAAGGTCAATGCCCGGAATCATCTGGTCATACTCGGAGATGTCAACCCGGGCGCCGAGGTGCTGGCCGGAGGGGATATTCTGATTCTGGGAAGCCTGCTGGGCACAGCCATTGCCGGACAGCCGGACAATGAGGAATCCATTGTGCTGGCCCTTGATTTCCGTCCCACCCAGATACAGATCGGCAGTTATGCTGCTGCCGGGCCTCCATCATCCCCGGGAAAAATTATTGAATTCGCTCATGTGGAAAAAGGGAGAATTGTGGTGGAGAAATATCTGGAAGCCAATCCCTTTGGACGCATGCCCTGGCCTGAAGTCCGGTGAATTCAGATGTCAGGTGCAGTGAGACAGATGAGAACCTAAGACCAATAAGGGCGTCAGAAGAAAATAATCTGCCCAAATCAGCCGGGGTTGTGAAAGTATAACCTGACACTATGCTGAAAAAAACGGGTAATTTATTTTTTGGAAAGTCCCTGAGAACAAAAAAGAGGTTATGCTTTGGAAGGAAAAATCATAGTTGTCACTTCAGGCAAGGGCGGTGTGGGCAAAACAACTGCCACTGCTTCCCTGGGCGCGGCCCTGGCACTGGAGGGAAAAAAAGTGGTGGTCGTGGATATGGATATCGGGCTCAGAAACCTGGATGTGGTCATGGGTCTGGAAAACCGCATTGTCTTCAACGTGGTGGATGCCGTAAAAGGAAAATGCAAGCTGAAACAGGCTGCCATAAAAGATCGGCGGGTGGAGAATCTTTTTCTGATTCCCGCATCCCAGAGCGACAACAAGGATGTGCTTTCCCCCGACGAAATGGTGACTTTCGGAAAAATGCTGCGCAGGCATTTTGAATATATTCTCATAGACTGCCCCGCGGGGATTGAAAGAGGTTTTGAAAACTCGGTGGCTTCGGCTGATGAGGCTTTGGTCATCTGCACTCCTGAAGTTTCGGCTGTCCGGGATGCGGATCGGGTGATTGGTCTGCTTCTGGCAAAATCCATTCCGCCCAAACTTATTGTGAACAGGATTATTCCCCAGATGGTGGAAAGAGGGGACATGCTCAGTCACACAGATATGGTGGATGTGCTTTCCATTGAACTGATTGGGCTTGTGGAGATGGACGATAATGTGGTCATCTCCACCAATACAGGCAACCCATTGATTTTGCAGAAAGATTCCAAAGCAGGAGAGGCATTTCGGCGCATTGCCATGCGCATAAACGGAAATACGGATATTCCCATACAGGTTCCCCAGTCCCAGAAGAGTTTTTTCAGAAAAATCCGCAGTAAACTCGGGCTTGGCGGATAAGGAGGCCTCTTATGTTCAACGGACTGTTCCGAAAATTTTCCGGCAAAGACAAAGACAGCAAAGAAGTTGCCAAAAAGCGGCTCAAATTTGCCCTGATCTACGACAAGCTTGAAGTGTCTGATGATATTATCAAAAACCTTCACCGGGATATTGTGGAGGTGATCTCCCGTTATTTTGAAATTGATCAGGACGCGTTCAAGCTCGATATCCGGAGATCAGATGAACTGTCCGCGCTTGTGGTAAACACCCCTATTTTATCCGCCAAACGCAGCAAATCATCTTTACCCTGAAATTACAAAGAGTTCTTTTGTTTTCCCTTTTTGCTTATGATGATCTCCGTGTGAGGAATTTTCTTTCCGGCTTTTTCCATTCCTTTGCTGACAATTGAGGGCATGGCACTGCAGCATGGTACTTCCATAGATACTGTGGTAATGCTGCGGATGTCTGCCAGGGTGAATATTTCAGCAAATCTCTGAATATACATCTGTGCATCATCAAATTTGGGGCATCCCATCATGACGATCTTTCCTTTGATCAGATCCCGGTGCAGTGCCGCATATGCGGCCGCGCAGCAGTCTGCCAGCACCAGCAGATCCGCGTGTTTCAGAAAAGGAGCGTCCGGCGGAATCAGACGGATTTTTATGGGCCAGTGGGACAGGGCTGAGGGAGGTGCTTCATGATCCCTTTTGCCTGTTTCCGGAACAGCATCAAGCGGGGCAAAAACCTGTATATGGGAAGAGGGACATCCGCAGGCCATTTTTTTTGGGGCTTCCTTTTCCTTTTTTTCCTTTTCCGTCAGATGCTTTTCCACAGCGATCTCGTCAAACTCTTCGGCTTCCCGTTCCACAATTTTCAGCGCGCCTGTGGGACATTCCCCAATGCAGGCTCCAAGCCCGTCACAGAATCTGTCTGCCACCACTTTTGCTTTGCCGTCAATGATTTCCAGCGCGCCTTCTGCACAGCCGGTGACACACTGGCCGCAGCCGTCACACAGTGCTTCCTCAATTTCTATTATTTTTCTCATCACTTTCATGGGCTTCCTCCTTTGTTCAGTTATCAGTTATCAGTCTTCAGTGTTAATGTTTCATATACACAATAAAACAGATACAGGCATTGACTTAAATCAAGTCAGCATGGAAATTTCATTTTATGCAAACCGTTTTTAAAATATGAGAATACAGCTTTTTATGTTCAAATCCTGTTTTTTCCGTGCAGTCCGTGTGTTCCGTGGTTTAAAAAAAGGTGCGGGGGGTTGGGATTATGTGGCAACCATGTTTTTTCTATAATAATACCACCCCTTCCGGGGTTAAAAAAATCCCGTAAGGGATGATATTATTATAAAAAACCGTATCCCAAAAAACAAACCAAATCCCGTAAGGGATGATATTATTATAGAAAACGGCATTCAAAAAAACAAACCAAATCCCGTAAGGGATGATATTATTATAAAAACTTGCGGATGCGGGTTTTGGGATTCTGGGGAACCATGTTTTTTCTATAATAATATCACCCCTTCCGGGGTTTTTGGATGCC
>CAZHPS010000335.1:0-7742 GCA_964534335.1 uncultured Desulfobacterales bacterium
CGGAATTCAGATATGAATCTGAACCTCTGCAAATGTTTCAAGTAATGGTATACATCTGTGTAATCTGTGTAATATGCGGAAAAAAGAACAAAATTTATGTACTGGTGCAACTCTCTATTCATCAGATTCAACCTTGCAGACCCGTCCCGAAAAATCATCGTTGATCATACGGGCCTGTTGCTTTCATCCGAATTTCAGTCTTTTTTAATCCAAAAAAATATTATATCAAAACATGCTGAAAATCTTCAGGAAGTCATCAGACAACTCAATGATGATTCTGTAAAACTGCTCATCTGCACCTGTACAGACATCCCCTTATATCTGCATGACAGGGCAGATATTTATTATTTCGCTTATAATGACCTGCCTTTCCATATTGCCCCAAATCTGTTTTCTCAATTACATAGGGAAGAAATAATCGGTTTATGCAATTATCTCTCATCCCATAACATCCACCATGTAATTACAAATCATAATATTAAGGAGTTATTGCAGGAATCAGAAAAGCACAGACAGCAGCTTGAAATACAGTCACTGTTACAGCAGACAGATGAAATTCTGTCTGCCCCTCCGGATTATCAGAAAATTATTGATATGGGTGTGCTGTGGGGAAAACTGGTTTATACATCATACTGTCTGAAACAGGAATTGCCCAGAGACAGAGAAAACCGGACAGATCAGTATGTGCTGGATTATATTTTATCCGGAAAACTCAAAAATATCTGGTTTACCGGCCCCGGAGATGTGAAGTCAGTTGATCGTATTGTATCGTACCTGAAAAACGGACATCCCGAAAAATTTGCCCTGATCTGCTTTGACGGAATGGGTATTGCTGAATGGGAACTGTTAAAAGATTATTTTAATTCCTGTAGTTTAACCTATGATGAAAGATTTGTCTATGCCCTGATTCCCACAACCACATCTGTTTCCAGAACTGCCATATTCAGCGGTTCCCATGAAATCATGTATGAAAACAAATCGGTAAACGAACTCAGAGAATTCAAAATGAATTTTCCGAATCACGATCATAAGCATTTCCGGGAAAAAGACCCGGTTTCATCCGATGAATTATTGGGAATCACCGCAGTGACAATGCTGTTCAATTTTTTTGATGAAGTAGGGCATTCAACCCAGTTTCCACCGGATACCGAATCAAAATCCCTTTATTTTGATTCGGTAAAAAATTATCTGAACCGAATGAAACTGATGGATACATTTCATTTGCTCTTACATGAGAATTACCGGATATTTATCTGCTCGGATCACGGTTGCACAGTAGCCACCGGAAACGGAAAAAACATAGATAAATGGTTGCAGGATAAATTTGCCCGAAGAGCATGTATTGTTGATAACACATCTTTGTTGGAATCCTACAGGGACTGTCCGCAATATAAAGTCCCTTTCATCGAAAATAAAACTGTGCTATTGGCAAAGAACCGGACAATGTTCGATTCTGCCGGAAAAACAGCAATTACACACGGGGGCGTAACTGTTGAGGAACTGATTGTTCCCTTTGCGGAGATTACAGCATTATGATCGGATTTGACAGACCCTTACAGCCTGATTGGATATATAACACCCTGAAAATGATAGAGGTGGGCAAATCCCCTTCAGAGTATTACCATATTTTTGATAAAAATATTGCAGTGGAAAGAATCGGAAAAGACGGAGTACGGAAAATCAGGACCGTACTTTTCAGAACATTTATCTATTCCTTTCAGAATCATAAAAATACCATTGAAAACAACCTGCTGATTGAACTGTGCAAAAAATATGACATGGAATTTGTGAAACCTGTTCTGGTTTCAAAATTACTGATGGATTATGAAATTTTCAGATTTCTTACCAAAAAAATTCAGCAATTGTTTGATCCTTTGCAGGAAGTGAATTCATCCATTATCACCCGAAAAATGATTGAAGAATTCGGTGATACCGAAATCGTGAAAAGGTCTTTCCGATCTTTTTTGAAAACCCTTTCCTCTTTCGGCATACTGGAACCGGTTTCAACCACCCGATACCTGCAGCTTCCCAAAAAAATGCTCAATGAAAATCAGGTAAAATATATTCTGAAACTGTATGCGGATACCCATCATACCCGGCAGATAGATATTCTGCATTTTGACAATCTGTACTTTGCCTACTGGCAGCAGCCGGATATCAGCAAAACTGCTTTACATTTCCACAATCAGGAATGGGAATATATCAGAGGGTATCAAAGGGAACTGCTGCTGCTGAAATAAAAGGCTGTTTCAAAAACATCTTATGCCAAACATCTCAATATGAAAATTGTCATTGATATCTGGATCATGGTGCCACTGTTCCGAATAAAAATCTCATAATATTTTCGGGTTGTGGTGAAAGTTGAATATCCATGCTATAGGCTTTAAGAAAATAATTTTGGGGTTTCCTGCAGTTTCCTGTAGGTTGGGGTGAACGGAGTGAACCCCAACTGAATCAGGATGTTGGGGTTCACTCCGTTCACCCCAACCTACTCCAAAATAATTATCTTAAAAGCTATAGGTTCTGTTGACATTTCTGTAACCTGCTGAATTTGAAGAAACCGATCTCTCCGGAATGAACCATGCGGACTCCCTCTGAATCTGTCCGGAATGGGATGCGGGCCTGTTTCCGGTTCAGACCGGAGACTCTGACTGCCTGTCTGATCTGAAATGTCAACAGAACCTAATGTCTGTGCAAAAAACCGCTCCGCTTAATTTTTGCACTCCTCCGGTTTTGTGTGCAAAAAACCGCTCCGCTTAATTTTTGCACTCCTCCGGGTTTGTGTGCAGAAAACCGCTCCGCTTAATTTCTGCACTCCTCCGGATTTGTGTGCAAAAAACCGCTCCGCTTAATTTTTGCACTCCTTCGGGTTTGTATTCCGAATTGGACAGTGGTTCAAACCGGCTGATAATGTCATCCCTTCCGGGATTCTGATTTGTTTTTTTCAGATTTTTTCTATAATAATTTCAATCCTTACGGATTTTTTCCGAACCGGTGTCAGTGGCAGATCAGAGGAAATGATTTTGCTTTTGTCAGGAACGCTCTTCCTGCACAGGAATCCGGACAATAAAACATGCGCCTTTGTCCGGCGCGGATTCTACTGTCATGGTTCCTTTGTGGTTGCTGGCAATGATAAAATAGGAAACTGACAGACCCAGCCCGGTTCCCATGCCAGCCTTTTTGGTGGTGAAAAACGGTTCAAACACCCGTTTCCTGATTTTCTCATCCATACCCGGCCCGTTGTCCTCCACCTCGATGCGCGCCATATCCCCGTCTTTTTTCAGACGAAGAACAATAAGCGGTTTTTCTGAATTTTCCGCAGATTGGGAACACATTGACTGTGCTGCATTCCGGAGCAGATTCAGTATGACCTGTTCGATTTCAGTGGCACAGCAGAGCACCTCCGGCATATCCGGCTCATACTCCCGGATGATCCTGATATTGCGGAAATCGTATTTCTTTTTCATGTCATAATCATGGGAAGCCAGTTCCACTGTTCTGTCCAGAATTTCGGCCAGACCCACCTGTGTTTTCTCTGCATTGCTCTTTCTGCTGAAGCGCAGCATATGATCCACAATATCAGCAGCTTTTTTGCCGGATAATCGGATTCCCTCCAGCATGTTCAGTATACCGCGCTGCTCCAGATACAGACGGATCACATCCAGACTGGTTCCGCATTTTTCTGCGGCTTCCGTGTTCTGTGGCAGTTCATGGGAAACGCGGCGGAAGATGTTCTGCACGCCCTGCAGAATTCCGGCCAGCGGATTGTTGATTTCATGGGCCATGCCTGCTGCCAGTCCCCCGACAGACATCATCTTTTCGGTCTGGATCATCATTTCCTCTGCTTTTTTGCGCTCTGTGGTGATGCGGAAATAAACGGAAATTCCCTCATCACAGGGATAGACCCGCACATCATACCAGTTTTCATAGGGGCTGACGCTGAAATAGGATTCAAAGGAAAGAAAGGATTTTTCCCGCAGTGCCATAGAAAATTTTTCCTCAAAAACAGATCCTTTTATTTCCGGAAACGCGTCAGTGAGATTTTTCCCAAGAACATCGGATTTGCTTTTGTTGAGCATACGCTCAGCCGCAGGATTGAAATAGGTGATTTCCATACGCTGATTGAGTGTGAAAAAACCGTCTGCAATGCTTTCCAGAATCAGTGCAAGCCGCTGCCGGCTCTCTTCCAGTTCCCCGCGTGCCGTATCCCGTTCGCTTTCCCGCCGGGAAAGCGTAAGCACCATATTGTCAAAAACCTCTGTGAGCAGGTGCAGTTCACCATGTGATTCACAGACATTTCCGGAAACATTCAGATCACCGGCAGACACATTGTGAATTTTCTGCATCAGAAGGGCAATGGGGCCAAGAAAAAATTTTCCCCCGAAAAACCAGGCAAGGGAAAGCGATATGACAGTGACAATCAGCAGAGCAATAATATTGAGCAGCATCTGCCGGTCTGCCCCGGCAAATGCGGCTTTTTCCGAAATACCCACAAACAGGCAGATTTCATTGGAAGGCTGGCCCACAGACATGCGTTCAAACCAGTATATCCTTTTTATGCCGTCCCTGTCGGCAAGTGCAAAACGTCCCTTTTTTTCATGGGGAACCCCGAAACCTCTCATCTCTGTCAGGGATTTTCCGATTCCGGTTTCCATGTCCGGAGAATAATACAGCAAAGTTCCCTGCGCGTCCGTGAGGATAAACAGAGAATCCGGTGGAAGAGAAATTTTTTCAAAAACTGCTTTGTAATGGCGGAGATCAAATGCTGCCCCCACAGCCACCAGAAGTCTGCCGGAATCATCAGGCACAGGCCAGGCAAATGGAAGAGATGCCCTGTGTGCAGAACGGCTGATGAGAAAATTGTCAATGACAAACGAACGGGTTTCCCGGATGCGTCTGAACCAGCTCCGATCTGTCACATTCACAGGTTCTTTGAGGGGAATCGCGCAGCAGTTGATCATTCCCTGCGCATCCGCAACAACAAGGGTGGAATACTGGGGATTTTCCTTATGGATATTTCTCAGAAACTCATTGCATTTGTCAAGTTCCAGATTCCGCACCGCAGGCACATGGGACAGCACCGCGAGAAACTGCCGTGTCTGATCAGTTATCCTGACCTGCTCTTCTGCAAAAATCTGTATCAGTCTCAGGGCATTGTTCTCTATATCTGCCAGATTGTGCCTGCGCTGGCTGTATCCTGTATAAACCAGAATGGCAGATACAGGAATGAATATCAGCAGAATCAGAATGATAAGCTGGCAGCGGAGTCCCCAGCAGGAAAAGCGGAAGCGTTTCATCTGATTTCCTTTTGTGATACCATTGACTTATCCGAAACCCTTTATCCATCCTCCGCCCAGTACCTCGTCCTCCCGGTAAAACACGGCTCCCTGCCCCGGAGTGACTGCGGGATGGGGCTCGGCAAAGCAGACCCGTGCGCGGTTTCCGGGTTCGGGAAATACGGTGGCAGCCACTTCTGTATGCCGGTATCTGACGCGTACATGAACAGAAAACGGTGAGGAAGACGGCGGAGAAATCCAGTTGATGTCTCTGACCCGAAACTCAGGACAGAGCAGTTCTTTCTGAAATCCAACCACCAGCCGGTTGTTTTCCCTATCCAGCCGGACAGCATAATAAGGTTCGGACGCAGGGCAGTTTATGCCCCTGCGCTGTCCCACCGTGAAAAGATGCAGTCCCTGATGTTCCCCGATCTGCTTTCCCCGCGTATCGGTAATTGGGCCTGGGCAGGGAACAAATCCGCCAACTGTTTCAAGAAACTCCCTGTAAGATTCCCGGATAAAGCAGATGTCCTGACTTTCCTTCTGCATTACAGGAAAAAGCCCTTTTGCCGCCGCGATGGTGCGTACCCTGTCTTTGGTCAGATTTCCCAGGGGAAAACATGCGGACTGCAACTGTTCCTGATCCAGAAAGGCAAGAAAATAGGACTGATCTTTGTGCAAATCCGCTCCTTTCAGCAGGCAATACCGGCCATCGGGATTTTGCCGGATACGGGCATAATGGCCTGTGGCAAATCTGTCCGCTCCCAGTTTTTGGGCAAAAGAGCGGACAATGCCAAATTTCACAACTGCATTGCAGACCAGACAGGGATTGGGTGTCTGTCCGCTTTGGTAAGTACGGAGAAAGTAATCCACCACCTCTGACCGGAACTGTTTTGCGCAATCCAGAATTTCGGTTCGGATGCCAAGTTTTTTTCCTGCCTGCACCACCTGATCGGCTGATACAGATTCAAAACCGGTGGTGAAATGGATTCCGATAAGATCATGCCCTTTCTCCAGCAGAAGGGACGCGGCCGCAAGGGAATCAATACCTCCGCTCATGGCAATGGCAATAAGGGACATTATCCAAAAAACAACTGATTGGTGGGCCGAACCTTCATGGCATGGGTGGGACAGGCTGTTACGCACAGCTCGCACACACTGCATTTGGTCAGGTCAAACTCAACCGTCATCTCCGGCCTTTTTACATACAGGGCGCCAGTGGGACACACAGCAGTGCACGCGCCGCAGTGGGTGCATTTTTCTTCCATACGCTGCACCTCCTGCTCGGCATTGTTCACCTGTACGCCCTGTTCTTTGAGATACTTCACCCCTTTGCTGAAATTTTTCTTTTCCCCGTAAAGCTCCAGCACCATTATCCCCTCTTTCCGGGGAAGAATTTCAGCGTTCAGGATGTTGAATGTCAGATCATACTCCCGCACAAGGTGACAGACCAAAGGTTTATGGGCCACCTCAGAGGAGAAACGAAGAACCAGTATTTTTGAATACATAAAAAGACCTCCGGAAAAATCCTTTATTTTTTGGTTAAAGAAGATTAATCTTAAAGGTATATGAAAGACATGTCAACATTATTTCAGTTACCAGTGTTCAGTTATCAGTGTTCAGTTATCAGTGCCCATCATTTATTTTCCTGACACCTGGCTGGTAAGGCACAAACTGGAAATTTATGCTATTGTACCGTTTCATCTGGAATTGCAGGTCGGATTAGCGCAGGCGTAATCCGACAGCCCGTTATCCATCCGGGATATTCCCACAATTTACGTGATTTCCAAAAAAGAATATCCCATAAAAGTAGCATAAGCTTCCAGCTTGTGCCCTGTGCCTGTGAAAAGAATATCCCATAAAAGTAGCATAAGCTTCCAGCTTGTGCCCTGTACCTGTGAACTGAAACGGGATATTTATTTTCAGAAATCACCTTAAGTTGAAACAAAGCACTGCTTTTTATATAAGTAACCTTCCATAAATTTTCGGGTATAAAATTTATGGAACAGTCCTTAATAAACATAATTTTTTCCTCTGTGTCCTCTGCGGGTGTTTTTTTCTCTGTGTTCTCTGTGGGAAACCCCGATCCGGACATCCTGAAAACTTTATACACGAAAATTTATGGAACTACTTAGTGATCCAATTTTGGTTTTTTGCGGCACAGAAATTGCGTATGTGCAGGAACATGCCCTTTTCAGTCTGTCCGGAGGGTTTCCCAGGTCAGAAACGGATCATTTTTCACTTTCAGACCGTCAGGCAAAAATCATGCCAAAGAAAACCAAAATTGGATCAGTATACATGAAAATTTATGGTTGCCTGCTTAACTGGCAACTGACACCTGATAACTGGTAACTGATAACTGAACACTGATCAGGACTGTGTTTATTCAGCAGGCACAAACTGGAAGTTTATGCTACTACATGACCAATTTAGATTTTATGGTATCAATTCCCCTCTTGAGAGGGG
>CAZHPS010000336.1:0-7724 GCA_964534335.1 uncultured Desulfobacterales bacterium
TGAGCGGTTTTAATGTTTCTGCGCCTATACTTGAATACGCATTACGGCAGGACGGAATGGCCGTTACGATTTCCGATGATAATGATTGGAAAACCGATTTTTTCCTCTTTATTGATCAGCCAGATGAACTGCCCAATATTCATGGTCAGGATGATTGCTTATCATTACAAAACTGGATACAAAAATGGGCTCAGCGCAACCTTTCATTTAAACTATTATTAGAACAGCAATTTGATGTTGTATTCTGCCCAGGTGCATTTAATACATGTTTTCCATCTCGGCATGAAGAAAAGGGCATTATAGAATCATTAAAGCGTGCTAAAGCCTGTGGCTACGAAATCGATAACAACTTAGTGAAAATTTTTGAAACAAAATATGGTAATATCAGAGAATTAAGAGCATATGGTGACGGAGTGAGAATATTTTTCACCATAAAGAACAATCAGCCCGTTATTGGAGGTTTCTACAGAAAATCTGCGTCAATCAACCAAAACAAGGCAGGTGAATATGCCGCAGAGCGGCTGAAGAAGCAAGGATACCTTTAATGCCTCAACTTGCCATAAAAATCAAATTTGTTCAATTCAATGTAAGTTACAAATCTACGCCATCGGATGAAGCGGACTTGATGCCGCTCATGGACTGTTTTTAATAATTTCCGAACGGCCTTTTTGGGATAGACAAATTTCAATTCATATTATTAGGAGTTACGCAGTTGGTTTTCAAGTGCCTGATTTTACATAAGCTGGTTTGTGCAGTGCAACATTGGCATATATAAAAATCAACGGGTTAAAATTCAACTGCGTAACTCCTAATTATAAGGAACATTTAATGAAAATTAAAATTCAGAATTTAGGGCCGATTCATGAATTTGAAATTGATCTATCGAAAAATTTCACCATGCTTTTTGGTAAAAACAATATTGGCAAATCCTGCGCGACCAGTGTTGTTTATCTTATAGTAAAAAGTTTTTTAAAAGAGAAAAATATTCATAAAACCATCTCTTCCCTGTTCCATAAAAGTACTCTGGATATAAGCGATCAGATTGACTGTATTCAAAATTTAATTGAAAATTCAGATGATAAGAAAAAAAATATTGCTGAACCTGTCCAAAATATAATAAAACAAATAATTAACGTATTCCTGCTTGAAGATATTCAGGCATCTTTTTATGCAACCTTTGAAGAATTTGAAAATCTGAATAACAGATTTTCAGATGAAAAAGCAAATATTACGATAACCACAGGTCTGATAGAACTGTCTGTTAATGTAAAAGATGATTTTTTTGTCATAAATCACTTCAGTTTGTTGAGATCTGTCAATTTCATTTATTCAAAAGGAAAAAAAGAACAGAATGTTCTTACAGATGATGGTGAAAGTTTATCTCTGTTCAAAAGAGACAATGCAAATACAGTAAGTGCAGTTTATGATCTTGCAGCAAAAATTATGGACAGAATTTATAAAGAAATAACAGATATATCAGATAACATTTATTATTTTCCGGCATCACGTTCCGGATTGTATCAATCTCTTAATTCCTACTCCCCGATATTTGCTGAATTAGCCAGAAACAGAGCATTTTTGAATAAAAAATTTGAAATTCCAAGCATACCTGAACCGGTAATCGATTACTTTCTTACCCTATCGAATATAAAAAAAAGAAAATCATCAGGCAATTGCAGCTTTGTTGAAATTGTGAAAGAAATAGAGGAATCCATTTTGCAGGGGGAAATAATATTTGATGACAATACCAAAAAAATATTGTTCAAACCTTATAATACAAATCTGGAACTGGATATGTTTCAAACTTCATCAATGGTTTCAGAAATAGCTCCTTTGGTTTCTTTTATCAAATACATTATAGCGTTTTCAAACAAGAAAAATAAATCAAAAAGTCTTTTGTTCATTGAAGAGCCTGAAGCCCATCTTCATCCTGAAATCCAGGTAAAACTGATGGCAATATTTGCAAAATTGACAAAAAATGATATTAAAATAATATTAACCACACACAGCAACTATATGTTTAACAAAATAAACAATCTTATTTTGGATAAACAAATTGTTATCTCTGATATTTGCGCAATGGTTTTTGAATATTCTGATAAAGGCAGTACAGCCAGAAAAATACCAACAGATGATTTTGGTATTGACGATGAAAATTTTCTTGATGTCACTGAAAATCTTTTTAATGAAAAATTGGAATTAATTGACAAAATGAACAGGATTAACCATGATTGACGAAATAATTCAGAACCGGGAGTTATTCGTCTGCACCAGATCAGAATGTGAAGAGAATGATATAGCTTTTAAGATAATTATTTTGGAGTAGGTTGGGGTGAACGGAGTGAACCCCAACATCCTGATTCAGTTGGGGTTCACTCCGTTCACCCCAACCTACAGGAAACCCCAAAATTATTTTCTTAAAGCCTATATATCTGTACGATTCAGTGAACAACTGCATGAAGACAAATTTATAGTTTTGAAAATTGACAGTTATTATAATTCATTGGGATTGCCAAAGCCGCCCCCGTCTGTTGATTGTTTAATAATTGTGAAATGTGACACAAATATATGCTATGATTTCTATTTGGTGGAATTAAAAAATATCGGATCTCCGAAGCATTTGATCTGAACAATATTATCAAAAAATTTGAAACAACGATTTATGATTTTTTAAGTAACAGATTTTCATATATATTTGATAAATACTGCATAAACAGTCTGTATCTTTATTTTGTCTCTGATGCTTATCGCATAAAAAAATCAGATCCGGATATTACCGAAGAAGAATATAATAAGAAAATGAAAATTAAAGGATTAAAAATAGAATCATTTTTATCCATAAAACCTTTCGGGTTCAAAGGCAAAAAAGCGGTTATAAACCCTTTGCTGCCAAATCCCATGATAAATGAATGCTGAATAACATTGATTTAGGCGATTTCCTCAAAAGAATATCCCTCAGATTTCCGAAGTTCCGGAAAACCCCGGGAAATCTGAACGCCCCAAAATTTGACAACTTTCCGAAAGTTGTCAAATTTTTCAGATGACGCAGCAGAGACTTTCATTTTCAGAAATCAACTAAGCAAGTCAGCATAAATTTTCGGATATAAAGTTTTCAGAAAAATCCTGTTTTTCGAATGCTGCTTCACCAAAAGCTCATGAATTGGCAGAAATTCGATTATCAACGATTGGAAATTTCAGCCTCTGGTTAATTCTCTTTTTTGCCCCCCCTTTTTTGCTGTTTTTATCTATCACTTAATAATTAGGCTAAGAAACGGATGAAAGTCAATTATAAAAAATATCTCCCGATGCTCGCGGCCTGCGGGCTTATAATTTATTCCGGTTCACGGAGGCATAGCTTTGCTTCTGTGATGATCGTTAGCATCCTCGCCACTGTGATCTGGATGATAGATCAGATTTCGAAGATACGAACACGGGATGCTGCCATATCATTTGTTGTGAATATGCTTTTTCTTGCTGTCACTTATGCCGTGATCTCAGGCATTCATTGGAATATGTTCAACAACTCTCGTCATGCCGCCGATTTGATTGCCACAAAACTGATCACCTACAAAACCGCCCACGGAGTTTTTCCGTCCGAATTGAAAGACATCGGGGAGGATAGTGCGGTTTATTATATTAAATATTTCATCAACAAAGATGGAGAGCCGCATTTAAGTTACGGTTGTACCTACATGATGCATCACTCCTATAGGTATGATTTTGAAAAAAAATTATGGATATTTGATTGACCCAAACAATTGTGCTCATTCCCGACATCGGATTTTGATGAATGGAACTGCCTGTTCTTTCATGGTATCTTTGGCATGGTGGATTTAGAAAGTTTCACAGGTAAGAGACAAAATATTATGAAAGTCAGGTTGAATATAATCGCATAACCAGATGTTCAAGCGGACAGGGCTATCGCCATGCCGGTTAGCCCGTTGTTATATTGATGGATAAATGCACAGATGACTCATCAGAAACCTGTCACGGAGATGGCAGACAGATGAAGCCCGGAAAACCTGCCGAGGATTTCAGCCGTTATGATTTTGATGCGCATGTGAAAATCTTCCACGAGCTGATGAAGGAAAAAATCAGGGAAATTCTGCTGATTTCCACTCCCTATGATGCCTTCATCATGGAGGAGGACGGCAGTCTCACGTCTAAAATCATCAATGAATACCGGGGACTGAATCTGAGCAGTCCGCCCAGGCTGACAAAAGCCTCCTCAGGTGCAGACGGTCTGAAACTTCTGGATCAGAAAGATTTTGATCTGGTCATCACCATGCCGGATCTGGAAGATATGGAAACACCGGAACTGGTGCTGAAAATCAAGGCTGCACGGCCTGAAATTCCTGTGATTCTGCTGGCCCATCGGGAAAGCGACATTCAGGAGGAGGAAGCTGCCTGCTCCATTATAGACAATGAATTTGTCTGGACCGGCAATGCAGATATTCTCCTGGCTTTGGTCAAAAGTGCGGAAGATCGACTGAATGCACCGGCAGATACGGCAAACGGCATGGTGCGCGTGCTGATACTGGTGGAGGATTCCCCTCTTTTCCGCTCGGTTTTTCTGCCTTTGATCTACAAAGTGGTGGTCAACCAGACCCTTATGCTTCTGGAAGACACGGTCAACGAGGAACACCGGGTGCTGAAAATGCGGGGCCGTCCCAAAATTCTGGTCGCGGAAAACTATGAATGCGCAATGGATTTGTTCCGGCAGTTCCGTCCCTATGTTTTTGGTGTGATTTCCGATACCCGTTTTCCCAAAGACTGCGTAATGACCGAGGATGCGGGCATTCTGTTTCTGTCTGCCATCAAAGCGGAAATTCCCCATCTTCCCCTGCTCCTGCTCAGTTCTGAAATCAAAAACCGGGAACGCGCAGCACAGATGCAGGCTGTGTTCATTGACAAAAACTCGCCCCGCCTTTATGCGGAAATTGAACAGTTTTTTCTGGATTATCTGGGTTTTGGAGATTTTGTCTTCCGCACAGGGGATAAAAATGAAATCGGCAGGGCAGGCAATCTGCGGGACATGGAAAAACTGCTTCCCCTGATTCCTGATGAACCTGTGGAATATCACGCTCGAAGGCATCATTTTTCCAACTGGCTTATGGCACGGTCCGAAATAGCCCTGGCCCTGCGTTTTGCACAGGTGGAAGTCTCGGATTTTGCATCTGTTGCGGATGTGCGCAGTTATATTGTCTCCAGCATCCATGCGCTGCGCTGCTCCCGTCAAAAAGGTGTGATTGTCCAGTTTCATCCGGATGAATTTGATCCGGATGTTCAGGAATTTCTGCGCATTGGCAAAGGCTCACTGGGCGGCAAGGCCAGAGGACTTGCTTTTATCTCCCATATGCTGCATCATCGTCCGGAGATACGGAACAAATATCCGGGAATCCGCATTGAAATTCCCCTGACGCTGGTGATAAGCACGGACGGATTTGAATCGTTTCTGTCAGAAAACCGACTGCATTCTTCTCTTTTTTCAAACTGCAACGATATTGAAATACAGGAAATTTTTCTCAAAGCTGATCTTCCTGACTGGATCAGGGAAGCTCTGACGGCATTTCTCAAAAAAGTTTCGGTTCCTTTGGCAGTGCGATCTTCCAGTCTGCTGGAAGATGCGCATGTTCGTCCCTTTGCAGGCTTGTATCAGACCTGCATGATTCCCAACACTCACCCGGATTTTTCCCTGCGTGTGCAGGAACTGGAAACAGCCGTGAAACTGGTGTACGCGTCCACTTTTTATGAAAAACCTCTGGCCTTTGCCCGGAAAATTTCCCACCAGTTTCAGGAAGATCGGATGGCTGTGATGATTCAGCAGATAACAGGAAAACGTTACGGGGATTATTTTTACCCGGCCATTTCCGGAACAGCCAGATCTGAAAATTTTTATCCTGTGGGAGATATGCAGCCCGAAGACGGCATAGCCCATATTGGTCTGGGCATGGGAAAAATTCTGGAAGACAGCGAATCTGTGCTGCGTTTTTCTCCCCGCTATCCCGGTATTCTGCCACAGTTTTCCACTGTGGAGGATATTCTGTCCAATGCACAGCGTTTTTTTTATGCGCTGAAAATGAAATCTGATCCGCTCTTTTCCCTGAAAACAGAAGACAGTCTGGAAAAACGGGAAATTGCAGACGCTGTAGAAGAATTTCCTGTGAAAAGTCTTTGCAGCACGTATCTTGCGGAAGAACAGCGGATCAGAGACACGGGCTGGATACCGGGTCACAAAATCCTTACTTTTGCGCCGGTTCTCAAGCACAGAACCTTTCCCCTGGCCGATATTCTCACGGATCTGCTGGAAATGGGGCGCAAAGGCATTGGCAGCTCTGCGGAAATTGAATTTTCCGTGGATCTCAGTGAAAACCGGGAACACAAAAGCAGTTTTTATTTTCTTCAACTGCGTCCCATGTCACGGGAAGGGGAGGATATGGGGATCACTGAAAGCGACAAAGCGGATGCCTTCTGTTTTTCCACCCATGCAATGGGTCATGGCACAGACAGCCGTATGTGCGATATTGTGTATGTCAAACCCGAAAATTTTGATCCTGCTGCAACAAGGGAAATTGCAGGGGAAATCAGACAGATCAATGCAGAACTCCTGAAAGCGGATTGTCCGTACCTGCTTATCGGGCCGGGGCGGTGGGGATCTTCGGATCATTGGCTGGGCATTCCTGTGCAGTGGAAAGACATTTCCGGAGCTGGAGCCATCATTGAACTGCGCGATGGAAAAATCAACGCGGATCCTTCTTACGGAACCCATTTTTTTCAGAAAATCACAGCGCGTGGGATTCATTACATCACTGTGAATCAGGGAACCTCAGACAGACTGGAATGGAAAAAAATTCAGGATCTTCCTGCTGTTCGGGAAACCCGTTTTCTGCGGCATGTGCGCACAGAAAAAGCATTTACCGTGAAAAACGATGGACGGACATCCCGCTGTGTGCTGCTGATGCACAAATAAGAGAAAACTATTCCGGAGGAGTGCAAAAATTAAGCAAAGCGGTTTTTTGCACATCCGGAACAGCGGAAAAACTGACGGTACTGTATCAAATCAATGGAGAATTGGTATGATACCAAATCAGCAGTGAAGATATGCTTTTGAAAAAAATATACCATTATACCAATTCTCCATTGATTTTATACAATCATGTCAGTTTTTATGCTTGATTACAGAATATTGCCTTTTCAGAAGCATGTTTTCAATGGCGATTTGGTATTATACCAATTCGCCATTGCTTTGATCCAAATATTGTCCGCTGTTTTGTCTGTGCAAAAAACCGCTCCGCTTAATTTTTGCACTCCTCCGGATCAATCCGGGACAGTATCAGGTCAATAGAGAATTGGTATTACGCAGAAAATTTGATGGTATAAATTTGATGGTACAGCCACGAATCTGCACGAATCTGCACGAATTACATGAATTAAGTAGGCAAACAAAAATTTTCGTGTATTCAAAAAACCGGATTTTTCCGAAAAATCCGGTTTTTCTGAAAATTTTATGCCCGAAAATTTATGGAACCTTATATGAAATCTGAAAAAAAATTGGGCATTAAATTCTGTCTGAAACCCTAAGGGTTTTGAAAACCCTTAGGGTTTATGCTGAAATCTTTTTCAGATTTCATATTACATACATGAATTATGGTTTGTGCAATTCGTGCAGATTTTGGTAGTGCTACACAAGTAATGCTGTTATAACATTTAAACTTTACAAATAC
>CAZHPS010000337.1:0-7674 GCA_964534335.1 uncultured Desulfobacterales bacterium
TTTCTGTGCGGAATTCAGATCTGAACCTCTGCAAATGTTTCAAGTAATGGTATATATTGTATTTTTTTCAGATCAGGTTCCGGAACAATCATCAATTTTAATCCCCGATGCAAAAAAACACAAAGCAGCAGGCAATTGTAATAAGCAAAAAACAGGCTGAACATTATGCAGTCAGAAATTGAGGAATGTCTGCAGTTTTCTGACCACGAAAAACACGAATAAAAAAATAGCATTTGAAAGCTGATCCGTATTAATTACAGAGAAAAATGCCAGTTTCTGCTTGACTTGCAAAGAAAAATTTGTCATTTTCCGGGAATGTGTCTGCAAAGGAAAATCTGAAGTTTTCGGGAATAGCGTGAAAGCCCCCGCAGTATGCGGTTTTGATAAGGGCAGTCATCAAATTTCGTAATAAAATCTGATTTTTTCAGGAGGTTTCCCATGAAATCCATCCGTTTTCTTTCTGTTTTTGCCGTTTGTCTGTTTTTCCTCACCTGCCCTCTGTTTGCCGGGGGACTTTATATCACCACAGTGGATAATGAGGATAATGCCGGAACCGGTGTTCCGGACAATGATATGGGCAGCGGAATTGCTGAATGTGTTGATATTAATTCTCAGATTCACCCGGTTGAATTCAATATTCAGGTCTCAGGCAGTCTTCCGGTTTCCAGCGCGTATCTTTCTGTTTTCATCAAAGATGTGGACTGGCCCAATGAACAGGATGAAGTTTTTCTCAATGGTCACAGTGTTGGATTTGCAGGCGGACAGAACAATCTTGACAATTCCACTCTTTTTGTGATTCCGGATTTGTCGTGGATAAAACAGGGAAACAACCTTGTACAGATTTTTGTGGATCAGAATCATGTCAGCAATTACTGGTGCGCGGAAGTGCAGAGCGGCCAGCTTATTTTTGATGATGACACAGGCATAAACACAGCAAGCATCAGAACAGCAGTTTCCAATGCTTCCGCATACAATTACGGAGAAAATGTCACCATTGATCTGGAAGTGGATACCAGCCTGACAACACAGGATGTCCGGCTTGAACTGGTTTTGCGGGATGCTGTGGGAACCCTTATCGGATTTGACACGAATTCTGCTGCCCGAAACTGGAAACTCACGGGAAACAGTGATGAACCTTATAAGTGGACATTCAAACTTCCCGCGTCCGGACAGGACGGGCTGTGGGCCGTGAGCATAACCGTTTATGATGTGGCAGATTCCCAGTTTTTAACAAGAAAAACAATTACCTTTGCTGTTCCCGCAGGTGCTGTCAACCCGCCCCCTGTTCTGACTTCCATAAGCCCGGACAACTGCTTTGCAGGTGAGGCAAAGGCTGTTGTTATTCAGGGCAGCAATTTCATTCAGGGAGATACCCTCTGCACCGTCGGCAGTCTGCCAATGGGAAATGTTGTAGTGGTGGATAATACCAGAATTACAGGCAATGTTTCTTCCTCACTCTCTGCCGGAACCCATACTGTGGTCTGCACCACATCCAATGGACAGGCAACACTTGCCAATGCCTTTACCGTGAATCCTTCCCCTGTTGCTGCTGATTTCTCCGCAGACAAAACGCTGGGAACCCCGCCTTTGGCTGTTCAGTTTACGGATCATTCCGCTGGCAGCCCGGTTTCATGGCAATGGGATTTCAACAATGACGGCATCATTGATTCGGAAATTCAGCATCCTGCATGGACCTATTCGCAGGAGGGAATTTTTACGGTTGCCCTGACTGTTGGCAATGGCGCAGTCACAGATACAAAAACAAAAACGGATTACATCACGGTCAGTCCCTCGGTTCAAACCGTCAACCTGTCTGTTGCTGATCTCAGGGTTCCTCCGTCTGCCACTTCGCTGAATCCCTCTGAAATAAATTGGAAAATTCAGAATATGGGACAGGGAAGCATCACGGGATCATGGATTGACAAAGTATATCTGTCTGCGGACAATGTTCTGAATGAAGGCGATACGCTGCTGGGTGAATTTGCCCGTACAGAAAGTCTGAATGCAGATTCCTCTTATACACGCACAGAGCAGATGCAGATTCCTGCTGCGGTTGCATCCGGAATTTATTATATCATTGTAAAAACCGACAGCAGTGAAACCGTGTACGAAACCAGTGAGAATGACAATGTTCTGGCAAAGCAGATAACCATTGCAAAGGCAAAACTGATGACAGCCGCACCGGATCAGATTTCCCTGAACCTGAATCCGGGCGTTCCTGTAAGCGGAAAAATTGACATCACCAATATCAGCATTGCAGCCATATCCGGAATTACAGCTACAGTGGATGGCGCATCTCCCAATATCCATATTCAGGTGGATGCTCCTGCGCAACTGGAAAGCATGGCTTCCGCTGAGGTTTCCTATACCGTGACAGCATCGGATCTGTCTGCTGCGGAAAGTGCTGCAACGCTTGTGTTTGCAGGCACACAGGGAGCGTCCGCAACTGTAAACTTTGACATCACGGTGATTCCGGGAACCCCAAAACTGCTGTCTGATCCCGGATATCTGGAATATGGAATGCTGCGCGGACGGCAGAGCCTGTATGAATTTGAAGTTTCCAATATGGGCGGAGCAGCAGCAGAAAATCTGCAGGTGATGATACCGGCTGCCTCATGGCTGACGTTGGTGACACCGGAAAATCTTGGAACGCTGGCTCCCGGCGGCAAAAGCAAAATCGGAATCATGCTTTCTCCTTCAGAAACAATGGCTTTGGGGCCTTATTCCGGGGATATGCTGATCCGGGGAAGCAATACTGCTCTGCGAATCAGTTTCCGCTTTATTGCTGTATCCGAAGCCAAAGGCGGACTGAAAATCACGGCAAAAGATGAGTTTTCCTATTTTGCCGAAGATCATCCCAATGTGAAAAATGCCAAAGTCCTTATCAAAGATGCGTTTGCAGATACAGTGATCGCGGAAGGGGTTACAGACGATACCGGCATATTTGAGATTTCCTCTGTAAATGAAGGACGCTATGCAGTTGAAGTCAGTGCGGAAAAGCACAGTACCTATCATTCCACAATTGAAATTGTGCCGGGTATGGTCAAAGAGATTGAGGCATTTCTGGCAAGGCAGTTGGTGACATACCGGTGGTCAGTGGTTCCTGTTGAAATTCAGGACAATTACAAAGTAACACTGGAAGCTGTGTTTGAAACGCATGTGCCTGCGCCGGTGGTGACAATTGATCCGAATTTTCAGGTAGTGCCTTTTTATGAAGGAGAAACAGCAACTGTCAATCTGACAATTACCAATCACGGCCTTATTGCTGCCAATAAAGTCAGACTGAATTTTCCTGAGAGCCAAAAATTCAATTTTGATCCCTTAATGACAGATATCGGAACTCTTCCGGCAATGACATCCATTGTGATTCCGGTAACGGTAAGCGCAAAAAGTGTTCAGGAACGGAAAAATTCCGGTTCTGGCCGTGAGTCTGACGCAGGCGGAGGTGATGAATGTCTCACGTTTACAGTATGTTCATCATATATCTGCACGAATGAGCATACAAACTGCACCAGTTTCAGTTTAAAACCGATTGAAATTCTTCTGACGGCAATCTCCGGGATTGAATGCGCCATGCTTGATCCTCTGGCCTGTTTATCTCTGGCCTGTTCGCTGGGAGGTTTTGATCCCTGCGCGTGTATGCTGATTCCTCCGCCCGGCCCCGGAAATGTGCTTGATTTGATAAAGTGTCTGTGCGGACTGACGCTTTCAGGAAGCGGCGGCGGAGGTGAGGGCGATGGGGATGGTGAATGGGGAGGTGGCGGCATCAGCGGCCCTGGAGGTTATACAGAACTTAAAAATCCCTGCAAATAAGGAAGATTTTAACAATGTTGAATACAGATAAATAGGGTTCCATAAATATTCGGGTATAAAGTTTTCAGGTCATCCGGTTTTTCTTATAAATCCGGTTTTTTATACACGAAAATTTTCGTAGATCCTGCTTATATATTTCTCTGGTTCATTGCAGGAATAAGTGCTAATGAACATGATTAAAATTTTCAGGCTGCCATGCCTTAAATCCTGAAAATTGTGTTTCGGCAAAAAATGAAAAAGGAAAGATATGATTTCTGACATACTTGATTCATTAAAGCAACTTTATATTTCTGACAGCCGCCCGTGGGTTGTCGGATACAGCGGCGGGAAAGACAGCACGATGCTGTTGTCTCTCGTATTTGAAACATTACTTGCATTGCATCCGGACAAACGTATTAAGGATGTTTCTGTTGTATGCACTGACACACGGATTGAAATTCCGGTAATAGCTGAACGGATTTCAAATGAATTTAAACTGATACAAAATTTTTCCGATAAGCATCGGTTGGGAATTTCTGTACATATCCTGAAATCTCCTGCTGACCAGTCTTTTTGGGTAAATATTATCGGACGGGGTTATCCGCCTCCCAACCGCTTATTCAGATGGTGTACGCAACGGTTGAAAATAAATCCGGTAAGTGAATTTATTCGGAAAAAAGTCGGTCAATGGGGAGAGGCGGTTATTTTGCTTGGAGCAAGACGTTCTGAAAGCGGGACGCGTGCTCAGACGCTTGCATCAAGAACAAAAAATTATCAGGGACTCCGCCGTCATGATGATTTGCCCCGCTGTTGGGTTGCTACGCCAATTGAGAATCTTATTACTGAAGATGTCTGGAATTATCTGCTGGACAATCCCAATCCCTGGCTTGGAGATAATAATTCTCTGTTTGAATTATATAAAAATGCATCTGGTGGAGAATGTCCACTTGTTGTGGATGAATCTACTCCATCTTGTGGAAATAGCAGATTCGGATGTTGGACATGCACAGTTGTCGTTCGGGATAAGTCAAGTGAGGGACTTTTAGAAAGTGGTGATACCCGTATGGAATCTTTGCTCAATTTTCGTAATATGCTGTTACAGATGCAAGCTCCTGAAAATGGTTACAGAGATTTGATTCGTAAAAATGGACAGGAGGGGCCAGGACCTTTGAAAATTGAAGCGCGTAAAGAATTACTTTCAAACTTATTAACATTACAGGAAAATATCAAATTGCCTGTAATCAGTGAGGAAGAATTGCATTGGATTCAAACATTCTGGAATAGCGCACGTAACCCGGATGATGGTTCTGGTGTTGCAAACATTATTTTTCAGCAAAAGGGGGAAAATATGCCTGAGTCAAGAAGTATAAATCAACTTCATATAATTGAAGAAAAAATTGCCAACGAAAAAGGCATTTCAATTGATACTCTCCATCGTTTAATTGCAAAAGTTGAAGAATACGGAGAAAAACACAAGGCATTTGGTTTATCAGATGAACTTCTGCAAATTTTTCAGGATGATTTAAGAGATCGTTGTAAGAAAGAGAGGAAAAATGTCTAGGATATATATCGATTCTTTGATTATCAAAGATTTTGGCCCCTATTATGATGAACATATTTTTGAATTTGGAAATATAAATGAAAAACGTGCAATCTTAATAGGCGGCAAAAATGGCACAGGCAAAACGCATTTATTAAGAGCAATATATTTGGCTACTGTTGGTCAAAGCGGATATGGCGATCTTAAAAAAGTGGAATCCGATTCTGAAAAGACCACAAAATTCGATCTGAAAGAATCTCTTAACCGACAGGCAAAAGCTGAAGGTAAAAACTCAAGTACGTTGACGATAACTTTAAGCCAGAGGGATGAGAGCGGAACAATAGGCAGAACTCTTACATTGATTCGCCAAATTAAATATCGACTGAATTCAGAGCCATCTTTTCTATCGAAAGCTCAATTATCTGGTGAGTTAGGGTGGATTGAAGGAGATGAAGAAAAAATTCAGAAATTGAGAGATACATTTTTTCCAAGACATCTGGCGCGATTTTTCTTGTTTGATGCTGAACGTAACCTGACGCTTAAATTAAGTGAAAAGGATGTTACTGAAGGCATTAGCCGGGTACTCGGACTTTATGCCTATACCGAATTGGAAAATGATTTGCGACAGCTTATTACAAATAAAATTCAAAAGGTATATGGTTCAGGTTCAGAACTGGAACGAAAACTTAATGATGTTCAGGCTGAAATCATTAAAAGCGAAAAAAATATTCAGACACTGAATTCTGAAATTGAGGAGCGCAAAATGGAATTATCCAACATTCAAACAGAACTCTTTGAAACAGAAGAACGTCTTCAATCTGCCGGTACAGTTGATCCGGAAGAATTGAATAAAGCTCAAAATCAAAGGGAAATCGTGAGTCAAGTCAGGGCAAATTTGCAGGCACGACTTGAATCTGCATGGGAACTTCCTCTGCCTATCGCTCTGTTAGGCACATATCGAAACAAATTACATGATTATTTGCTTTCCGAGGAATCTCGAAGAGATTGGGAAAACCGGCGTTCAAGTGTTGAGCCAAAGATACCTCAAGTAAAACAGGATGTTTTTGAAAATATTCCTTCTGATTTTGAATTGAATTTTGAACAGAGGCGTTTTTATGAAAAGCAACTTGAGAATGCCCTGCAACGTCTGTTTAATCCGCCACCTGAGGGCATGTCAGAAAAAATTTTTGTTATTCCAGAACGTAATGAGGTTAGCGTTCAGGTTCGTATGAAATTGAAAACACAGACATCTGCGGTTAAAAGATTGGTTGACCTTTGTGAGGAACTTGATGACAAAACATCAGAACTTCGCGATATTGAAATGAAACTGAAATCATTTCAAAAGGATGAAGAAGATATTCGTCGGGGAAATGAACTTAGCGAGAAACGGGGTTCTCTTATCCAGCAGAAAGAAACTGTGGAGGCACGTTTATCGGATCTCTGTGCCGAGAAAATGTCGATTGAAGCCCGTTTGAAGGAATTAAAACGTGAAGAAGGAATTTTAGGCGGAAAAGTGCAGAAATTGAAAAAAGGACGTGATATTAACAGTTTGGCTAACAAATACCGTGAAGCGGTATTGGAAATAAAACAACAAGCAGCAATTCATCTTCGGGAGAAAATTTCAGATATTGTAGGAGAATTATGGCTTGATATAACAGACAAAGGAATGGAATATATCGGACTTGAATTTGATCATAATTGGAATTGCTTTCTTAAAAAACAAAATGGATCAAAGCAGCCTTGGGAGTCTGCAAATCATTCGGAAGGTCAGAAAAAAGTAAGAATATTGGCTTTTACTGAAGCATTAAGGCGGCTTGCCCGACTCGTTCTTCCGCTGATTGTGGACACACCGTTTGATCGTCTTGATAAAGAAGTCAAAGAGAGTGTACTTGAACGACTTTATTTAACAGGGCATCAAAGTATTATTCTTAGCAGAAACGATGAGATAGCTCCTTACAGTGAATTATTTGAGCGGATTTCTCCAAAACTTGCAAGAGTTTATACGCTCAGTTCAGTTCTTGATTCTGAAAGCCACTCTTATTATACCCATGTAAGCAATGACTATTTTAAACGGGTTCTGTAACCAGTAAAGGAACAATCATGAAATTTAATCCAAGTTTAGAAGTTAGCGAATTTATTGAAGATATTCACAGAAAGGTGAATGCCAGAACAAAGGCGGTTTTTGGAGATGCTGGATTGTTTTTGGCGTTGGGTGAAGGTATTCCAACTGATTTTCGCATTCCTGATACCAAAGGTAAAGATATTAGTGATGATCAGATTGTGGGTGAAGAACCAGCCCTTTCAAGGTGAGTTTTGGCAAATTCAAATCAATTTTTTAATCA
>CAZHPS010000338.1:0-7650 GCA_964534335.1 uncultured Desulfobacterales bacterium
TAATTCAGGTTAAGTAAGTCAGCATAAATTTTCGGGTATGGCGTTTTCGGAAAAAATCCGGTTTTTTTGAATACACGAAAATTTTTGTTTGCCTGCTTATGCAGACTTAAGTAGGGTTCCATAAATCTTCGTGGATAAAAGTTTTCAGGACATCCGGTTTTCCTGAGAAACCCGGTTTTTTTATACCCGAAAATTTTCGTTGACCTACTTATGGAACCTTATTTAACTAAAGTTTTTTATCTAAGTCTATATTGTTGTTTATTTTAAATATGTTATGTATAAAACCTCGTCGGGTAAACTATGCAAGTTATTGATTTTGCATGATTCTGCCTGTCATGGTCTATTTTTTTCATTATATTCAGAAGGTTAGTGACAGATTTTACTGTTAAAAGAGAAATTATAATGAAAAAAATTTCCCGGTTTATACAAAAAGTGACAGATTCGTCATTTAAGCATTTTATAACCCTGCAACGCCACTAAGAAGCCCAGGAAAACGGGAAAAAATTATAATATCCTGAATTTATTTAATTTAGCCTGTAAATGCCGTTGCAGTGATAAGTTGCACTGATAATACGATCCGGCTTTCCGGGAAAACGGTTATGGCCCATTATAATGCTTCCGTTCCTGAAACACATGGCAGGTCTTATCACCAACTTTCTGAATATAAAGACAAAATTAAAGCATATCATATTAAATAATGAAAAATCAATAACTTGCACAGTTTTCCGGATAAAATTTTGACAATAAAGAACTGAAAACAAAGAATAATATAGTCTTAGACAAAAAACTTAAGTTATTTAAGCAGTATGACAGCCTCAGTATTCTGATTTCATTCAGATATGCTGAATGAAAACTTTACGGCATTTGACGTATCCAGCGCATACGGTAACAGACATGGCCTTATTCAGGGACAGAACCCTCCACATTTTTTTTGGTTGATTTCATATGGCATCTTCCGGTATAAGGCTGTGTATATATTTTTTTGTGAAAACAGGATATATTCAGAAGTTACGCAGTTGAGTTTTAACTCTTTGAATTTATTGTATGTAATAAAATTAACATGCAATAAAAACAGCCTGTTATGTTTCAACTGCGTAACTCCTGGCACTTTTAACTTTTTTACAGGGAGGTAGAGAAATGAAATTGTGTCAAATGAGATACGGAAAACAGGTATGCCTGTTTTTCAGTTTTATGCTGCTGATTCTGAATACAGGGATTACCGGAGCCTATGGGGCAGCGCCGGTAATATCCGAGATTGATGACCAGACAACAAAGGAGGATACAGCCGTTACGGTTGCCTTCACCATCAATGCAAACTCTCCTGTTTTTCCTTTTCCCCCGGTTGATGATTCTGACGAAGATACGCC
Source organism: uncultured Desulfobacterales bacterium (assembly GCA_964534335.1). Taxonomy (GTDB): domain Bacteria; phylum Desulfobacterota; class Desulfobacteria; order Desulfobacterales; family Desulfococcaceae; genus JAABRU01. The sequence continues at coordinate 1,368 of CAZHPS010000338.1, forward strand.
TGTCACAGTTACAGCAGTGTCAGACAACCGTATTCTCATACCCAATGCCAATATTGTTCACAGCAGCACCGGAAAGAATCATACTCTGACCATCACACCGGCTGCCAACCAGTATGGCAGTGCCACGATCACTGTTACCGCAGATGACGGTTCCTATTCATCCATGAAAAGTTTTCTGCTTACTGTTCAGTCTGTCAATGATTCCCCGGCTGTGACTGTTCCGGCCGCCCAGACCATGGAAGAGGACAAAGAATTGATTTTCGGTTCCGCACCGGAAAAAAATATTACAGTTTCCGATATTGACGCGGGAACCAACAAGGTGGAAACAACCGTGAGTTCCTCTCATGGCGCACTTAAAGCAGGAAGCGGGACAGATCCGGATATTTCCGGCAGTGGGACATCCACCCTGAAACTCACGGGAACCATTGAACAGATCAACAACTGGCTTAACGGAATGATCTATGCCCCGGTCGCCAACTGGCATGGCACAGACACCATTACCGTAACCATAAATGACAAGGGACACAGCGGAGAGAACAGCGGATCCGGATTTCCCTTTCCCCTTCCCGGCGCTGGAAGTCCATTGTCTGATACCAAAACCCTTGCTGTAACGGTAACTTCGGTCAATGATCCCCTGTCTCTCGGAATTCCGCAGAGTGTTCAGGTGACAGATGAGGATACAGACCTGGTTTTCAGCACTGCCGGGGGAAATGGGGTATCAGTGGCAGATGCGGACGGCATTTCCGGAGAATTTGAGGCGGAAATGCAGGTGGAAAACGGCAGTGTGTCCATTCCGGAGGAAGACACAGATCTGACTGTGGAAAGTGAGGGAGAAGGCCATCTGCTGCTCAGAGGTGTCCTGTCTGAAATCAATACCGCACTGGCCGGGCTGATATACAAACCTGAACCCGGATGGCACGGAGATGATGCCATGACTGTCACGGCCAAAGACTTGGGCAATTCTGAGACAAAAACGGGTGAAATCAGTCTGCGCGTGAATTCAGTCAATGATGCGCCTGTTCTGGATAACAGTGCGGAAATCATTCTCTCCTCAGTTGCCATGAATGACACAACTCCTCCTGAAACCCGTGTGGAGGATATGATAAAGGATGCGGTTACAGATGCGGATGAAGACGATGATCCGGGAATCGCTGTTGTTTCAGCAGACAATTCCATTGGTACATGGCAATATTCTGTAAATGACGGAACAGACTGGATCGCGTTTGACGCGGATATATCCATGAATCATGCCATGCTTCTTGCATCCGATGATCTGATCCGTTTCATGCCGCTTCCGGATCAGACCGGCAAAGTATCTGTCACCTTCAGGGCCTGGGATGGCAGTGACGGAAAAACAGCCGGAATTGCTGCTGATACAGGGGAAAACGGAGGCTCCGCAGCTTTCAGCCAGAAAATTGCCTCGGCTTCTGTGACAGTCTCGGATGTTCCCACCCCGCCCGGACTGTCAGTTCAGGCAAATGCAGGGCCGGATCAGGAAGTCAGCGAAGGGAACACTGTCACTCTGAACGGTTCCCTGTCCGTTATTCCGGAAGGTGCGGAAATCTCCATAACGTGGTCACAGGCGGACAATGCCCTGAGTGTAACACTTTCCGATATTCATTCCCTGACCCCCACCTTTACTGCCCCGGAAGTGGGAGCCGAAGGTGCGGAACTGGTGTTTACCCTGACCCTGGCAGATGCGGACGGCACCACATGGACAGATTCTGTTTTGGTAAAAGTGAAAAACACTGTCCCCCCTGATCCGGGTGAATCCATCAATGCTGAAGCCGGAGCGGATCAGGAGGTGACAGAAGGAACATTGGTCACTCTGAACGGCTCCGGTTCTTTCATTCCTGCCGGTGTCACGCCCTCTTACAAATGGGAAAAAACATCGGGGCCGAATGTCACACTGTCTGCCACTGATTCAGTCTCCACAACATTTTTGGCCCCGGATGTGGAACCGGGGGCACAGGCTGTGCTGGTTTTTAAACTGACTGTGAGTGACAGCACAGGAAACAGTGATTCAGATACAGTTACCGTGAAAGTGAACGGAACCGGTGGAGCAAACCAGCCGCCTGTTGCAGAAGCCGGAGCGGATCAGGAAGTGGGAGAAGGGACAGTTGTTACGCTGAACGGATCAGGTTCTTTTGTTCCTGCCGGTGTCACACCTTTCTACAAATGGGAGAAAACATCAGGCCAGGCTGTGACACTGTCGACTCCCAATGCGGTCTCCACAACCTTTGTTGCCCCGAATGTGGAATTCGGCACGCAGGCTGTGCTGGTTTTCACACTGACTGTAAGTGACAGCACAGGAAACAGTGACTCGGACACGGTGACAGTGAAAGTGAAAAAGTCAGGGGTGACAAACAGGGCCCCTGTTGCAGAAGCCGGGCCGAACCAGAATGTGAAAAAAGGGGACACCGTGACATTGAACGGAATGCTGTCATATGACCCGGACGGCATTATTGTGGCCTGGCTGTGGAAGGAACTTTCTGATGCAGCAGTGACACTCACAACCCCGGCCAATGTCAATACCACTTTTACAGTCCCCTCAGGCGGAAGCAGCGGGAAAAACCTGATTTTTGAACTCACTGTGACGGACAACGCGGGGCAGCAGAGCAAAGATACGGTGATAATATCGGTGGCAGCAGACAATGCTGTTCCCGGAGATGGGGATGACGGGGATGATGGAGATGACGGAGATGATGGGGATGATGGAGATACTGGCGGACCCGCTGATGCCACTGTAAAAGAGGGGGGAACAGTCACCCTGAAAGGATCAGAAGCAGGAAATTTCAGTTCCGGGGCATCATATTCATGGAAACAGGTTTCAGGCACTGCGGTGCAACTGTCTGACCCCAATACAGCAAATCCCACATTTGTCACTCCCCCGGTTGGAGCCGAAGGTGCAAATCTGGTTTTTCAACTCACCGTGACAGACGGGGGCAGCATTGTATATAAAGGGGATGTCACAGTGGGCATTCAGGACAACGGCATTGTCATTGCTGGTGCGCCTGCGGATGCCCTGACATTCCGGCCTGTGACAACTGTGGAAATGGGCATAACAGTTGGCAACAGCGGAAAACTGATCCGGCTGGATCCTGTTGATTCCACATCCATAAAAGATAACCGCAACAGACCTGAAAGCATGATCTACGGACTGATCAGCATGGAAATCGTCACTGCAGCACCCGGCGATACAGTGCCGGTCACACTGTATATGAACAGTTCCGTGCAGGACGGATACAAATGGTACAAATACAGTGAGAAAAACGGGTGGAGTGATTTCAGTGCGAATACGGTTATGACTGCGGACCGGAAGCAGATCACACTGACACTTAAAGACGGAGGCGCGGGGGACAGTGACGGTCTTGCCAACGGTGTTATCACAGATCCTTCAGGATTTGGCAAACCGTCTTCAGGAAACTCTCAAAGCGGGGGAGGCGGAGATGGGGATGGCGGAAGCTGCTTTGTCCGTTCCGCATCTTCTGATCCGTTCCATTTTCTGTCTGATATTTGTGCCAGACTTTACGGAAATATGGGCAAACAGGAATAGTTAGCAGGTGGGCACGGTTTTTGTGCCCACATGTTAGTTATACTGATCCAATTTTGGTTTTCTTTGGCACGGAAATTGCTTATGCGCCAAAACAGTTTTTTTCAGCCCGTCTGCGGGGTTTTTCAGGCCAAAAACGGATGATTTTTCACTTTCAGCCCGTCAGGCAAAAATCATGCCGGATAAAACCAAAATTGGATCAGTATAGTGTTTCATTTCACTTAAAATTGCAGGTCGGATTAGCGGAAGCGTAATCCGACATCCTGACATTACTTCGGAACTCACCTTACGCAGGCTTTTCAAAAATCAGGAAGTTACCGACTTTCACCGTGATTCCGGCAAAAGCAGGAATCCAGAGTTTTCAGAGGCTTCCGGATACCGACTTTCACCGGTATGACTGCGGTGCGTAAGGTGAGTTCGGAATACAGACACAATTTCAGGTGAAACGATGCACTAGTAAACGACCAATTTAGTTTTTATATTATCAAAATCACTGTGCTGGCCTCTGTAAAAAATCTGGTGGAAAACGGCAATGTGTCCGAGGCAAGAAAAATGCTGTCTCTTCTTTCTCCGGGTATTTCCGGCAGGGCAGATTATTGGCATAAGGTACTGGCTGTTCCCAATGTGATGTCCGGAAAAAAAGCAACAGGGGAAGAGGACATTTTTTGGATTCAAAACAATGCTGATTCCTATAAAGGAAAATGGGTGGCTTTGAAAAACGGTGTCCTGCTTGGCAGCCATGAAAAACGTGCTGAATTGCACAACGTATTGAAACAATCTGGAAGACTTACTGATGCCATGTTTTTTCAGATTGAAAAATAATAAATATGAATCAGTTATTCAGAGAAATCCGGCATGTGGAATGAATGGGATCGGGAAAGTTATTTTTTTGATGTTATTCAATGGTAAAATTCAAATTAAAGAAAGGAAAATCATTTTATGAAAAAAAACAAAATACATTTTTGGCAAATCGAATTTATACCGATTCTCCATTGATTTAATACAATACCGTCAGTTTTTCCGCGTGTGCAAAAAACCGCTCCGCTTAATTTTTGCACTCCTCCGGATTTGCATTCTGTATTGTATAGAATCAATAGCGAACCGGTATTATTTCAGTTATCGGCATATTCTTTTTTACATTTTATACATTCTTTGAAGAAGCCAATGCTGCATCAGTTGTTTCCGGCAGATTTCCGGTACAATATAATGGAATTGAAGCTGAATTTCCGTATTGCAGTAATTATCCGATTTATTCTCAAAATGCTAATTTCAAAAGATTAATCATTTCAATTCATGGCGCTGATCCTATAGCTCAAACCTATCTTGAAAGTGCCAAAATAGCCGCCAAAATGAAAAATGCGGAATATGAAACATTGATTATTGCACCGCAATTTTTGGAAGATGATGAATTTGATGAGCCTGTTCCAACAAACCTTTTATATTGGGAAAATTCATCAGAAAGTTGGGGATCTCAGTTGGCATTCAAAGGCCCTGAGATGCTACCCGTAAAAATAAGCACTTTTGCAATACTTGATATGCTACTGAAGCATGTAATTGATTCTTCTTTTTTTCCAAATATAAAAACGGTCATACTTATAGGTCATTCTGCTGGTGGACAGAAAGTGAACAGATATGCAGCAACAAATATATTTGAGACCGATATGGCATCAAGAAAAGACTTTGTTATGAAATATCTTGTTATGGCTCCATCATCATACTTATATCTGAATAATGAGCGTGTAAAAGAAAATTCTTCTGATCAGTTTGAAATACCTTCCGGTTCTTATCTTGGAGAATGTGTAAATTATAACAATTACGGTTACGGACTTGATAATCTTTATACCTATCATACGCAAAATGGTATTGATTCAAACAGAATAAGATCACAATATAAGTATAGGAACGTACTATATTTGGTTGGAAGCAATGATACAGATCCAAAAGATCCAACACTTTCAGTAACCTGTCAGTCTATACTTCAGGGTTCCCAGAGGCTTGAACGGGCAAATATTTACTACGAATATCTGAAGCATTATTATGGATTACAGATAATGAGTAATCATAGATATGTAATTGTTCAGGGAGTCGGCCATAATGGCAGAGATCTTATGACTTCTGAAAAAGCACTTGAATTTATTTTCTCAGATATTAATACGGCATCATGGGATATTGATATGAACGCAAAATGGAGTTTACCGGATATTATTTATGGTCTTCAGGTTTTAACAGGTATCAGAAAATAAAGGAGGTTTGACTTATGAGTATGCAACACAGATTTTCATTTCTGCATTCAGCATTTATTATCGGCTTGGTATTTATTACTATTTCGGGTTGTACAACAGCTCTGAAAAATGGAAATACTTTTACCTATGATGGTATTGAAGCCGGAAGTATTATGAGTCAGGATTATTGCCAATTTCCTGAAACCAGTGTGTGGGTCACTGTTGACGGACAAGGTGAATGTATAAGATATTTCCATGCGGGGTTAAAAAATAACAATCCGGTAGTCCATGTCTGGTTTCATGGTGACAGATTAAAAACGGTTGGCAAACTTACAGACAGAAATGTTACAGTAATATCTTATAATGATAATTCACCTGAAGAATTACAGCAATCTGTTGATTTAGAGTATAATGAATCTAAAATTCCTTATATTCGTTTGTCCAGACCTGGTACTTAGGGCTTGTAACAAAATAACCTGAACAAAGTTGTATTGTATGTTATAAACAG
>CAZHPS010000339.1:0-7638 GCA_964534335.1 uncultured Desulfobacterales bacterium
TGCGGAATTCAGATCTGAATCTGAACCTCTGCAGATGTTTCAGGTAATGGTATATATACCATTATGCAGAAAATTTGATGGTACAGCCGCGAATTGCACTAATTGCATAAATTATGGTTTGTGAATTCGTGCAGATTCGCGTTATTCGCGGCTGTTTAAACCAGATACTTAAAACATTTTTATAAACTCTGCTGATGCAGATCTTTTGAATAAAGAACATTACAACTGAAATGTTTCAGGTAATGGTATAAATCAGCATACTACATGACCACGTTGAATTTTATATAATCCCCTCTTGAGAGGGGCAGGGGTGTGTCTGTTCCCGCGCCCTGAAACACACCCCCTGCCCCCTCTCAAGAGGGGAATTGATACCGTAAAATCTAAATTGGTCATGTAATACCTTACTTTTTCTTATACCAGGGCGGAAGTATCATTTCACAGGTTTTTACATCTTCAGGCCATATAATGCAGGCTTTTCCGTTTTCCTGCCACTGCATCATGATAAAATTGCGAAAACCGGGGCCGAATTTGGAATGATGGGAAGTTTTGTCAAACACCCATCTTCCCATAACGCCCTCATAATCTGTCTTTTCCATTGCTTCCACAATGGCATCTGCCTCAACGGATTTTGCCCTTTCCACAGCGGATTTCAGCATATACAGCGCATCATAAACATTGGTTGCATTATAATCTGGTGCAAGTTTGTATCTTTCCGAATATTTCCCAAGAAATGTCCTGTCTTTTTCTTTTACCGGGAAAATTCCGGGCCATGACAGTGAAACAATGCTTACCGCATTATCACCCAGGTCTCTGAAAGAGTTTGGAAAAGAACCTATGATTCCGCCCATAAGTGTTGCTTTGGATTCGGTCCACTGGGGAAGAAATGCGGCTGCATCCACAAATGCGGTCAATACACAGGTCATTTCACATTCTGCTTCGATAATCCGGGAAAATATGGGTTTGTAATCTTTGGTGTTTTTATCAAAATACTCGGTGACTGCAACTTCTGCACCTGCATTTTTGAGTTCTTTTTTCCACTTTGCAGCAATGGGATGCGCCCATTTGGCTTCTTCCACCATCATGGCAAAACGCTTTAATCCCCGCTTTTTTACCATTTCATCAATAAGCCATTCCGAACTGAAATCTGCCATTTCATAAGAATTGAAATACATTCTGAAGACATATTTCAGAGAATCATAATTTTGTTTAATCTTTTCCGCAATCTCCGGCGCAGCTGAACCAGTCAGATAGGGAACTTTGTATTTGGGAACATGTTCAAGAATTTCCAAAGCCATTTCACTTGCCCATGTTCCCAAAACAGCCGCAACCTTTTCCTGACCTGCCAGACGGGTGTATTCATAGGCTCCCATATCATGGTTCAGCTTTGTGTCTGCAATCACCAGTTCAACCTGTCTGCCCATTATTCCGCCTGAGGCATTGATTTCCTCTGCTGCCATTTCAACAGCGTTCCGGATTGCCTTTCCAGCGGGGAAATCAAGATCGGCTATCACGCCCACTTTGATGACATCTTCAGCCTGCAGTGTTTGCGGCAGAATTGCCAGTGCCAGAAACAAACCTGTCACAACTGACACACATACCAAATGTTTTGTCTTCATTTTTTCTCCTTTTCTCTGTTTCATCGTTTGCAGTCTGACCTTTGCCACAGAAGATTTGCTGTTCTTCCGCAGCAAAGGCACAAAGTTTAACAAATATTACAGTATTTTGTCAGCCTTGAATCTGTGCTATGCAAAAAACCGCTTTGCTTAATTTTTGCACTCCGGAATATATGCAAAAAACAAGCTGGAAGCTTGTTCTATAGTCTTTAAGAAAATACTTTTGGGGTTTCATGTAGTTTCATGTAGGTTGGGGTGAACGGAGTGAACCCCAACTGAATCAGGATGTTGGGGTTCACTCCGTTCACCCCAACCTACCCAAAATAATTATCTTAAATACTATACTTTATAATTTCCAAAGCAGCGCGCACTTTGGGATATTCTGTTTCAATCTGATGCAGCAGATCTGATACATCACATGAACCGGTTTTGGCAATATTTTCAGATTCCTGACACAGTTGTGCAAGCACAGTTGCTCCGAAATTTTTTGCATTGGACTTGAGCGTATGCACTGCACGGCGCAGGTCTTCGGTTTTTCCCTGTTCCATTGCCTGCCTTGCCTCTTCCTGCATTCTGACAGCGTCACGGAAGAAATCATCAATGAGTTTCGGCAGCATGACAGCAGCCTTTTTTCCGAGCATGGCTTTGAGGTTTTTCAAAGCCTGCGGATCAAGTTCCGCAGGCTGGCATTCGGAGACAGAAGCAGCAGTTTCAGCAGATTGGGCAGTCACAGGAGCATCCGCGTTTTGCGGAAATTCTTCTGCTTTTTCAGATTTGCTGCGGCAGGGACACTGACTCAGCGCGCGCAGCAGTTCTTTTACCTTAAAGGGTTTGCTCACATAATCATCCATGCCCGCGTTCAGGCACATTTCCCGGTCGCCCTGCAGCGCATTGGCTGTCATGGCGATGATGCGGGGCTGTCTGTCCGGAGGAATCTGTCTGCGAATCTGTTTTGTGGCCTCCATACCATCCATTTCCGGCATCTGCACATCCATCAGCACCGTGTCATAGAACTGACGGTGCACAGCTTCCAGTGCCTCCAGCCCGTTTCCCGCAATGTCGGCAATATATCCCAGCCGCTCCAAAGTCAGCAGAGCCAGTTGCTGGTTGATGGAATTGTCTTCGGCCACCAGAATCCGCAGCGGATGGCGTTTTCCCATGTGCGGATCATATTCTGATTCAAGTTCCTCATCTCCATCCGTCCGCGCCATTTTGTTTCCGGCAAAAACTTCCATCAGAACATTGTACAACTGGGACTGTCTGACCGGTTTGATCAGCCAGGCCGCAAATTCCGCCCGTCCGGATTCTTTTTCCATCTGTCCTGCTGAAGACATCATAATCAGGGGCAGGTTTTCGCTTTCTTTTTTTCTGTGAAGTTTTTCTGCCAGTTCCAGCCCGTCCATTTCCGGCATCTGCATATCCAGAATCGCGAGATCATATCCGGTTCCGGAAAGGACTGCGCCCAAAGCCTCTGCTCCGGAGGAAACCGCTTCCGGCCTCATTTTCCATGAACCTGTCTGACGCACCAGGATTTCCCGGTTGATTTCATTGTCATCCACAATCAGCACATGTTTTCCGCTCAGACATGGCTGATCCGGATTCAGGTAAACCGGTTTTGCCATTTCCGCAGCTTTTGCGCGGATGGAAAAATGGAAGATCGTGCCTTTTCCTTCTGTGCTTTCCACCCGGACACTGCCGCCCATCATTTCCGTAAGTTTTTTGCTGATAACCAGTCCCAGTCCGGTTCCTCCGTATTTCCGTGTTGTGGAAGAATCCACCTGACTGAAGGATTTGAACAGCCGATCCATGCGATCTGCGGGAATGCCGATGCCGGAATCTTTGACAGCAAAATGCAGTTCCCATGTTTCTGCAGCTTCAGCAGAACCGGCTTCAGAAGACAAAGGCGATCCGTTTACGGAAACAACAATTTCACCCTTATGGGTGAATTTGACTGCATTGCTCAGAAAATTCAGCAGGATCTGGCGCAGCCGGGTTTCATCCCCCATAATCGCGGTGGGCAGATGGGAATCTGTCATACCGATCAGATCCAGTCCTTTTTCCCCGGCTTTCACAGCCACCAGATCCAGTGCGGATTCCACGCATTCCCGCAGCCTGAACGACACTTTCTCCAGTTCCATCTGGCCGGACTCTATTTTGGAAAAATCAAGAATGTCATTGATAATGGTCAGCAGGGATTCTCCGCTGTTTCTGATGTTTTCCGCAAACATGCGCTGGTCTCTGCTCAAATCAGTATCCAGCAGCAGCCCGGTCATGCCGATGACACCGTTCATGGGCGTTCGGATTTCATGGCTCATGGTGGCAAGAAACACACTCTTGGCTTTGTTGGCTGCTTCGGCAAGTTCTTTCTGCTGCTCCAGTTGTGCAGTGCGATCAGCCACGCGCTCTTCAAGATGGGTTATGGATTCCCGCAACTGTCCTGTCATCTGATTGAATGCCTTTGCCAGTATGCCGATTTCATCCTGTGTGAACACTTTGGCTTCCAGTGTCAGATCTCCTGCTGCCACTTTGATTGCTGTGTCAGCAATGGCAAGAACAGGTCTGGCAATCTGCCGCGCCATCCACCATACACCGACTGCCAGCATCACCGCAATGGCCGCTCCCACAGTGAAAATCATCCATGCCATACGCCGTGCCAGTGCAAATGCCTCTGTCTGGTTCATTTCCGCGACCAGCACCATTTCCTGTTCATTGAGCCATTGGTAAACACCAACTACAGGAATGCCTGCATAATTGAGAGAAAGCCCCGCGCTGTTTTTTCCTTTCAGAGCAGCTTCAGTTTCCGGTGAAAGAACAGGGGCACGCGGAATCTCCCCGCGGGAACCGGTTTCTGTCTTATACAGAATGTCGGAAACAAAATTTCCTTTTTGATCAAGCAGATAAGTTTCTCCGCTGTTTCCCAGTCCTGTGCGCTCCAGAAAAAGCCGGTTCATGCGTGAAAGATTGAGATGGGAGCCCAGCACTCCGATACGCTGTCCCTCTTTGTTGAACAGAGGAGTGGCAATGGTGATGGCAGGTTTTCCGGAAAGCGGTGAAATACAGACATTCTGCACATAGGTCATGGTGCGTCCTTTGGAAAAATAGGGAAAAGAGGAACGGGACTGACCCTCACAGTTTTTGTCTGTTGAAAAAACAACAGTGCCTTTGGAATCCAGAATAAACAGTTCTTCTGTGTCAGAGGTTCTGGAGGCCACAGTTTTCAGATATTCTGACAGAATTTCATAGGCCGTCTGATATTCGGAAGGAGAGGATTCCCTGTTCCTCAGGATTCCGGCCTGAGTACGGACTTCAGGGAGCCATGCCAGAAAGGCTGTGTTCGCGCGCTGATCCTCTATCCAGTGGTTAAGAGTATCCGCCTTGAACGCTACAAGGGATTCAAGCCGTTCAAACACAGAATTTTTAAGCGATTCCCTGGCCTGAACATACACCAGATATCCTGTCAGAATCACGCTGAACAGAGACAGGAAAAGAAAATAAGAGACCAGCCGGGCCATCAGACTTTTTCTGTAGAATATCATAAACTCTCCTTGCAAAAAAGTGGGTTGGGGGTTAGGGGGTCTGGAGCCTGAACACCCACATCTCAGATCTGTGTTCAGATGTCAGGTTTCCTGAACACTGACACCTGACACCTTTCACTTCCCTGACCGCAGGACTCCGGCCTTTTTCCCTAATCATACTGCCTGAGAGAGTGAATACCGAAATCTTTTGCCGGTGCTGTAACATCTGTTTTGAGTCTGAAATATTTTTCAGCCAGCCCTGACAGGGTTCCGTCATTGTGCATCTGCATAATGATCTCATTGATTTTTTTGATAAATGCTATGGGATTTTTGCTCTGCTTTTTGTCTATGGCCGGAGCAATATAGGTGTAAAACACGGGTTCACCCAGTAATTTGGCAGCCATACCTTCCGAAATCGCCTGATTGCCGATGTATATGCTGGTAAGAACCGCATCCGCGTTCACGCCCAGATCCCCAAAGCATTTACTGTCAGAATCATAGGCAGCAATTTCCGTGTCTTTGACAAGATATTCTATTTTCTGACCCGGCAAAGTCAGGGTTCCATCCAGATAATACTCAAATACACAGCCTGCACACGCGCAGATTTTTTTTCCGGAAAGATCAGCCGGATGTCTGAATACTGCATTGTCCCTGTGAACATAAAAAACAGCCGGTTCTGAGTAATACGGCTGGGCAAAATACAGGGATTCCATGCGTTCTGATGTGATGGAAACAGAAGCAACGGCAATATCCCAGCGATCTGACCATCTTCCGCTGATAATTTCGCCCCATTCCGGAGCTGCAAAACAGGCTTCCACTCCAAGACGCCTGGCAATCTCTTTTCCTACATCTATGTCAAACCCTGTGAATTCTGATGAAGTGTATTCACCGGCAGGACATTTTGTGTCAGAACTGCGTTTCGCCCCTTTGATCAGATCTGACCGGGGCGGTTCTTCCACATTGGTTGCAATGATGATTCTGCCTCTTGCCATAATTTCCGAGAGTTTGTCTGACGGGTTTCTGTCTGCTGCTGATGCCGGATTTGCCGGTATCATCAGAAACAGGGCAACTGTCACTATTACCATTGTGATATTTTTCATGCTGTTTATCATCATATCCTCCTGATTGAAAAAAATTATAAAATAGAAAAATTAGCATAAGCTTCCAGCTTGTGCTGCGGTTATAGCTTTTAAGATAATTATTTTGGAGTAGGTTGGGGTGAATTCAGTGAACCCCAACCTGCAGGAAACCCCAAAATTATTTTCTTAAAGCATATATAAACAAGCTGGAAGCCTGTTTTATCTTATTTCCGATAAACTATTTTTCAATCTGCTGATACTGCCCCAGAGACTGAATATCAAACTTTTTTGCAGGCCCAATCACATCTGCTTTGACACTGAAATATTTTTCAGCCAGTTTTGTCAAAGTTCCATCATCATGCAGTTGCATAATGAGTTCACTGATCTTTTTGACAAAGGGAATCGGATTTCTGCTGTGTTTTTTGTCTATGGCCGGAGCAACATGGGTATAAAACACAGGTTCTCCCAGTTGTCTGATGGGTATACCGTCAGAAAGTGCCTTGTTGCCAATGAACACATTGGTAAGAACAGCATCCAGCTTTGTGCCATCACCGAGAGCCAAATCCGCAAAACTTTTGTTTTCCACATCATAGGCCATAATATCCGGATCTTTGACAGGATATTCCATAGTCTGACCGGGCAGTGTCAGGGTTCCGTCCAAATAATGCTCAAATGTGCAGCCTGCACACACACCGATCTTTTTTCCTGAAAGATCAGCAGGGGTCTTGAATGAGGTATTGTTCTTATGAACAAAAAAAACAGTCGGTTCTGATGAATAGGGCTGGGCAAAATACAGAGATTCCATGCGTTCTGAGGTAATGGAAACAGAATCAATGGCAATATCCCAGCGATCCGCCCATTTTCCGCTGATGATTTCTGCCCAGGGCGGAGCCACAAAACAGGCTTCCACTCCCAGACGCCGGGCAAGTTCCTTTGTCACCTCTGTTTCAAAACCTGCAAATTCCGCTGAAGTGTATTCATTGGAAAGGCATTTGGTTTCAGAACTGCGTTTGGCCCCTTTGATCAGTTCCGACATAGGCGGATACTCTGCCTCTACAGCAATGATCATCCTGCCTCTTGCCATAATTTCCAAGAGTTTATCTGCCGGGACTACGTCTGCGGCATATGCCGAACCGACCATTGCCGCCAGACACAATGCAACTGCCACTTTTCTGATACTTTTCATAATCATTTCCTCCTTAATTGAAAAACAGTTTATATGAATACAGCAAGTTCATGCTGCCTGTATAGCCACGAATGACACTAATCTGCACGAATTGCACAAAACATATACCATTACTTGAAACATTTGGCAAAGGTTCAGATTCAGATCTGAATTCCGCAAATAAAAACTCTGTGTGACTCTGAGGAAACTTTGCGTTACTCTGCGGTTAAAATCCGCCCGGCAGAATTACCAAAATATTTTAAGTA
>CAZHPS010000340.1:0-7636 GCA_964534335.1 uncultured Desulfobacterales bacterium
AAATCGCTTTCAAAGTTCGGGGAATGCCTCTTTTTTTAACCACGAAAAACACGGAAAGCACGAAAAAACAGCATCTGACATTCTCATGTGTTGAAAGCGATTTGGTATAATATTCTGTCAGCCCTTAATCTGTGAGTTGAAAAAATCGGATTTTTCCAAAAAATCCGGTTTTTCTGTACTCTGGAATTATCCCATCCAGTTGGGCCGCTCAGCCATCCGCTGAGCCACAGTTTCCCGCAGCCAGTCTTCCATTCCTGTTTTTATGTAGAATTTCGGGAAAAGCAGATTGTCCCCAGCATCAATCACGCCTTGTGCACGCGCAATTTCCGCAAGCCGGGTATGGGGATAAATCCGTATTCCAACAGTGAGTTTCATGGCAGACAGTTTCAGGGAATCTGCAAATTCCAGACTTTCCAGAACTGATTCCCGTGTTTCATCCGGGCCGCCCAGAAGCAGAAATCCCATGCTGCTGATCCCCGCATCAGCCAGTATCTGTGCAGACTGCCGGATGTCTTTGGATGTAAACCGTTTTCCCATCCCGCGCAGCACAGGGTCACTGCCGCTTTCAAATCCCAGAGAAACCTCCCTGCATCCGGCCTTTGACATGGCTTTTGCCAGATTTTCGGTGACATATCCGGGGTAGATGATACATCGCCATTGCAGATCCAAATCTCCGGCTGCCAGGAGTTCACAGAACTGCTGTGCATAGGATGGTGGGAGATTAAAGGTGTTGTCTGTGAAAAAAATGCGGGAAAAACCGGCTGCGCGCCATCTTTTCAGTTCTCTGACCACAGATACCGGGGAGCGTTTGCGGATCAGATTTCCCTCGATTACGGATGTGGCGCAGTAACTGCATTTCATGGGACAGCCCCGGCGGGTGTGAAAGGGAAGATAATAAGCCGGATTTTGGGAAAGACCGGCATCAAAAAGATCCGGATCTGGGAAAGGCCATTCATCTGGCCGGATGCAGACACGCGGGGCCTGCAAACCTTTTCCCCTGATGTAAAGACCGGGAATGCCGGAAATGGTTTTTTCCATTTCCATACAGTGCAGCAGTTCTGTAAAGGCCGCTTCCCCTTCTCCCTGTATGCCCATATCCGCGTCCAGATATTCCAGCATGGCCTGGGGAAAAAGACTGTACCCGGCTCCACCCAGCACAATGGGAGCGGAAGAGAGTTTTTTGCACAGGGTAACAAGGTCTGCGGCCTCTTTGATCAGAAAGCGGGGACTCGCGCTGATCTGATCATCCACATTGCGGATGGAAATGCCGATGACATCTGCCCGGAATGTTTTCAAAGTGTTTTCCGCCATTTTCTCAGGTTTTTCGATTCCCATAAGATCCAGAAAATGCACTCTGTGCCCGGCACGCTTCACAGCCGCTGCCACAAAGCCCAGTCCCATAGGCAGAGTGGGCATATTGATTTTTTCCGTGTTTGCGGAAATCAGGAGTATGTTCATATGCTTTCCTTGCTTTTTTGTTCAGAATCAGAAATACGGGGCTGCTTTTGTCTGATATAAGCAGTGATTTGGGAGAGAAATATCACAGTTATCCTGACTTCTGCAGATTCAGAAAGATTCGACAGACTGGGGGGGACGGATAAACATCAGACCGAAACGGAATCCGCCTTCGGGAATCCGCTTGACCCAGACCAGATTGGCCCGGTAGTGGTGGAGCCGGTTTTCCAGCTCAAAACGCAGTTCAAAAGGCAGTTCCTCAAACAGTTCAAAACTGATACCCCCATCGGAAATATCAATCCCCCTGGCATCCACAATATCGAAATCTGTTATAAATTCAATATTGGCGCGCAATCCTTTCCGTTCCTGACGCCTGATCCGTTCCTGATGTGCCTCGGCTTTCTCCCTTTCCATTCTGCCAATCTGAGCTTCAAGTTCCTCCACTCTTCTGCGCATCTGCTCCAGTTCCTCGATCAACTGGGATTTGGTCTTGAGTTCGTCTTTCATTACGGCCTCTCCTGTCTTTTTGATTTCCGACCTGATTTTTCAGATGTTTCAGTTTCCGGCCAGTTTCATTTCCATTTCGGCCAGCAGTTTTCTGTACTGCATGAGATACACAGATTTATCCGGTATCGCGGATTCATCCGCCTTCACAATGTGTTTCAGATGATACACATATTCATCATAATCCGGCGATTCGTCAACAGCTCTTTGTGCAAATTCAGCAGCTTTTCTGTAATCCCCTTTTTGGGACAGGCACAGCCCCAGTCCGTAATACAGATCCGCAGGGGAAACATTTCTTCGCGACTGCGGAATACGGAGAACTTTTTCAAAATCAGCAATGGCTTTGTCATACTCTCCGCTGGCATAAAAACAGCTTCCGCGTCCAATCAGACTTTCCTCATCTTCAGGCCACAGGGAAAGTGCTTTGGAATACAGTTCTGCCGCACCTTCCAGCCGTCCTTCCACCTCATAGATTTTTCCCAGGTAAAAATAGGCTGTATCACCGTTGTGTTCACGGTGTTCCGGATTGATTGCTATGGATTTGTTAAGGGCTTCCACTGCCCTGATGCCGTCAGGCAGGTGAAAGCAGCGAATCCCCTCGGCCAGCCATTCGGATGCACCCCATTTTTTTCTGTCTGTATTCATGCTGTATGTTTCCTTGTTTTTTCGTGTAATACCAATTCTCCATTGAAAATATACTTATGATTCGGTTTCCCACAGAGAACACAGAGAGAAAAAACCACAGAGAACACAGAGGAAATAACTCACTTTATTGTATAAATTCAATAGCGAATTGGTATAAGGAATCTGAAAACTGCTGATGTACCGTTTTCAGGGTTTCAGTGTTCAGGTTTAAGGATCTGTCCTGTCCCCTGACACCCGAACCATCCGGTGTTTTAAGAAATTTCAGTTCCATAATGTCTCAAATCTGCCCATTTCCCGGACTGCTTTTTCAAAAACATCCCTGTCCTCTTTCAGAAGAGCGGAAAACAGGTCATCAGGTTTCGGAATAAGCAGGCAAACAAAAATTTTCGTGTATTCAAAAAACCGGATTTTTCCAAAAAATCCGGTTTTTCTAAAAATTTTATGCCCGAAAATTTATGGAATCTTACTTAGGGTTTGTAAAAAAATAACCTGTACAATTTTTCCGTCCGGAAACCCTAAGGGTTTTGAAATCCCTTAGGGTTTGCAACAGTTTATTTTGATACAGCCCCTTATCCTTTTCTCCTGCGGCAGCAAACGCGGAAAATTTTTTATCAGTTCCGGGGAAGCCCATGTATTTTTTTCCGGCATGGCTGCTCTCTTTCTGAGGATCAGCGTTTTATTTCCTGTTCCGGTATGCAGAATAGGATAAAAATATATAAATGTAAATACAAAGAATGAAAGCAGAGAATATACCATGCCATTTTACTTTTTTTCCCCATAAAATATGCGGATTTTCCTTACATACTCGCTGATGCCGCATTTTCTCTCCAAACCTGATGCCGTCATGCAGCGGATTTTTCCGAAAACAGATCGCTGTTTCCATGCCCTGTCATGAAGGCCGAAGATCCAGCCAATGCCCGCGTAAGAGTTGGGATCCCGGCCATCCAGAAAATATCTGTTGTTCAGGTGCAAAAGATTTTCAAATGCCTGTTCCGGTGTCCGGCTCCATTCCAGAACCTTTTTTCCCCAGTACATGCGCATGTGGTTGTGCATATATCCTGTATGGATCATTTCCGACATAGCAGCATTCCAGTATTCATCATGGGTTTGGGCTTTTTCCAGTTCTTCTGCTGTATAAAGATATTCCCTGGGATCATCGCGGTGTTCATCGAGCGTAGTGCGCGCCCACGCGGGAAGGCAGTCATAACGGTCATAATTGTCTGTATAATATACAAAATTCACTGCCAGTTCTCTGCGGACGATTATTTGCTCCAGCCAGGCTGACACTGCTTCCGGATATTTGTTTTCCAGAGTTTTGATGCGCAGGGCCAGCCACAGCGGGGAAATCTGGCCGAAATGCAGATACGGACTCATGCAGGAAACATCGCCTTTTTCCGGCCGGTTGTGGTGAATGTGGTAACTGCTGAGTTTCTGCGTGAGGAATTTCTCAAACAGGGCTTCCGCATGAGAGGTTCCGCCTTTATAAAAACGGGAAACCGGAAGTACTGTCCTGTCAATATTCAGGTCGCGGAGCCAGTCATCTGAATCCCCAATATCAGGAATGCCCCAGTCTGTCTCTGTGGAATAAATATCCGGCATGGTTCTGCGGAAACCGCTGAGATAAATATCCAGATGCCTGCGGATTTTCGGGCGGATGGTGCGGGCAGCGTATTCTGCTTTGGATGAAACTGTTTCCACAGGAACAAGCACATCACTTTCCACCTGCACTACGCGGCACCCGGCTTTCTGTGCCACATTCTGCCGCCAGTGCTTTTGATGACGGAGATAACCCCGGTCGCATACGATCAAAGACGCATTTTTTCCGGCTTCCAAAGCTGCTTTGTCCGGCTCTGCCCTGCGGATAATCATCCGGATTCCCTGCCGGGCCAGTTCCTCCCGTGTTTCCCTGAGTCCCTCAGTCATAAAGGTGTAATGGCGCAGATTGGCATCCGGATACTGATCGCTCAGTCCGAAAACCGTCAGCACCGGCAGTTTCAGTTCATTGGCCTGCAAAACTGCATATTCCAGAGCATGGTTGTACTCCGCGCGCTGGGACTGCTGCATCCAGTACAGCACATAATTTCCGGGCTGAATCTCTTTTCTGTTCATATGCTGAATACGGGTTTGATCAATATTCATGGCAGATTCCGATTGTAATTTTTTTTATAGCTTTTAAGATAATTATTTTTGGTAGGTTGGGGTGAACGGAGTGAACCCCAACATCCTGATTCAGTTGGGGTTCACTCCGTTCACCCCAACCTGCGTGAAATCCCAAAATTATTTTCTTAAAGCCTATAAATATACCAATTAAGGGTTCACATGCACATGGCAGAAGCTGGAAGCTTCTGATACTTTTGCGGTATATTTTTTTCTGGAAATCACCTAACTGCAAAGGACACCACCTTGAATTTCAGAGTATCAGCAAAGAGTGCGTTATTCCACGATTCTCTGAAATACAGGGTGGTTATATTCTCTAGGCGGGGAACTGAAAATCATGTTTCAACATCATTAACCGGTAATCCATGCGTTCAGAACGTCTGAGACACCAGATGTTCCAGAAGAATCCTGCGCACCTCTTCAATGGTCAGGGGATGTTCCTGACAGGAGTGTCCGGAGTGAACAATGAATTCCGAGGCAACACCGTCTATATGCGCGCTTTTGTATTCCACCACACCGTCATTGCTTTCGTACAGTTCGTCATCCCCCTGAACCGCAACAATGGAGTGAGACGTTACTCCGGGATTAACAGGAATCCCGGCCAGGGTTTTCAAAACCGGGTTACTGGGCGACATGCCATCCAGACTGGTCGGCATTTTGCCTTCCAACTGGATGGGCAGTTTCAGTTTTCCCGCAATATTCATGAAAGAGGCTGCCCCCTTCACAACATTGATGGGAAGGCTCACGATACGGCGGAATACACTCATAACCCAGTTCTTTGCCAGAAAACTGCCCCGATGCGGCGTGGAAATGAAAACCACGCGCTTGACAAAGGGCAGGGGTTCAATAAACATCAGTTCGCGGATTGTTTCTTTGGCTTCCGCATCCATGTCCATTTTATCCAGAGGAGTATCACTCAGGGAAAGCCATATTTTTTCTTCGGTCTCCACAACTGTCTGTTTGGTCAGCAATCCCCCCTGGCTGTGACCGATGACAACCATCTGGTTCATTGCCGGATCAGTGCCGTCAGGATCGAATTCACGGCGTTTTTCGATGAGAATTTTCCGCAGAGCCGCGCCGGAACTCAAAACCGGACGGCTGCTGTTATAGCGGAAAAACCAGAACTGGCAGTGCTTTCGTAACAGCGGATCACCGCGCAGGGTATTGAGCATCTCTGCCCACCAGACCATATCGCTGGCTGTCCCATGCACAAAAACCACAGGAATCCTGCCCCGCTCATAGGGCTGAACCGTTAAAATCTGGGGCTCAATCTGCTCTTCAAGCATGAAAAACCGGCGTAAGCCCTGTGACCATGCGTCCGGATTATCCAGTGCCAGCGCGATGGGCGCGGTTGTATCTGTTTCAAGGGGTACTGTCTGTCCATTGACCGTCACCTTCGGGTCATCAAAAGACGAGTACAGTTCCAGTTCTGCACGGCCCGTTCCCATCATAAGCTCCTTCCTGCCACCGATGATTCGGAGGAAGGCTGTTATGGGAGCCACACGTTCGCCGGTGAGTGCTGCTGATTTCGGTTTTACCGCAATCAAAGGCAGTCCCATACCTGACATCCGGTTCCGGGTCGTGAAACCGCGCACCAGATAATCATCTGCGCATATAACTCTCTCAAACTGATTAATATCCCATTTAAGGGCACTGGTATTGATGGTAAGAGACAACTGCCCGATAGGCAGCTTCCGAACTCTGGCCTTCAGCGGCACATGGCCGTTTTCCCCGGTAGCCAGTCCTTTGCCCAGGGCACGGTTATAGAGTTCACAGGCTTCCCGGAACCGGTTGTCATAGGGGCTTGGCAGCGGTTCCTGACTGTCTCCCAGCAGAAACAGATAGGCATAGATGGCAGATGTGAGAAAATAGTCCGGAGCCAGCACTTTGTTATAGTTATGATCATCTTTTTGAAGAATCTCAGCATACAGAAAGTTCAACTCCGCGAGAGCGAAACGCAGATCCCTCCGGTCATCTTCGCCCGAAGCCTTTTCATGAAGCGCAAGGATGGTGGCATGGGGATCCTTTTTGACCTGATCCACCAGATTGTAGCGGTGCAGCACAACTTTGGTACTGTAACTGGGTTCTGCGTCTGAAAGTGCGGATGCGTTTATCTGCTGATACGCGTCCCGCAGCCCCGCAGGTTTGACACCCACAGGTGTGCCGCACCCGGACAGGAGTAAAACCAGCATAAGCGGAAGAAAAATGTACCGCTGTAACCGGCCCCTGGAAAAATTCATACAGCCGATGGCTCCGGAATGATCTGACCGGGAAGCGGAAATTGCTTTTTTACAACATTCTGATCGAATACTCATTTACATCTCCTTTGGTTAAAGTTTTTTCATTAAATTCAAGATATTGTTTGCCAATTTCGTAGTTCGTAGGGTGGGTGTAGCGGAGCGGAACCCACCACAGGGCACAGTTCAAAATTACCATTCACCCTCCACCAGTTTGCGATGATGTCCTTTCATCCTGGCAAGGAGAATCTGATCATCCGGCTCAGGATGATCTTCGCAGGTCTTGTTGATTTCATCAAGTAAAGCCCGGTGTTGGTGTTTTTTGATGAAATTCTCAATGGCTATGCCGAATAAATGACTTCGGGATATATTGAGCTGCTGAGCCAGAATTTCAGCCTGATCAAAAAGTGTCTTTTGAATAGAAACATCTGTTTTGACAATTGCAGTCATGCAGTTATAACTTTCTGATTTGTTTTACATAACTGATGTTACGCAAAAAATTTGTAACTCCCCCCCTTTGTAAAGCAGGGCGGTTAAGTTCTTCATTCCCCTCCTGAGAGCAGGGCAGTTAAGTTCTCATTCCCCTCTTGAGAGGGGACAAAGGGGTGTGTTTGGGAATGGGAAAAGACACACACCCC
>CAZHPS010000341.1:0-7608 GCA_964534335.1 uncultured Desulfobacterales bacterium
ATTAAGGACGGTTCCATAAATTTTATACCCGAAAATTTATGGAAGGTTACTTACAATGCATAATACAAATCCGAAGGAGTGCAAAAATTAAGCGGAGCGGTTTTTTGCACACGCGGAACCGGGGAAAAACTGACACTTTTGTATCAAATCAATGGCGAATCAGTATTATGCCGGACTTTACGTTAAACAATTTCCGGTTCCGGTCATACAGAAAAAAGCCGGTATCCGCTGAATACGGATTTGTGGATTCAGGCTTCCACCGGAATGAAAGGGATCTTGCTTAATTTTCATTCCTTATGGATTGACACAGGGATGGCTTTGGTTCATAATTCCCTGTTCAGGATAAAGAAAGGATCCGGAATGCAGTCCGAAGCCCATCCCATCAAAGAATTCAGACAATGCCCCTTCTGCGGCAGAATATGGATGTCCCTGGTTTCCTTTCCCGGAAACCGTTTTGCTGTCCGCTGTCTGTGCGGTGCAAACGGTCCCAGGGAGGAAAGCAGGGAAAAGGCCATACGTTCGTGGAACACCCGTGACCGGCATCTGCTGTGGAATCCTTTCCGCCTGTCCATCCGTTTTCCCAATGATTCCCTTACTGTGGATTTCAGGGGAAATTTGGACTCCATTGATCTGGCCACTGTTCTGCAGATGCTGGCCTCAAAGGAAAAAACCGGAATTCTCCATCTGTCCAAAGCCCATCTGAAAAGTGCCATCTGCCTGAAAAACGGAAATATTATTGCTGCCAGCGACAGCAGCGGGCTGAGACTGGGCCAGATTCTTGTCAGCAAAGGACTCATCACAAATGAGAAACTGCGCGCTGCTCTGCACATCGGCAAAAAAACGGAAAAGATGCTTGGTGAAATCCTTTTGTCCATGAATCTGCTTGATGAAAATGTGCTCAGGGATGTCATCTGCCATCAGGTTCAGGAAGCTGTGCTGGAACTTTTCTTCTGGCGGGACGGGGCTTTTGAATACCGGGACTGCATCATTGATTTTGATGAACAGAACATCAGGGAAATCAGCACAATGGAAATTATAATGGAATCGGCCAGAAGACTGGATGAATGGGATGAAATCAAAAAAAAACCGCCAGACATGAATTCATGAAACATACCGGGCATCAGACAGCTTATTTCTGCAAATTTCGTGAAACTTTGCATGGTTGTGTCTTTGTGGCGGAAAAACAGCCGCAGAGCAAAATATTTGTGTCATGCCTGTTTTTCCTGAAAATTCAGACAGATTTATATCAACTCACCGGAATACAAATCCGGAGGAGTGCAAAAATTAAGCGGAGCAGTTTTCTGCAAACGCGGAACCGGGGAAAAACTGACAATAAATATTGTATAAAAGTCAGTAAATCAAAATCTGCGGCTGCATTTTTTCCCACAGGGTGCACAGCGGATTTTAAGTAAAATCCTCAGTGTTCTCTGTGGAAAAAAATGACTGATGAAGAATGAAAACATAGCAAACAGGGAAAGGAGCTTACAATGCAAGGAAATATTTATGAAAAATCGGATTCCCGGTAAGCTCAGGATGAAAGGTGGTGACCATTACGTTTCCGCTGCGGACAAAAACCGGATCTTTTCCGCAGTATGCAAGCACTTCCACACCATCTCCCAGAGAAAGAAAACGGGGCGCACGGATGAACATGGCCGGAAAAGCGGAACATTGGAGTACAGGAACACTTATCTCTTTCATATCACTGGCCGCCTGACGTCCATACGCATTCCTCTGAATCTCCGCAGGCAGAACCTGCAAAAGTCCGGGATGTCCGTCAACCCTGTCTGCAAGCAGAATGCTGCCCGCGCAGATGCCCCAGACCGGCATTCCCTTCCTGATTCTGTCCTGCAGAGGCATGGTCATGCTGAATTCATTGAGAAATTTTGCCATGACCGTACTTTCACCGCCCGGCAGAATCACGCGATCCACACTGTCCAGATCACATGGCTCTCTCAGCACCCGAAATTCAGATCCCAGTGTTTTCAGAATCGGGATATGATCCCGGAACGCTCCCTGTAGTCCCAGCAGCCCCACGCACATTTCATACTCCCCGCTCTGCCATGCGGATGCTCAGGGAGGAATTCTCCAGCCCGATCATGGCATCTCCCAGATTTTTGGACAAATCCGCAAGTTTGGCCGGATCATTGTAATTTATCACGGATTTTACAATGGCAAGTGCCATTTTCGGGGGATTTTCGGATTTGAAAATGCCTGAACCCACAAAAACACCGTCAGCCCCCAAAACCATCATCATGGCCGCATCCGCAGGTGTGGCAATACCGCCTGCGGCAAAATTCACTGTGGCAAAGCGTCCGAGTCTGCAGGTTTCCTCCAGCAGGGCCACCGGAACCCGGTATTCCGCTGCTTTTTCATTCATTGCCTTTTCATCCATTCCCCGCAGTTGGGCGATTTCCTGGTTGATAATCCGCATATGCCGGACAGCCTCTGCCACATTTCCGGTTCCGGCCTCCCCTTTGGTGCGAAGCATGGCTGCGCCTTCATGTATGCGCCGCAGTCCCTCTCCAAGATTGCGTGCGCCGCACACAAAGGGAACCGAAAATCCTTTTTTATCAACATGACGGCTGTCATCCGCGGGAGTCAGCACTTCGCTTTCATCAATAAAATCAACCCCAAGTGCT
This sequence comes from uncultured Desulfobacterales bacterium, assembly GCA_964534335.1. GTDB lineage: Bacteria > Desulfobacterota > Desulfobacteria > Desulfobacterales > Desulfococcaceae > JAABRU01. The sequence continues at coordinate 2,640 of CAZHPS010000341.1, forward strand.
TCGAGTATGCGGGCTTCCATAAAATGCCCGATCCTGACTTTTGCCATGACCGGTATGGAAACAGTTTTCATGATCAGCTCAATCATGGCCGGATCACTCATGCGCGCTACTTTATTGTCTTTTCGGATATCCGAAGGAACCCGCTCCAGTGCCATGACTGCACATGCGCCCGCGTCTTCGGCAATTTTTGCCTGATCCGCATTGGTGACATCCATGATGACACCGTTTTTGAACATTTCTGCAAAACCCCTGTTGATCTTTTCTCTGCTCATTATGTTTTCCTTATGTTAATTTCAATGCCATTTCCGTAAGAAAATTTAAGGAGTGTGAAAGTCCGGCAGTCTTTTCTGAATAATTTCAGTGTCCCGGACTTTCAGTCCGGAACTTCTCCAGTCTTATGAACTTTGACCTCCGGCAATCTCTGTCTCACGTGCCTTTTCTTTCAATCTCCATCATGCTCACGGGTATCCAGCAGAACTTTCGGTTCTTCCTCTTCCGGTTCGGCCTCTTCTTTTTCTGCTGTTTCCATTTCCGCTACCGAAACTGCATATTCCACTTTTTTTTCAGCCTGATTTGCCAGATAGGTCATTTCATCCCAGTCATCAGCCTCTTCAGCTTTCCGCAGTATCTTCTCAGCATCATACATGTCGGCAGCCGCATTTTCCATTACATCGGGCATGGCCCTGGCCCGTTCAAAGGCTGCGCGTGCGCTTTGCATCGCGGGATTGGGGGCAGATGCACATCCCCACATAAAAATACCTGCCATTACAGCAAGAGACAGGGCTCTGAAAAATCTTTTCATCATTTCACTCCTTCATCATCCTTAAATCCTTATGGTTTCACTTCCTGCGCCCGGTCAAGCTCGTTGCGCAGTATATCCACGTCCTTCTGTTCCTTCTGTGTCTGCTTTTTCGCCTTTCCGGACTGGGCTTTGGCTTCTGCCACTCTGGCATGTTCCATAGCCATTTCTGCTTTGCGGCCGGCCATATCAGTTTCTCCATCTTTCAAAGACTGTTTGGCCGCCAGAAGTTTTTCCTCCGCCAGCCGCAGTTCCAGCGGGGCATATTCCTCTGCCCTGTTCTGCTTTGCCTGACTGATCATCAGTTCCACATTGGAAATCTGCGTGCTTACAGATTCCGGGTTAAGTCTCTGGGATGCACATCCCGCTATCAGCACGACACTGAAAAAAAACACAAACCAACGCTGCATGTCTGCCATCTCCTTGTGTTGAATCAGTAAATATGAACCCCATTTTTGTGCAAATTACAGTTCCCGCGCCTGCTCCCATGACTTTGGGCAAATGATTGGGAACAGCATTGAACACATTTAAATAACTAATATTACATCAGATTTTCAAAAAATTCAGCAGATTACTGTATGTCAGCCGCATTCCGGCTAATCTAACCATCTACCGAATTTTCAATCTTTCCTGTCAATATTTTGAGAATATAAATGGCATCAGATAATGATATATCAGAAAAAACTGTCTGATTTGTTCTGATATTGGCTGTTACCTGCAAAATATATATAACATCATCCATATTCAGCTTTTGATCAAAATTCATATCTCCATAAATTAAAATACCAGTCTGATTAATCGTAAAAATTTTTCCTGCAATGTTTATACTTCCTGTTCTATCAATACCTGAATTGGCCTCAAAAGAATAATCAATAATTCCATTTCCAGAAATATTGCTCCCAGATGTTATGATTATCCAACTGGCGTTGCTTACAGCAGTCCAACCGCATCCGTTCTGGGTTGTTACAGTCAAGCTGCCTGTACCGGCAGATGCACCAAAAGATTCAGTGACCGGTGAAATAGTGTAATTGCAAGGTATTCCGGACTGGACAACCGTGAAAATTTTTCCTGCAATTGTTATTGTTCCTGTTCTGGATGATGTATCTGTGTTCGCTGCGACCGAATAGGAAACCATGCCGTTTCCGATTTCGCTGCTGATCGATGTGACGATGATCCATGATACAGCATTGTTTTGAACAGTCCAACTGCATCCGTTCTGGGTTGTTACACTCACACTGCCTGTACCGCCTGAAGCACCAAAAGATTCACTGACCGATGAAATACTGTAATTGCAGGTTATTGCAGAGGACTGTGTGATTGTGAAAGTTTTTCCTGCAATTGTTATTGTTCCTGTTCTGGATGATGTATCTGTGTTCGCAGCAACCGAATAGAAAACCGTGCCGTTTCCGCTTCCGCTGCTGCCTGATGTTATCGTTACCCAACTCAGACTTTCTGATACAGTCCATGTACATCCGCTTTGAGCAGTTACACTCACGCTGCCTGTACCGCCTGAAGCACCAAAAGATTCACTGACCGATGAAATACTGTAATTGCAGGTTATTGCAGAGGACTGTGTGATTGTGAAAGTTTTTCCTGCAATTGTTATTGTTCCTGTTCGGGATGATGTATCTGTGTTTGCAGCAACCGAATAGGAAACCGTGCCGTTTCCGCTTCCGCTGCTGCCCGATGTTATCGTTACCCAACTCAGATTTTCTGATAAAGTCCATGTACATCCGCTTTGGGTCGTTACACTCACACTGCCAATACCGCCAGAAGATGCAAAAGACTGACTGTTTGGGAGAATGCTATAATCACAAGGTGATAAACAAGCATCACAACCTTTATTGATACAGGTCTGAGATAACGAAGTGCCATCTGCACATTTTGTAACCCCATTATAGCAAACAACTCCTCCATGTCCGGAACAGCATCCAATACAATCTGAAGCATCAGCAGTAAGGCAGGAAATCGATCCTGCAATCAATATAGTTAATATAGCCAGATAGATTTTCATATAAATATCCTCTTCCATTTCTTTAAAAAAATGATTCGGGACGGCAATAACCGCATCTGAAAATTTACGGTTGCCTGCTCACCGGTTTCCGGCAGATATTGCTGTATCTTTCCAATAGCCTGAATATATGTTTCTTATTCCGGATGAAACAACTGATATGAAACAAGTGCTGCTCCCGCCGCTGTCATCTTCAGTTTCCTCCGAAGTTTCACTGCCCAGTATCTGGGTATTCTCAAAACCTGCATAATCCCTGATGATGTCGTTTGAACCGTCTGATTCCGTAAGGGTCAGTGTGATATAATACTTTCCGTAAGGCGGCGGATCATAGGAAACAGATGCATCAATATCATCGAGAGATTCTCCGGAATCAAGTTTGCCGAGATTATAAACAGCCAGTATATAACCGTTTATTGTACCGCCGGAATAAGGCTTGGAACTTGCCCACAGTTTCAGTTTCAGTGTTCCGGAATCAGAATCTGCATCCCCGTTGACAACCTGTTCCGCCCACAGAGTGACGGTTTCACCGCTGATATTGTAAGCAGCACCACTTCCCATGGATACTTCGGTACCCAGGGCATCAAAACAGAACAGACATTGAAAAAGCAAAAACAGAACAGCGATTTTTTTCATTATTCCTCCTGTCAAAAAATTGGATTCAGAAAAACATTTTTCGCATCCCTTATGAATAACATAAAAATGTTCAGGACTGAACTTTCTGCCGGAACCCATCCAGATACTCCTGCCATTCCATTGGAAGAAGCTGCTTTTTTCTGCTGTTGCATTCCCTGCAGCAGGGAACAGCATTGCCTTTTGTGCTTTTTCCCCCGCGGGAAACAGGAACAATATGATCCATGGTGAGTTCAGCAGCCCGGATTTTTCTTCCGCAGTAATGGCATATGCCTTTGGCACACTGGCGCTTCCACCACTGACTGGATCGGAGATCCCTGGCTTTGTGCCTTTCCTTCCGGATATCCTCCTCTTCCGGATAAAAACCGTAGGAATCCATGACTGTCATTCCTTTTTGCAGTCAATGCACTGCTTCGGGCAATCCAGTCCCAGAGAGAGTACCCATTTTTCAATTTCTGAGATCAGCAGTTTGTAATAACTGTCAGATCCGCCCAGTCCTGTTCTTCCGAAAAACCAGTTGATTTCCAGAAAAAGCGGTTCAATGCTTTTGGATGCAGAGGAAAAGAGAAAATCAAACCCTGCCAGATTGATGCCGGAATCAGTGCAGAATGCCTGCAAATCCTTCATGGCCTGTTCCTGAAATTCCGGGTCTGAATCTGTGTCAATATATCCGCCTTTGCGGATATTCGCGCAGAAAACATCTGAATCCTTCTGGACGCGCCAGTATGAAACCATCTGCGTTCCAATGACAGCAATCCGGAGAGAACGGTTTTGGCAGGGAACATACTGCTGAACCAGAAAACCTTTCTGGCCTGTGCGTTCAAATTCCGTTGCCATCTGCACCACATTCCGCAGCTCGGAAGTGGAGCGGATCAGAAAGACATTCTCCCCCTCTCCGCCCCAGTTGAATTTGAAAACAAAGGGAAATCCCACATCAGGTTTGCGGATGAATTTGCCGTAATGACTGAAGTATGCATCCACATTTTCATATATTTCTGTTTCCGGATGGGAAACTTTTTTCTCTCTGAACAGGTGTATCTGTCCGATTTTGTCAGGATAACTGAATCTGGCATCATAATTGGGAAAAACATTGCAGCAGTTTTCCCTTGCCATATGGTACAGACTGCCCCTGCATCCCTGGGACAGCACCACTGCCTGTGCTTCCTTTATGGCAGACAGATCCGCAGCATCCGGTTCCCTTCCCGCACATAGGATATTTTTATGACCGACAAAACAGGGATGAAAAGACAGAATCATCAGTATCCGAACTTTCTGAGCGATTTTGTATCCCGGCTCCAGTTTTTCTGGACCCGGACAAAGAGTTTGAGAAAAACCTGCACGCCCAGCATACGCTCAATGTCTTTGCGTGCGGATTCGCCGATCAGCCGGAGTTTCTGCCCCTGTTTTCCAATGATGATTCCCTTTTGTGAATCCTTTTCCACATGAATGGTGGCATGAATGGTAATCAGTTTTTCGGTTTCGGAAAAAGATTCCACTGTCACGGCAGTGGAATAGGGAATTTCCTGACC
>CAZHPS010000342.1:0-7599 GCA_964534335.1 uncultured Desulfobacterales bacterium
TTTATTATTACTTAATATGTCATTGTAACATATATTTTTTGTCCTGTACTATGATAAACAATCATAACAAAGGAGACGAGACATGGAAAAAAAGACGCTGTCCATACCTAAAATATCCTGCGGACACTGCACATCGGCCATAGAAAATGAACTGGGGGAAATAGCCGGAGTCATCAGTGCCAAAGGGGATATTCTGTCCAAAACCATGACTGTGGAATGGGAAAACCCGGCCAGTCTGCAGAAGATTGTGGACATACTCAAAGAAATTGGTTATCCTGCGGCAGTGTGATTCAAGGTTGCAGGCGCAATGCCATTAAGTTAGGGACGGAGGTTTCTCGGCACTCCGGAAACTGCTTAATTTAACGGCATTGATGTTGTGGGCAGAGCCCCGATTTTTGCCCTTCCTGCTAAACTGATTATTTGAAAGGAGCTTATTATTATGGATCCCTTACAGCAAATCAGCAGTACCATTGCCCTTTCCATGGGAACAGCCTGGGCCAGCGGTCTGAATCTGTATGCCACCCTTCTGGTGCTGGGCGTGCTGGGACTTACCGGTGACATTATCCTGCCGGAAAATCTTCAGATTCTGACCAATCCTCTGGTAATGACCGGAGCCGGCCTGATGTTTGTGACAGAATTTGTCGCGGACAAGATTCCGGGCGTTGATTCGGGCTGGGATGCGGTGCATACCTTTATCCGGATTCCGGCCGGAGCGATTCTTGCAGCCGGGGTAGTGGGTGATGTCAGTCCCGCGTTAAGTCTGACAGCCGGAATTCTGGGCGGAGGCCTGGCTGCAGGAACCCATGCCACCAAAGCAGGAACACGGGCATTGATCAATACCTCGCCCGAACCCTTCACCAACTGGGCAGCTTCCATATCCGAGGATATAGCTGTTGTGGCCGGACTTTGGACAGCCATGAATTATCCCTGGGTGTTTATCGCTCTTCTGGTGCTTTTCATTGCGTTTATTATCTGGCTGCTTCCCAAACTGTGGAAGGGAATCAAGGCAGTGTTCAGAGCCATTGGCCGTCTGTTCGGAGCCGGAAATCCGCAGCCATCAGCAGGCAGCGGCCCTTCCGGAGGCCCGACCCCATAAGTAAACGGTTCTGTCAGGTTCTTTCAAAAAAATCCCCTCCTGAGATGATTCTGGAATGTGTCTGTTTTCCGTATGAACACAAACCATTATCCCTCTCTCAAGAGGGGATTTTTTAAAAATGAGGTATGAAAAATGTTTGATGTAATGGCATTGGCAATCCGCCCGGAAACGGGAATTTTTAACAAGCATTTTTTTTAACTGCAAAAGAAAAGGAGAAAACCATGTGTAACAAAACAGAAAAACCCGCAGCCAAAGTTACCCCCCCCCGAAAGTCACAACACACCGTTATTTTTAGTAAATTTTTCATTTCCAATATTCATTTCTTTTTCCTGACAGCCTGCCTTGTTTTTTCCCTTGCAGGCGCGGCCCGTGCGGAATGGCTTGAAGGATTCCATGTGGCAGGAACAAGCGGCTATGTCAATGCCATGACCAAAGACTCCGAAGGCAATATTTACATTGGCGGAGGATTCGGCTCTGTCGGAAAAACACCTGCAAATTGTATTGCCAAATGGGACGGTTCCTCATGGTCTGATTTGGGAACCGAAATTGCTTACGGTACTGTCAATGCCCTTGCCTTTGACAAGAATTCCAACTATCTGTATGCAGGCGGATCATTCACCAGCGCAGGAAATGTTTCCGCACCGGGTATCGCCAGATGGAACGGAACAGTGTGGTCAGATTTGGGAGTAAATGCAGGCGAAGTCACAGCCCTTGCCTGTGACAATGCTGGTAGCCTGTATGTCGCCGGAGTAATCAATAGCGAAGGAGTTTCAACATTTTATATTCTCAAATGGAACGGTTCAGCCTGGTCTATTTTGGGAAATGGAACAGGAATAGTGAACGGCCGCGTCAATGTTCTTGCCTTTGACAATACGGGTATTCTGTATGTAGGCGGGTCATTCACCACAGTATGCGGTGTTCCTGCAAACAAAATTGTCAAATGGGATGGAACCACATGGGCAGCTTTGGATGTTGAAATTTACGGTCTTTCTGTCAATGCTATTGCATTTGACAGTGAAAACAATCTGTATGCAGGCGGAGAGGCCATCACATTACACGGGTTTGGGGCAGCAAACAATATTGTCAAATGGAACGGTTTGTTTTGGTCAATTTTGGGAGATGAATTCAGTGGAATGAACGGTACAGTTTCTGTTCTTGCTTTTGACAGTGCAGGAAATCTGTACACAGGCGGGGGGTTTGATTCCGCGTATGGAATTCCTGCCAGCAACATTGCCAAATGGGATAAAAGAATACGGTCATGGATCGCATTGGGAAGCGGAACAGGCAGCACTGTCCAAGCCATTGCCTTTGACAAAGAAAACAGTCTGTTTGCAGGCGGATGGTTTGTCTCAGCCGGAGGTGTTTCTGCATACGGCATTGCCAAATGGAAGGAGGGAGCATGGACTGCTTTTGCGGATACCGGAAACGGAATATCCGGCACTGTGAATGCTCTTGCCTATGACAACAAAGGCAATGTATATGCAGGTGGATATTTTACCACAGCCGGAGGCGTGTCGGCACGCTACATTGCCAAATGGAATGGAACATCCTGGTCTGCTTTGGGAAGCGGCGTGAATGGTTATGTCAATACTCTTGCCTGTGACAGTGCTGGCAATCTGTATGCAGGCGGACAGTTTAATATAATAGTCGGGGATGGTTTTGTCAGCAACATTGCCAAATGGGATGGAGAATCCTGGTCAGCTTTGGGAGCAGGGATATACGGCAGTGTCGAGGCTCTTGCTTGTGACAGCAAAGACAATATCTATGCTGGCGGACGATTTGAGCAGGCAGGGGAAGTTGCTGCCAGCAGCATTGCCAAATGGGATGGAACCACATGGTCAGCTTTGGGGAGTGGAATAAAGTATGATAACGGTGAACCAGCTTGGGTTAATTCACTTGCCTTTGACAGTGCAGACAATGTGTATGTTGGAGGTTCATTCAAAACAGCCGGTGATGTTTCCGTCAGCAATATTGCCAAATGGGATGGAAAAGCATGGTCAGCTTTGGGAACAGGTATGGATGATGAATACGGTGGTGTCTATGCTCTTGCGTGTGACAGTGCAGACAATCTGTATGCAGGCGGAAGATTCACCACAGCCGGAGATATTTCTGCCAGCAGGATTGCCAAATGGGATGGAAAATTATGGTCTGCTTTAGGGAGCGGAGTGAACGATGATTACACTTCTGTCTCTGCCCTTGCCTTTGACCAGGCAGGCAATCTGTATGCGGGCGGAAGATTCTGGAAAGTGAACGGAATTTCTGCCAGCGCTATTGCCAAATGGGATGGAAAATTATGGTCTGCTTTGGGAAGCGGAATCAATGATGTTGTTTCATCTTTTGCATTTGACAGTACCGGCAATCTTTATGCGGGTGGACATTTTTCTATAGCCGGAGGGATTGTTTCAAACAGTATCGCGTGCTGGACTTCCAAAGGCGACCTGAACGGAGACGGCTATCGCACCCTTGCCGATGCCATTACCGGATTGCAGGTTCTCAGCGCAATGAACCCTGCAACCCTTCGGACTGATTACACCACTTCCTCCGCAGACGTGAACGGAAACAAAAAGGTTGGCAATGAGGAGGTAATTTACATTCTCCGCACGGTTGCCGGGCAGTGATTCTTTTCCTGAACTGCAGGGATTTTGTGTAAGCAGGGATTGTCAGTTTTCTGAAATCCCTGCTCAAAAAAAACAGCAGGATATCAAATACGTTAGGGTTTGTAACAGAATAACCTGTACAATTTTCTGTCCGAAAAACCCTAAGGGTTTTCAAAACCCTTAGGGTTTGGAACAGGTTATTTTGATACAGCCACTTAATGATTTTTTTCAGTGGCGGATTTGAAACCCGCTCCTGCGCGTGTCAGAAACACTTGCATTCCATCCCATTCAGATATAAATTGTCATATAATCTCGCTGACCGTTTTCAGCCCCCAATTTTTTGCAAACACATGAGTTATAATGATTCGCCATTGCTTTGATCCAATATTGTCATTTTTTCCGATGTGTTGTCTGTGCAAAAAATCGCTCCGCTTAATTTTTGCACTCCTCCGGATCAGGTGCAGATTGTATCAGGTCAATGGCGAATGACCGGAAACCGTTCAGTGACATGGTGAACCGTCTGAAAGGAAAGCTTTCCGAGACAATGGAGACCCGTATGAAAAAACAGTTTTCACCTGCATATGTTTTTGCCCTTTTCCTGATGTTCATGCTTTTTGCCGGTGGCTGTTCGCATACTGCTGTGCAGGAAACTGCCATACCGCAGAATGCCGCATTTGTCACAGTTCCTCTGGGAACCGCAGGCGGGCTGGATGAAGCCGGTCTTTCCGCTTATCTGCTGGCTCCGGCAGGCAGTACGGATTATATCGCTCTGGATGCCGGAACAATGTACGCGGGACTGCGGAACGCGGTCAGCCGCCGCAGTTTCGGGGAATCCGTCAAAAATCCTGAGACTATGCGGCAGCATATCAAAGCATATCTGATTTCCCACGCTCACCTGGATCATGTTGCGGGATTGGTGATCAGTTCCACGGATGACAGTGCCAAACCTGTTATGGGACTGCCTGGAACCATTGACAATATCCGGGATCATCTCTTCAACTGGAAAATCTGGCCCAATTTCGGCAATGAGGGGGAAGGGGTTCAGATGAAAAAATATCAGTATGTCCGACTCAAACCCGTTGCGGAATATGCCATCGGACAGACGCAGATGGCAGTGACAGCCTTTGAACTGAGCCATTCCAAACCTTATATTTCCACGGCCTTTCTGATCAGAGCGAATCAGAAATATATGCTTTATTTTGGCGATACAGGGCCTGATGCACTGGAAAACAGTTCTGCTATGAATACTGTCTGGACAACAGTTGTCCCGCTGGTGCGGGATCGCAAACTGTCCGGAATTTTTCTGGAAGCATCTTTTCCATCAGCGCATCCGGACAATCTTCTGTTCGGACATTTGACGCCCAGATGGATGATGGCGGAACTGCGGAATCTGGCAAAACTTGTCTGCCCGGAGCATCCGGAAACCGCTTTGCAGGGACTGAAAGTGGTGGTGACACATATAAAACCCTCTATGAATCCGGAGGATAACCCAGCGGCCGTCATTATGCGGGAACTGGCTGAATCCAATGATCTGGGGTTGGAATTTATTCTGCCGGAAACAGGCACTCGGATCGTATTCTGACGCAATTTTCTGCCAGTTTATGACCAATTTAATTTTTATACGGACTTTCAGAAAATGTTTGTCCGAAAAACCCTAAGGGTTTTGGAAACCCTTAGGGTTTTCAGGCAACAATCTTTATTTTAAAAACTGTAGAATATATGGATATTTAACAAACTGAATTTTTTAAAAAATTCAGTTTGTGATGCTGTAAAATTCAGCGTGGTCATATACTGTATGACCAAATTATTGAAAACATAATTTTCACAGACAATGCTTTTTTCTGTGAGCACAACAGATTTGAAAAGGTGGCAATATATGGAAATCAGACAAGATTCACAGCTTGAAAAACTGCTGGCAAAAGGTGTGGACATTCCATGTCCCGAAACAGTGCTTATTGATAACGATGTGAATATGGAAAGGATTTCCGGGCATGGTGTAAGGATTTATCCGGGTTGCAGAATATCCGGTTCTTCCACCCTGATTCTCGCGGGAGCGCAGCTCGGTTCCGAAGCTCCGGTTACAGTTGAGAACTGCCAGATTGGGCCGGATGTCAGCCTCAAAGGCGGATTTTTCCGGCAGTCTGTTTTTCTGGCAAAGGCATCAGCAGGTTCAGGCTCGCATGTGCGGGAAGGCTGTATTTTTGAGGAAGAGGCAAGTATAGCGCATACTGTGGGACTCAAGCAGACCATTCTTTTTCCCTTTGTCACTCTTGGCAGTCTGATCAATTTATGTGACTGCCTTATGTCCGGCGGAACAGGCAGGAAAGACCACAGCGAGGTCGGAAGTTCCTATATTCATTTCAATTATACACCCAATCAGGACAAGGCCACTGCTTCGCTGATGGGTGATGTGCCCCGCGGGGTCATGCTGAAACAAAAACCTGTATTTCTGGGCGGTCAGGGCGGACTGGTCGGCCCGTGCAGACTGGAATTCGGCACAGTCATTGCTGCAGGCTGTGTCTGGCGTAAAGATGAACTGAGGCCAAACCGGCTGCTGATCTGCGGCGGCGGACGCGGGGGCAGTATGCCTTTTTCCACAGGCGTTTATCAGAATGTGAAACGCATTCTTGTGAACAATTTCATTTATATTGCCAATCTTACTGCTCTGGGGCAGTGGTATGCGCAGGTTCGTTCGCTTTTTGTTTCAGAAATATTTTCCCAAGCCCTGCTCGACGGTCTGCAGGAAAAAATTTCTGTGGGCATTGAGGAGCGGATTAAAAGGCTGAAGGAACTGGCTGACAAAATGCCGGGTTCCGCGAAGGCATATATATCGGCAAGCGGAGAAAGCGCATCCCAATCCCTGCTTTTGCAGAAAAAGGAATTTCATGAAAACTGGCCGCAATTGGCAGAGATTTTCAACAAAGCGCAAATGGCAGATGGAACTACGGAATTTCGTGATGCTTTTCTGAAAACAGTGGAAAAGCGGATTCAGGAAAAGGGAAAAGATTATATTTCCGTGATTCAGTCCCTTGCCCCGGAAGAAGCAGAAACCGGAACCCGCTGGCTTGCAGGGATTGTGGATGAAACTGTGAGCTCGGCATTGGAAATTCTGCCATCTTTGGGTTCAGTCAGATAAAAAAGGAAAACTGCTTTGGATTTGCCGGTACACATTGCAGGCGGGGCATTTGCGGGAAATATGATTCTGCATTGCAGCCGATATTCCGGCAGACATTTGCCATCAGATTCATTCAAAATGGGAATGGCATGTTTTCTGGCCGGAGTATATTCGCATCTGCTGCTGGATGCTCTGCCTTATTATGACTGGATATTTCATATTCCCATTTTTTCGGAACTGCCCGGCAAATGGTTATGGCGGCAGGTTGCTGCAACTGTTCCTGTAATCATAATGATTCTTGTATTCAGCAGAAGGCATTGGTTTCTGTCACTTGTTTCCATGAACGGCGGGCTTTATCCTGATTTGGAAAAACTCCTGTATTTTGATTTTCATCTTCCCAAAGCCTTTGTTGTTTTTCCGTATCACAGTTGCAGACTGTCGGACAGTGCATGGGAAAAAGCCCATGAATTTCATCTGATTGTTTTTGAAATTGCACTGTTTGCGCTGTTAATGACAGGAATTTTTCTGACCTCGCATTATACCAATTCGCCATTGGTTTTATACAATGCGGAATGCAAACCGGAGGAGTGCAAAAATTAAGCGGAGCGGTTTTTTGCAAACGCGGAACCGGGGAAAAACTGACAATAAATATTGTATCAAATCAATGGAGAATTGGTATTACAATTCCAAAGAGTGTGATATGACTATAAGGGAAGAATTGCAGAAATGAAAAAACATTACATTGAATATTTTCAGCAGATGAAGCAGATCGGGCCTGAAGGCACGGAACA
>CAZHPS010000343.1:0-7572 GCA_964534335.1 uncultured Desulfobacterales bacterium
AATCGGCCAGGGTGAATCCCGGATCAATATGATAAAGAATTTCCAGTTCATCTCCTGGGCCTATGAGATAGGTCACTGGGATCATGGGTTCAGGTTCAGCAGTTTTGGATGGCAGACGGATGGCCTCATCCGCGCAGCCCGCGTACATGAGAATACTGCAGAGCAAAGAAATCAGAATTAAAAAATTATGTCTCATCACAGCACGACCCTATTTTGGTTTTTTTCCGGTACAAAAATTGTTTTAGGCATCAGCCAAAGGCATTTGGGAGCCGGATTATAAAAATTTGTTCTGGTTTTTGAAAAAAATCAAAATTGGATTATTATAATCCGAAATATCACCGGAAAAAAGGCTTTTTTTTATTCTTTGGGATCAGTTCCTCATCCCTTTTGCTTTCCGGAGTATAGAATCAGAAAATTTGAAATTTTATATTTCCTTTTTTTTCTGAAACAATGCTCAGGACTGCTTTTCCATTTTCCCGATGATTTCCACTGTTCTGACGCTGACTGTGCAGACCCGCATGAGCAGATCAATCACCTGTTCCTTGTAATCCGCAAAACGGTAAGTGTCAAATTTTTCAGCAACAGTCTGATCTTTTATTTTCTTTTCTTTGTACTGCTCCAGAATCCACTGCAGTGCGCAGTATGTGCCGAGTTTATATTCCCATGCGCTTTTCGGGACACCGTGCAGGGATGTGGCCGTGTCAATGACAATTGCGCTGTTTTCTTTGTCAATTTTGAGTTTCGGTTTCGGGGATTTGTCAGGAATATCCTTTCTTTCAAGCGGATACGGATCAACTGATTCAAAACTGATATGCAGGTTCATCAGTTCCTTTCCCCATTTCACCCACTGCTGAAAATTTTCATAAAAGGGAATGCGGGGCAGTTCCCGTTTCAGGTTCTGTTCGTATTTTCTGCGGTATGCTGGATTATGCAATACAGCGTAAACATAATAAAAAATATCTTCTTTGGTGACAGTTGCATCATTGTAATTGTTTACAAACTGCTGTAAACCCCAGTCTGTGATGTTGTCAATTCTGTTGCCATTTTGATCATAACGGTAAAGCGGGAGACATTGCGATCCTGTTCCGGGGCTGGTAAAATGCAAATCAACCATAGTGTTGCTTATCAGACACATAAACGCCTTTTCCGAGCCCGGATTGGTATGACATATCACAAAATTTTCTTTTTCATTTGACGGAAAAATATCTTTGAAAAGACCGGGACGGTCGATCACTGCTGTATCATAATATAAAAATTTTGCTGTAAAAGGACGGTAATATCCAATCTGAACTTTTTCAGGAGTCACTTTTGCCCGTTCCTGACGTTTCAGCCGTTCTTTCAGGGTTGAACTCCATTTGATAAGATCGTAATTTACAAAATTGTCAATATCTTCCGGTCTTCCTTCTTTTTTATGGCGTGACACCTCTTTATTGTATGAGGCGCAGAGCAGTTTCACTTTTTTCAGCAGGGCTGTTCTGTCAAAATCATACACCCATTCATCTCTTGCGGTATTCACTCCCAAAGAAAAGAGCCTGAACAGAGATTTTTCATCAGTCACAGACTTTGCCGCTTTTGTTTCTTTGTCAGCGAGCGGCAGAAGATCGTCAAAATCATTGTCGGAGAGATTGATCCAGTTGTGATTTTCATCAGGAACAATGCGCTGAAAATCAAGATTCCAGAATTTGGCAGTTGCCAGAAAATCCAGTTTTTCTTTGGCAGTGTCAAATTCCGGAACGTGATGATAATAAATTCTGCAGCGTGCATTTTCATCCATTTTGCGTTTATGTTTCTTCTGAAGGGATTCTCTCCGGCTGCAGTATTTTATCATAAATGATACTGCAACACCGGTTCTGATCCCGAAAACATTGGATTTTTCCTTTTTGCGGATGTTGCCGCCCAGATCAATGATATGAATTTCATTGAACTCCTCAGCCGCAACTTTGCGGAATCCGTCAAAGGTTCTTGCATCAATGAATGAGGAATTGCTCACAAAGGCCACAATTCCCTCTCTGTCACCTATGCGATCCGAAGCCCAGCGGAAAAAACGGGCATACATGTCATACAGTTTGGTTTTCTGTGCGCTGCTGGCTGCAATGTATGTGTTTTTTATCCGCTCATCAATGCCCGGATATTCCCGGTTTTTGTTGTTTTCATTCTCATTCATCTGATTTGCATTGTAGGGGGGATTTCCCATAATGACAAAGATTTCCCTTTCATTCTGCTCTCTGATGCGTTTTGTGTTTTCAACTGTCATGGAAAACATGTCATACTGTTTTCTGCTGAAGGCAGCATGATCCAGCGTATCCATAAAGCATATATTTTTGAATTCCGCATATTCCCCCATTTTCTGCCTGTAGGTGAATTCAATGTTCAGACTGGCGATATAATACGGCAGAATGGAAATTTCATTGCAGCGGATTTCCTCCCTGTATTTATGCGGAAGCTGGGCTTTGGGAAGATATTCAATCAGTTCTGTGACAAATGTGCCTGTTCCTGCTGCAGGATCAAGGATGTTCACCCCCGGATCACTGAGCAGTTTTCCGAAGCATTTTTCCAGCAGAAAATCCGTGCTTTCAATCATAAACCGCACAATTTCATTTGGGGTGTAAAAAATGCCCAGCCGATCTGCTGCTTTGGGATTGTATGCTGTGTAAAAATTTTCATACAGGGCTTTCAGAAATTTCTGCTTTTCATGATGATTGGCAATATTTGCGGCTGCCCTTTTAATGACCAGATAATAGGTTTTAACCCTGTCAAGTGTATTGCGGCGCACCCCTCCTGTGAAAAAGGTGTTCACTGTCCGGTAAAGTTCACGGGCAATATTGTTTTCCCGGTGAAACTGGGATTCGTCAAACACAGTCAGAAAAATTTCTTCGGTCAGAATATGCTGGATGATCATTTCCCGCACATCATCGGGCACAATCTGCGGATTTATTGCCTCCCTGCAGAGTTTCAGAAATGCGTCCCGGCTGTTCTGAAAATCCGGATTGCGCAGGGATTCCTCAGCGATTTTCTCCCGCAGCGTGTTCAGAACAGTGGGCAGATCGGTTCTGAACTGTTCAATGGCCTCCCGGAAGGTTCTGATTTCAGGGCGTTCATAATGCAGCATCCGGGTTATGATTTCATCCAGTTTTTCCGGACTGCGCATGGAAACATCTAGTACTTTTCTGCCGTTCTGAAACAGAACAGCGCGCCGGGAATCCTCAAACAGAATGTTGTCTTTGGGATAGCCCCTGTCAAATTTGGCTTTGATTTCCGCATCCAGATCATCATATTCATCCTTGCTTTCCCAGAATCCCCATTCCAGACGCAGAGCGTCTTTCACTGTGCCGTCCGGTCTTTTTTTGCTTCCTTTCTGACCGAGTTCCGTCACCAGTTCAAAATTCCGGGCTTCGCAGTATGCGTTGAGCAGAATGTAAAACGCACTCCGGATCGCTGTTTCATTGCGGGTTCCGCCGTGCTGAATGATCTTTTCAAGTCTTTTGTAATATTCCTGAATCAGGAGATTTGACATGGTTTTTCCTTTCATTTCCTGAAACAATGCTCAGGACAGTTTTTCCATTTCATTGACAATTTCCACTGTCCTGACGCTGACCGTGCAGACGCGCATGAGCAGATCAATCACCTGTTCCTTGTAATCCGCAAAACGGTAAGTGTCAAATTTTTCAGCAACAGTCTGATCTTTTATTTTCTTTTCTTTGTACTGCTCCAGAATCCACTGCAGTGCGCAGTATGTGCCGAGTTTATATTCCCATGCGCTTTTCGGGACACCGTGCAGGGATGTGGCCGTGTCAATGACAATTGCGCTGTTTTCTTTGTCAATTTTGAGTTTCGGTTTCGGGGATTTGTCAGGAATATCCTTTCTTTCAAGCGGATACGGATCAACTGATTCAAAACTGATATGCAGGTTCATCAGTTCCTTTCCCCATTTCACCCACTGCTGAAAATTTTCATAAAAGGGAATGCGGGGCAGTTCCCGTTTCAGGTTCTGTTCGTATTTTCTGCGGTATGCTGGATTGTGCAGCACAGCATAAACATAATAAAAAATATTTTCTTTGGTAATTTTCCTGTTTTTGTAATGGGTTCTGAACTGCTGTAAACCCCAGTTTGTGATGTTGTCAATGCGGGTTCCATCCGCTTCGTAACGATAAAGGGGGAGTGATTTCGATCCTCCCTGGGGAAGCAGATCATGTATTTTATCACTTACAAGTGTAAAAAAATTCCATTCCGAACCTGTTTTAAACAGGATTACTTTATTGTACTCATCTCGTTCATGGAAAATCTGTTTAAATGAACCTGGGCGATCAATCAATAATGAATCGTAATATAAGAATTTTTTGACAAAGGGACGATACATTGCCGGACGGATTTTTTCAGCATCAGGTTTTATCTTCTCCTGACGTCTCAGTCTTTCTTTCAGGGTTGAACTCCATTTGATGAGATCGTAATTTACAAAATTGTCAATATCTTCCGGTCTTCCTTCTTTTTTATGGCGTGACACCTCTTTATTGTATGAGGCGCAGAGCAGTTTCACTTTTTTCAGCAGGGCTGTTCTGTCAAAATCATACACCCATTCATCTCTTGCGGTATTCACTCCCAAAGAAAAGAGCCTGAACAGAGATTTTTCATCAGTCACAGACTTTGCCGCTTTTGTTTCTTTGTCAGCGAGCGGCAGAAGATCGTCAAAATCATTGTCGGAGAGATTGATCCAGTTGTGATTTTCATCAGGAACAATGCGCTGAAAATCAAGATTCCAGAATTTGGCAGTTGCCAGAAAATCCAGTTTTTCTTTGGCAGTGTCAAATTCCGGAACGTGATGATAATAAATTCTGCAGCGTGCATTTTCATCCATTTTGCGTTTATGTTTCTTCTGAAGGGATTCTCTCCGGCTGCAGTATTTTATCATAAATGATACTGCAACACCGGTTCTGATCCCGAAAACATTGGATTTTTCCTTTTTGCGGATGTTGCCGCCCAGATCAATGATATGAATTTCATTGAACTCCTCAGCCGCAACTTTGCGGAATCCGTCAAAGGTTCTTGCATCAATGAATGAGGAATTGCTCACAAAGGCCACAATTCCCTCTCTGTCACCTATGCGATCCGAAGCCCAGCGGAAAAAACGGGCATACATGTCATACAGTTTGGTTTTCTGTGCGCTGCTGGCTGCAATGTATGTGTTTTTTATCCGCTCATCAATGCCCGGATATTCCCGGTTTTTGTTGTTTTCATTCTCATTCATCTGATTTGCATTGTAGGGGGGATTTCCCATAATGACAAAGATTTCCCTTTCATTCTGCTCTCTGATGCGTTTTGTGTTTTCAACTGTCATGGAAAACATGTCATACTGTTTTCTGCTGAAGGCAGCATGATCCAGCGTATCCATAAAGCATATATTTTTGAATTCCGCATATTCCCCCATTTTCTGCCTGTAGGTGAATTCAATGTTCAGACTGGCGATATAATACGGCAGAATGGAAATTTCATTGCAGCGGATTTCCTCCCTGTATTTATGCGGAAGCTGGGCTTTGGGAAGATATTCAATCAGTTCTGTGACAAATGTGCCTGTTCCTGCTGCAGGATCAAGGATGTTCACCCCCGGATCACTGAGCAGTTTTCCGAAGCATTTTTCCAGCAGAAAATCCGTGCTTTCAATCATAAACCGCACAATTTCATTTGGGGTGTAAAAAATGCCCAGCCGATCTGCTGCTTTGGGATTGTATGCTGTGTAAAAATTTTCATACAGGGCTTTCAGAAATTTCTGCTTTTCATGATGATTGGCAATATTTGCGGCTGCCCTTTTAATGACCAGATAATAGGTTTTAACCCTGTCAAGTGTATTGCGGCGCACCCCTCCTGTGAAAAAGGTGTTCACTGTCCGGTAAAGTTCACGGGCAATATTGTTTTCCCGGTGAAACTGGGATTCGTCAAACACAGTCAGAAAAATTTCTTCGGTCAGAATATGCTGGATGATCATTTCCCGCACATCATCGGGCACAATCTGCGGATTTATTGCCTCCCTGCAGAGTTTCAGAAATGCGTCCCGGCTGTTCTGAAAATCCGGATTGCGCAGGGATTCCTCAGCGATTTTCTCCCGCAGCGTGTTCAGAACAGTGGGCAGATCGGTTCTGAACTGTTCAATGGCCTCCCGGAAGGTTCTGATTTCAGGGCGTTCATAATGCAGCATCCGGGTTATGATTTCATCCAGTTTTTCCGGACTGCGCATGGAAACATCTAGTACTTTTCTGCCGTTCTGAAACAGAACAGCGCGCCGGGAATCCTCAAACAGAATGTTGTCTTTGGGATAGCCCCTGTCAAATTTGGCTTTGATTTCCGCATCCAGATCATCATATTCATCCTTGCTTTCCCAGAATCCCCATTCCAGACGCAGAGCGTCTTTCACTGTGCCGTCCGGTCTTTTTTTGCTTCCTTTCTGACCGAGTTCCGTCACCAGTTCAAAATTCCGGGCTTCGCAGTATGCGTTGAGCAGAATGTAAAACGCACTCCGGATCGCTGTTTCATTGCGGGTTCCGCCGTGCTGAATGATCTTTTCAAGTCTTTTGTAATATTCCTGAATCAGGAGATTTGACATGGTTTTTCCTTTCATTTCCTGAAACAATGCTCAGGACAGTTTTTCCATTTCATTGACAATTTCCACTGTCCTGACGCTGACCGTGCAGACGCGCATGAGCAGATCAATCACCTGTTCCTTGTAATCCGCAAAACGGTAAGTGTCAAATTTTTCAGCAACAGTCTGATCTTTTATTTTCTTTTCTTTGTACTGCTCCAGAATCCACTGCAGTGCGCAGTATGTGCCGAGTTTATATTCCCATGCGCTTTTCGGGACACCGTGCAGGGATGTGGCCGTGTCAATGACAATTGCGCTGTTTTCTTTGTCAATTTTGAGTTTCGGTTTCGGGGATTTGTCAGGAATATCCTTTCTTTCAAGCGGATACGGATCAACTGATTCAAAACTGATATGCAGGTTCATCAGTTCCTTTCCCCATTTCACCCACTGCTGAAAATTTTCATAAAAGGGAATGCGGGGCAGTTCCCGTTTCAGGTTCTGTTCGTATTTTCTGCGGTATGCTGGATTATGCAATACAGCGTAAACATAATAAAAAATATCTTCTTTGGTGACAGTTGCATCATTGTAATTATTTACAAACTGCTGCAAACCCCAGTCTGTAATGTTGTCAATACGGCTGCTGTCCGAACTGTAACTATAAAGGGCAACATATTGATTTTTTTCAAAAGCAAGATCTAATGATACAAGTGAATTTGCACCAAAACAACTGAATCCTCTGCGATTTCCTATTCCGGGTATACAAATTACTTTATTTTCATTATTGGAAAATATCTGCTCTGACAACCCAGGGCGATCAATCAATAATGGATCATAATACAGAAATTTTTTCACAAAGGGACGGTATATTGCTGAACGGATTTTTTCAGCATCAGGTTTTATCTTCTCCTGACGTCTCAGTCTTTCTTTCAGGGTTGAACTCCATTTGATGAGATCGTAATTTACAAAATTGTCAATATCTTCCGGTCTTCCTTCTTTTTTATGGC
>CAZHPS010000344.1:0-7525 GCA_964534335.1 uncultured Desulfobacterales bacterium
TGCGCTGAAAGCCAGTTTTCAAAAATTACAGGAATTGAAGGCGTAACATCAGCTCATAAACCAAATTCCAGCATAACACTTTCAAGAGACTGTGTTTTTTCTTCGGTAATATCTTTTTCTGCTTCCATGACCGCGTGCAGATCGTCTTCTTCGAAAGATTCATCATCATAAGCTGCATTGAGAAGAGTCTGCAAAACAGGATCGTCTGTTTTGCAGATAAGAAACTCCAGATACCTTATTGCCGAATGTATCTCGGTTTCCGGAAGCATATCTACAAGTGAATAAAGATGTGTTTTGGACAGCATATTGCCTCCTTATTTTCAATATGGAATTACAGGAAAAAAACTGTCCTGTCCATCGTGTAAGTAAGTGCGTAGGGTGGGTGCAGCGGAGCGGAACCCAGCTTTTTTTGCGAATTGCAGAATCCCAACGGTGGGTTACGCTCCGCTGCACCCACCCTGCGAACTACGAACTGATTCTCAAAACATAAACAATATCTTCAGACGGATTCATTTCCATAATGATTCGGAAATCACCACTTTCCTGATGTTCCTGAAAATTTAGCGAAGGGTGAAACTGCGGACAGAGTCCCTCTTTTGCCAGCCATGCTGATACATAATTAACGGGGATTTTTGTATAAATCATCATGATCCAGCAAACCTAACAGCAAAACCGAACCTGACCAGTCAGGATTTCCTGAAGGCAGAAATTTTTCCGGCTCAAAAGATAATCTGTATCTTCGGTCAATACGGACAGACCATGCCTTTGCATCATTGACTATCCGTTCAATATTCAATCCGGGATGAAAAGGATTGCTTTCAAGAAATCCCAGTGATTTGGCAATTTTTTTGCGCATAGCCGCATCAGACCTGAATTTTTCAATGTCTTCAAGGAATTTTCTGCCCGGCATCAGTTTTGGCATTCCGTATCTCCTCATTCAGCCATTCCGGAAAAACGCCGGTTCCGCTTTTCCGGGCTTCTTCTATTTTGGCAATTCCATGCTGATTCAGTCGTACAGTGCGATGAACGCTGACAGGATAAAGGACAATGGTTCCGTTATCATCAAACTCCAGTTCAAGATAAGATTCCCTTTCCAAACCCAATGCCCTGCGCAGCAGGGCGGGCAGAGTGATACTTCCGTATTCATCTATTGCAATAAGCATGGTTTCCTCCTTTTAATCCATAGACTGAGAATATCCTGCGGAATTTTAAATTTTGGCAGAGTATGTTAATTTATTTAATGAGCATGATTCATTTTGCCATTTTCACTGCGCAGGAAAAGTTGCGGCAATCAGAATAATCAAATAAATCAGACGAATCACAGTTCAGACAATCCTGCAAATCCTTTAATCATGTGAATCCCGGTTCAGACAATTACTGTATGGAACTCTGATTCATCTGATTTCTCTGATTTGTCTGATTAAGACACAAATAATCAGAGTAATCAGACAAATCACAGTTCAGACAACAAATAATCAGAGTAATCAGACGAATCACAGTTCAGACAATCCTGCAAATCCTTTAATCATGTGAATCCCGGTTCAGACAGGATGATGGCGGGTTACGCTCACGCTGCACCCGCCCTGCGAACTTTTTTTTCATTGTTTGCCTCCGGTATATTGTTTATAGCCTTTAAGAATTTTGTTTTCTGCATGTCATTCTATAATAATGTCATCCCTTTCGGGATTTCATAACCCCGAAAGGGGTGTCATTATTATAGGGATGTTATTATTACAGATGTGTCATTATTACAGAAAATCCTTACCGCCCCATACAAACCCAGAACTGGTTCTGGATACCGGCTTTCGCTGTATGACGACACTGCATAACATCAGTTATTTCAGATTCTGCGCCTATATCCCCAGTTCCTCCGCTATTTCGGACATGGCAGCCAGACTGAGAGTCACGAACTCATTCAGGGCAAGACCGATTTTTTCACATTCCATAATCCGCTCCCTGCTTACTGCCCTTGCAAAATGGGGAGTTTTCATGCGCTTGGTGACAGATTTGGTCTGAACACTTGCTATTTTTTTGTCCGGGTATATCAGGACAGTGGCAACGATCAGGCCGGTAATGCTTTCGGCACAGGTCAGCGCGTGTTCAAACCGGGTGGCCCGCTCCAGTCCCAGCCCTTCTGCATTGTGTTTGCGGATTGCATTGATGATTTCCGGGGAAACCCCTTTTTCTGCCAGAAGTTTTGCGCCCACCTCGCCGTGCTGTGCGGAATCCTCACCTGTGATTTCATAATCAATATCATGGAGAAGTCCTGAAAGTCCCCATATATCAGGATTTTCCCCAAAATGCACAGCCAGTTTCCGCATAATGGCCTCAGATGCCAGGCAGTGCGTGACCAGTCTTTCATTTTTCAGATGCTCCTTCAGTAATGCCAACGCCGATTCCCTGCTGATTCCAGGGTCTTCACTCATAAAAAATTCCTCCTGCTGTTTTATGTTTTTACGCTTTTAACCGCAAAGGACACAAAGAATTGGAAATAAGGTAAAACAAGCTTCCAGCTTGTTCATGAAACCCGGCACAGTCTTCCGGCTTGTTCATGAAATCCGGCACAAACTGGAAGCTTGTGCTACTTTTTTGTTTCCGATAATATCTTTTGCACACTTTGCAGATTCTCAGCGACCTTTGCGGTCAAAAATGCTGATCTGCGGATTTGACACTTTCCCGGAGATAGTATCATCACTATGCCGGAATGACAAGAAAATCATAGTTTTTCTGTTTTTGGAAATATCCTGTCAGTTCCACACCCCTGCAATATGCTCATCACAGTATTCACACCGCCCGTTTTTCAGGTGCATTTCCCCCACAAAAAAAGCACTGCGCGCAATCACAATCTTTCCGCAGCAAGGGCAGCAGGTGTTATTTCCCGCATGTCCCGGCACATTGCCCACATAAATATAGCGCAGTCCTTCTGCTTTTGCCATTGCAAAAGCCCGTTCCAGAGTGGCTATAGGCGTGGGCGGCAGATTGCGCATCTGATAATCCGGATGAAAACGGGTAAAATGAAGGGGAACATCCGGCCCTACCTCATTTTTCATCCAAAGGATCAACTGCTTGAGCATTTCATCAGAATCATTGAGAGTGGGAACCACCAGATTTACGATTTCCAGATGAACGCCCCGTTTTGCAATCTGCCGGATGCTGCGCAGCACAGGTTCCAGTTCTGCATCGCAGACACGGCGGTAGAATTTTTTGTCAAAGCCCTTGAGATCTATCTTGATGGCATCCAGTACATCACACATTTCATCCAGCGGTTCCGGGTTCATGAATCCGCAGCTTATCAGCACATTCCGCTGCCCCTCTTTTTTGGCAGCTTTGGCTGTATCAATCAGATATTCCGCAAAAACCGTTGGCTCGTTATATGTATAGGCAATAACCGGAGCTTTTCTTTCTGCCGCAGCACGGGCAATGCGTTCCGGCGGAACAAAATCCGGGGGAAAATCTTCGGGACTGGCCTGGGAAATTTCCCAGTTCTGGCAAAATTTGCAGTGCAGCGGACATCCGGCTGTGCCAAGGGAAAACGCGGCTGAACCGGGCAGAAAATGGTAAAAAGGTTTTTTTTCAATGGGATCTGTATGCACGGAAACCGGTCTGCCATATACCAGACTCCGCAACTGTCCGTCCACATTCATCCGCGCCCGGCATTTTCCCCGTTCTCCGGGACGGATGATGCATTCCTGCGCACACAAACGGCACTGAACAATGGATTTTCCATGATCATACTGATTTTTTTCTTCAATTTTTTCTGCTGCCGTATGGCAGGACAGGCAGTTGACGCCTTCCGCATTGGCTGATATCCAGAAGCGTGCTGCAGGTGCATCCCGGAGAAAATTTTTAGTTTTCAATGAGTTGGAAAACAGGCCAGCCCCGCTGCTTTCTGACGGAAAGGAAAAAAACAGACTGCCTCCGGCCAGTACAGCACAGATTTGGCCTGAATGCCGGATCAGTTGGTGCATAAATTCCCGTCTGGAAATGATTTTTTCTTCATGCTGTGTCATGGTTTTTCCTCCGGATCATGGAAATTTGGAAATAAGATGTTTATCCTGTCAGAATAATATTATACCGATTCACCATTGAAAATATACTTATGATTCGGTTTCCCACAGAGAACACAGAGGAAATAACTCACCTTATTGTATAAATTCAATAGCGAATTGGTATTAGACCTCTTGCAAAACTTCAAAATTTGACCGCATAGGAGTTTTCTGATATTTATCCGGGAATTTTTTATCGGTTATTATAATGCCTTTGGCTGATATGACAGAAAAAGTTGCACATCAAATTTTTTTCTTCGTGATTGGGATCGTTTTGGATTTTTTTATTCCGAATACAGTTCTCCTCTGCGCTGTGCATAAAAGAAATACCACCAGACCCCCAAGCATCATCATGGCACCAAAGGAAAAAATCCGCCGCATCTCAAACATATCCATCAGAATTCCTGCCAGAAACGCGCCTGCCATCATGCCCATACTGTGCCCCATTGTAAGCAGGGCCATGACCGATCCCATCGCCTTTGTCTGTGCGCCCTTTTGCACGGCTATTGCCATAAGCGGGGCCATGGACATACTTCCGCCAAGTCCGAAAAGAATATTCGCGGCAAACAAATCCCGGAATCCTGCCGCCCATTCAAACAGGAACATGGAACAGGTCACGAGCATCCCGCCGAGAATAATCATCCCTTTTTTGTTTCTTCTGTCTGCAATATATCCCATGGGAATCTGCAATACACCGCTGGTAAAAACGCCCACCATGACCAGTATGCCGATGGAGGATGCGGAAAGTTTAAATTCCGCACTGGCAAAGACCGGCAGAAATCCCCAGATAATGCCAATGCAGGCCGTATAAACAAAGCGGAACAGAACAATGCCGTCAATTTCCCTGTCTTTCATAAGCATTATCCAGGGAACCGGAGGCCGCCCCCGTGAACTCATCTGCTCCGAACCAATGGGCGGCAGAAGAATCAGACTGAACAGAAAACTGAACAGAGACAGAATTCCCATAGTTATGAAAGCCGTGTTCAGTCCGAAACGGTCGCTCAGGGTTCCGCCAAGCAGAGGGCCGATACTCAGACCGATAAAGGTGGACATATTGAACAGGCTCATGACAAAGCCTTCCCGCTTTTCC
The DNA here is from genome assembly GCA_964534335.1 of uncultured Desulfobacterales bacterium. Lineage (GTDB taxonomy): Bacteria > Desulfobacterota > Desulfobacteria > Desulfobacterales > Desulfococcaceae > JAABRU01. The sequence goes on from CAZHPS010000344.1 coordinate 5,137, forward strand.
GGTGTGAGATCACCCACATATGCCTGCGTTACCGGCCAGATCATGGCAGAGGCTATGCCCTGTATGAAACGGATGGCAATCAGCATTTCCACATTGCTTACAGTGATAAAGGCAAAGGACACAAGGCTGTATCCCAGCAGTCCTGTGACAATGAAGGGTTTTCGGCCACGTCTGTCTGAATATCTTCCAAAATACGGCAGAAAAAAGGTGCGGGACAGGGAAAAGGCTCCGAAAAGCAGTCCGATATAAATGCCGCTGGCTCCCATGTCATGCGCATACACAGGCAAAAGGGGAACCACGATCCCCACGCCTGTAATAGTCGTAAATATGGAAAAAAAAAGTGTGGCAAATATTTTTTTTTCCGCTTTTTCCATCTGTGCTGTCATATTTGATGTCTGTCTTTCTTTGTGATTTTTTCGGCATACTGACAAATGCCGGGCATTCAATATCAGACCTTTTGGATTTGATCAAAGGGTTAAACAGCATCTACATATCCTGGTTCTTTATAACAATATTGAATTGTTGATAAAAAATTTGATTTTGCAGAAATTGTTTTTTATGTCAAAAATACGGACAAAATTTCGGACCGGTGCCAAACTTTCAGTCTGGCACTCGTTTGGACAGGTTTTTTCCCCTGTCTGGAAAAATTGTCAAAACCCTGCTTGACAGAATCCTGCATTCGTTGTAACCCTTTATCCGAACCTTATTTTCTGACACCCTTTTATCCGGGTAGTGGTTCCATGATGACTGTGACAGTGTTCCGACTGGGGACAGAATGTTTTCCCACAGAAAAAAACTCTGTGTTCTCTGTGAAAACGCTGTGTTCTCTGTGGGAAACTCTGTCCGTCAAAAAAATGCCATTACCTTTATCCGGAAACACAGCCTATGGATTTCAACCCCTGCATGAAGCACAAAGTGGTGCGCAAGACCGTCCGGGAATTTGCCGAGGCGGAACTTGCGCCCATTGTCTATGACATTGACCGGGAAGCCCGTTTTCCCCGTGAAGTAATGGAAAAAATGCGGCCTCTGGGATTTTTCGGTCTGCAGGTTCCCAAAGAATACGGCGGAACCGGAACCGACAGCATCAGTTATGCCATTGTCATTGAAGAACTTTCCCGTGTCAGCGCGGCTGTGGGACTCTGCATCACAGTCCACAACAGCGTGGGAGCCTACCCCATTGCCAAATTCGGCACTGAAACCCAGAAAAAACGATTTCTTCCCGCGCTGGCTGATGGAGAACGCATCGGAGCCTTTTGCCTGACCGAAGCCAATGCCGGTTCAGACGCGGGCGGTGTGGAAACCCATGCAGTAAAAGATGGGGATGAATATGTTCTCAACGGCACAAAGATATTTGTCACCAACGGCGGCGTGTGCGGCACTGCATTGGTTTTTGCCGTGACAGATCCGGATGATGCCCGGCGCAGGGCCAGTGTTTTCGTTGTGGAAAACGGCATGCCCGGTTTTTCAGTCGGAGAAATCGAAGACCTCTGCGGAATGCGTGCCAATCCGGTTTCCTCTCTTTTCTTTGAGGATTGCCGGGTATCTGATGCCCATCTGCTGGGACGGGCCGGAGACGGAATCAAAATTGGACTGGCCGCTCTTGACACCGGCAGAATCGGCATTGCCGCGCAGGCTCTGGGCATTGCACAGGCCGCGTTTGAAGCCTCTGTGCGCTATGCCAAAGAACGCCAGCAGTTTGGAAAACCCATTTCCGCCTTTCAGACTATACAGAATTATCTTGCTGATATGTCCACAGAAATTGATGCAGGCCGATTGCTGCTTTACCGTGCCTGTGCGTACAAAGAGGCAGGCCGTGCCTTTGGGTCTGAGGCAGCCAAAGCCAAACTCTTTTGCAGCGGACTGGCAAAAAGGGTTACGGATCTGGCTGTGCAGATTCATGGCGGTTACGGATACAGCAGGGAATATGATGTGGAACGCTATTTCCGGGATGCCAAAGTCACAGAAATCTATGAAGGAACCAGTGAAGTGCAGCGCATGGTCATTGCCCGTGCCGTGCTGGCGCAGCCGGTATGAGAATCTTTAAACAGGAGACTGATATATGGCTGTTCTTTCAATGTTTTACGGAATAATCATCTCCATGTATTTTTTTGATAACCGTCAGCATAAACTGCCGCATATTCATGTTAAATATCAGGAGAATAATGCAATATTTTCCATTCCTGACGGTGAGATAAAGGAAGGTAATATGCCTGCAAAAAAAGTTCGGCTTGTTCAGGCATGTATTGATATACATCAGGAAGAACTGATGGCAGACTGGGAACTTGCATCCGAAGGGCATGAAATTTTCAGGATTGATCCACTCAGATAAGGAGTAAATTAGACCTCCTGCAAAACTGGGGTTGACACACAATTCCTCCTGAGTTAAACA
>CAZHPS010000345.1:0-7523 GCA_964534335.1 uncultured Desulfobacterales bacterium
CGGTGCCGGAAAAATCCGTAAGGATTGAAATTATTATAGAAAAAATTGAAAAAAAACAAACCGGAATCCCGGAAGGGATGACATTATCAACCGATTGCAGTGGGTAAAATCCGTTGATCCGAGCCTGAAACCAGTGCCGAAAAAATCCGTAAGGATTGAAATTATTATAGAAAAAATTGAAAAAAATAACCAAAATCCCGGAAGGGATGACATTATCAACCGATTTGACCCGCTATCAACGCTGAACATCAGTACTGTGTTCAGATTCCGTGCATTCCGTGGTTAAAAATCCAGAAGCCTGACTGAAAAGCCTTTGTCGGTCAGCAGATTTGCTGCTTCCCTTCCGGTTTCCGCATCAATGGGATCACATAGAATATGCAGAGGCGGACGCAGAGTGTGATAATTGTACAGATAGTATTTCCCCCCAATATCCAGTCGGCTCAATATATGGCGGCTGTCCATCTCCCAGGGACTCAGGGTGATATGCCGCAGTTCCAGCCCCGCGCTGTTCTGGACAATGCGCAGTCCCAGATCCACAGCCTCACCCACAGCGAGCAGGGTTCCATGCAGATTTCCCCCAAAGGGAATGCGGATGTCAGATTTTTCTTTCAGGGCCGGTCTGTGTTCGGGAAAATTCCATAGAGTTTCATCATGCTGTGCCGATATATCAGGAATCTCCGTGACAGAATCGCATTCCTGCATCCGGCTTTCCGTGTGCAGAACAGTTGCTTCTGTATTTCCCCGGTGTGCCGGATCTGCCAGAGTATGGATTGAAAATTTTATCCCCTCTTTCCAAAGGATTGTCTGAAAATATTTCCGGCCGGCCGCATTCCGGTTATCGCTGAAGGCCAGAAAACGTACCTGCCGCAGATGCAGATGCCTGCAAAGGCTCAGAGAAAGCCGGAGCAGTGTGCGGCCTGTGGTGATTTCATCCTCCACAAACCAGATTTCCGTGGGCCTGCGTTCCGGCAGGGGAAGCACATGATCCGGCCCGTGTGAATGGCTTTCGGTAAAACGTATTCCGGAAGCGGGTCGCCGGGTGGAGCATATCCATCCGGCTGAAAAGGATTTTTCCCTCAGCAACTGATGAAAAAGCCCGGAGGGAATGATACCTGACTCAGCCAGCCCGATAACCAGGGGGGACGCAGAAACACCCTGGTTTTTCAGTATCCGCAGAAGAAGACTGTCAAGATACTGTTTCCAGCGTAACAGGCAGGATGACCCTGTGGAACGGATTTTTCCCAGACAGGAAAAGGAAACAGCGTTCCGCCGCAGTGCATTGTTCTCCCGTTTGAGAAAATACATATCCTTTTCCGGACAGAAAGTTTCCGGTCTCTTATTTTTATGCGGCCCCATCTGCCGAAACATCACTGACCTTATGAATTGCTGATGCTGAAAAATTGCTGCATTCCCCCTTCCATGTCTGTCAATCTTCCCTGTCTTCCCAGGCTGCCATCTCTTTTTCCATTTCCATGCGCAGATCACGGACTTTTCCAATCTTTTCTGTGATATCCCCATCCTTTTCCGGAAACTCCTCATATATCTGTTCAATGCGGCTGAGATTGGCGATGATTTCCCGCATCACCGGAAGGATTTCCTCTGCCACATTCTGTCCCCCTTCCTCTTTTGTCCGGAGTTCTTTGTACTGATCATAATTTTTCTTCAGCACCTCACGCATGGTCTCCAGTTCCTTTTTCTGCAAATGAAGTTCCGTATCAGTCCGCAGTTGACGGATTTCCGTGATTTCTGTTTCCGGAACCGGAATTTTTTTGGTAAAAGCAGCGTATCTGCCAATTTTCAGATACTGATCAAACCAGGAGCGGGCCTGATCATATTTTTCTTTTTCAAATGCGGACATGCCATTTGCACGGCAGGTTTTCATCATTTCCCGGATTTTTTTCAAAGCAGTCTCATTCTCCGGATCCAGACGCAGAACCTGCTGATAAATATACAGACCGTTTTTCTCCCCATCTCCGGCCAACTGTCCTCTGCGCACATATTCCGCGCCTTTTTTCAGAAGAGTTTCAGTTTCCCGTGAACGGTCAGGGCTGCCGGTGGTGCTTTCTTTTTCCTGTCTGCTCACGGGTTTGCCGAAATTCGATGAAATATACTGCTCAACCGGACGGTACTGCTCCTGATATCTGTCTGCTTTTGCCTTATCCCGATCCTTACCGGCTTTGTCAGCCCGTTCTTTGTAAAACCGGGCAATCTCCAGAATCCGTTTTTTGGCATGTTCATGGGTGGGATTGTGTTCCAGGGCAGCTTTGTACAGCGAAAAAGCATTTTTGTTCTTTGGTGTGGTATATCGCTGCGCTATGAAATGTGAATCCCCCTCTTTGGCGAGCTGATCGGCCTTTCTGATTCGGGTCTCCATGTCCTTTACCTGCTTTTTCAGGGAATCCCTTTCACTCCTCCAGTTCCGGTCTTTCATGCTTTCCACAGCAAAATCAAGCAGTGTCAGAGAGTTCATGCGGTATGAAAAAGAGCGTTCGAGATTTTTGTCTTCGTTCTCGGCCCCAAGTTTTTGGTAGATTTCAATCATTTCATAAATTTTTTTCCGTGCATGGGAATTTTTCGGTTCTGCTTCAAGTACGGATTTGTACATCTCAAATGCGTTTTCGTGTTCCGGAGCCATATACCGCTGGACACGGAAATATTTGTCACCCGCGCTGAGAAGTTCATGGATCGGCTGCTCTTTCCTCTTACTGCTTTTGGGATCAGAAGTTTTTTCCTTTGCATCATCAGAGGGCAGGAACTGGAATTTCACTTCCGCTGTTTTACCTGACCTGAGTTTGACTGTCTTTTTCTTTTCCGGATGATTTTTGGCAGTTACACGAATCCTCACCTCACCCGCCGGTATATGATCCCGCACCAGTGGCCGCCCAGGATGGGCCAGCCCTTCTGCTTCTCCGTTGATAAACACCTTGACTTTCGGAATATCTGTTACAACCCGGATGCTGCCCTCAGGCACATGCACCTTTTTTTTCTGTTTTGCCTCGGCTGCCGGAAGCACAAGAAAAATCCACAACAGGCACAGAAAAGGCATTTTTTTTGAAATAACAAGAATTTTTGACATATTTCCCCCAGTGTCAAAATTTATGCACATACCCCTGTTTTTACTATGGCATTCAGCACGGTTTCATGAAGGATTCCGTTGCTGACAAGAATTCCGGTATTTCCGGCCAATGTTCTGCCCAGAGAAAAATCCAGGGGCCGGCCGGAAAAATCCGTAACCCTGCCTCCGGCCTCTTCCACAAGCAGCGCACCTGCCGCATGATCCCATATTTTTTCCCGGTAATCCTTTTTCCGGGGAAGCCGGAGATAAACCGAAGCCTTTCCGCAGGCCACAGCCGCATATTTTGCCTGACTGTCCATGCGGAAGGGCGGTGCTTTGAATCCTGCCATTTCGCATATCCGGCGGTGAATATCATGATCCGCGTGTGCGCTTTCCACCGATTCGCAGAAACAGGCATTTTCAGCAGAAGATTTGTCTGCGGAAACAGGCTGCTGTGCTTCTCCTTTCAGAGAAAGGGCAAATGCACCTTTACCCCGGACTGCGTAAAAAATTCTGCCTTTTTCCCTTTCACTGGCAGGAAATTCCGGACATCCCAGCACGGCAAGAACCGGTCTGCCTTTTTCCACCAGAGCCAGAGCCACAGCATACTGATCCCCGCGCAGAAATCCTTTGGTTCCGTCAATGGGATCAGCCGTCCAGTATCGCTGGGAAAAAACAGAAATATCCGGATTGCCTGCCCCCTGATCAATGGCCTGCGGTATCTGCTCCGCGCTGATTTCCGGTATCTGACGGTTTACCAGTTGATGCACGCCTGAGAGCAGAACCCTGTTTTCCCGAAGCAGAGAGGAATCCTCTTCCGCAACAATGACATCATCCGGGAAAGAGTCTGACAGATGCAGGCAGATCAGTGCCTGAGATGCAAAATCCGCAATGGTGACAGGTGAACGGTCATTTTTCGCGGCAGTTTCACCGCTGACCAGAGATCTCCGGGCATCCATGCAGATTTCACATGCTTTTTTCACAGCATTCAGTGCAGTTACCAGTTCCTTTTCATATGACATATTTTATATTTCCTTTTATTTTAAGGATTTATGCAGTTGAAATCCGTTGATCCAAACCGGACACATGTGCCGGAAAAATCCGTAAGGATTGAAATTATTATAGAAAAAATTGAAAAAACAAATCATAATCCCGGAAGGGATGACATTATCAGCCGGTTGACCCACTATCAGGATTCAAAACCTGTATTCACAGTGCAAAGCCCCACAGCCAAAACAGTATTTTAAAAGATAATATACTGTTTTTTCATAAAAATTATCTGTTCTTACCCAAAGAGCAGCTATTGCATATAAACCCCAGTCAGATGTTTTATATCAGGATTTCAGAGAATTTTAAAGGTTTTTCTTCAAACAGGAAAGCCAAAATTTATGCACCGGCTGGATGAAAAAAAATGATGTGTATTTCAACACAATGATTTTTATAGAAAAATATGCTGTTTAACAGGTATAATCCTGAAAATGCACACCTGCTTATTTATTTTTTTTCCTGCCTTCCTGATTTATAAAATTACTTTTGTTATTGCCTTTGTAACGGCTTTTTTCTTATGCTTGACTTGGGGTATGAGGCAGCCTATAATCCTGCCTGCAAATTCTGAAACAGGCCCGCTGATTTATGAAAAGGCATGCGGCAAAAAATTCATACAGTTCATAAAGACATTATCGGAAAAAAAAGAGGCAGTTCACAGCAGACAGGACGATTAATCATATAATGCAAATTCTTATTCTCACCTCCTGCACAGGAGAAAAGGCACATGCACCTGAAAACCGCCTTATTCAAGAGGATTTTCAGCAGATGGGATCTGAAACCTTTGCAAAAAGGGAAAAAGAACTTTCCTCTTTCACACTGCCTGCCGGAGAAATGTACACAGGCATGCAGCATGTCCTGCTGAAAAAAGGGCTTGATCTGCTTAGAAATTCCTGCCCGGACATTCAGTTTGACATGAAAATTGTTTCTGCCGGATACGGTCTTCTGGATGAACAAACCCCGATTGTTCCCTATGAAATGACCTTTTCCGGCATGAAAGCAAAGGATTTGCGGAAATGGGCGGATTTTCTGGCTCTGCCTGCCAAAACCCCTGCCACAGTTTCCGGATATGATGCTGTTCTTTTTCTTTTGGGAAAAGAATATCTCAGATCTCTGGATATGTCAAAACATTCTGATATTCCGGCAAATTGCATATTTATCTGCGGCAAAGGCGGACAGCGTCATCTTCCGGAAGGACCGCGTGTGCATTCCCTTACTTTGGATAACAAAGATGCCCGGCGACTGGGAGCCCCGCTGGTTTCCCTCAAAGGCAGAGTGATTGAAATTCTTGGAGAACACGCGCAGACACGGGGACAGGATTTTGTCACAGAACTGTTTCAGTTTCCGGATCGGATGATTGAATTCATTGGTAATTATAAAAAAAATAATGATACCCGTTCCGCTCCAAAGCAGGAAAAATCATCTGCAAAGGAAAAAAGCAATGATGCTCTGCTTATTGCGGATTATGATTCCCGCGTTATCCATCTGCCGGAATCATGGAAAAACAGTCCCCATCGGAAGAAAATGCGCTATTTCATTCCGGAATGGGATGATCTGGTAAATCCCGCGTATGATTTTCTGCATGACAGCCATCCGGATGGAACAGGAGACGCGTATGAACATGCCCATTATGCACACCAGATTTATGACAGTCCGCCCTATGACGGCATCCTGATCTCCAAAATCATTGTGGAAGCAAAGAAAAACAAAAAAGCCATTCTGGAAAAACTCGGTGTTCACCGTTATTTGCGGGTTCCCAGAGAATTTCCCATCATGGGCGACTGCGGCGCGTTCGGTTATATCACGGAAACAGAACCTCCCTATGAAACCGGAGAAATTCTGAACTATTACCAAAGTCTGGATTTTGATTACGGCGTCAGCATTGATCATCTGATTGTCAACGCTGTCATAAAAAAAGATGCGTATTATCTGATTGGCCCGGACGGGGAAAAAAGGGAAATCAGCACGGAAGAATATGAAAAACGCTGCAAAATCGGCAATGCTGCCGAGACAGATTCTCCCAAATCTCAGCAGAAACTGTTTGACAGTACTCCCCGTGTATGGAAAACCCAGGTCACTGATGATGCTGAAAAACTCCGAAGATATGAACTCACTGTGAACAATGCACAGGCATTTATCGAAATGCACAGAAAACAGGGATACAGTTTTACTCCCATTGGCGCGGCACAGGGCTGGTCGCCGGAAAGTTACGCTGATGCTGTGAAAGAATATCAGAAAATGGGCTACAGCTATATTGCTCTGGGCGGGCTGGTGCGAAGCAAAACACCGGAAATTCTGGAAGTGCTGGAAGCCGTGAACCCTATTCTCAAACCCGGTACGGATCTGCATCTTTTTGGTGTGGCCCGTATTGATGCCCTGAAAGAAATGCAGCAGTTGGGGGTCAGCAGCATGGACAGTGCCTCTTTTCTGCGCCGTGCCTGGCTGGGGGCAAACTCCAATTATTTTGCACAGGGACATAAATATGCGGCCATCCGCATTCCCCAGCCGGAAAAAAGCCGCAAGGCAAAGGAAATCGTGAGGGACGGAAAAGCCTCTTTGGAGGAAATTCAGGCATTGGAGAAAAAATGTCTGGAACTGGTGCGGGCCTTTGACCGGGATGAGGCAGATTTGGAAACCGTGTTTGAAGCAGTCATGACCTATGACGGACTGATTGAAGGCAGACGGGTCGGTCATGATCGCATGATCCGCAAAACTTTGGAAGATCGTCCCTGGAAAAAATGCGGATGCCGGATTTGCAGGGAAATCGGCGCAGAAGTCATCATTTTCCGGGGAAACAACCGGAACCGGCGCAGAGGATTTCACAACACGCATTTTTTTTATGAGCATTTCTGCAAACTGTTCGGGGAAGAATAAAATTCTCTCATTCCCGCGCTCTGCGCCAATGCCATTAAGTTAATATGAAAGTCTGTCCCGGAGGGACAGAAAGACAATAGACCTCTTTCCAAAGTCAATTTTTATCCAATAAAATCAAGGGAGCAATTTCCACTTTTGCAAGAGGTCTAATAGCCCGGCTCCTGTCCCGGCAATAAATTGCCGGGCTATTATCTGACACCCCTGCGGGTTAAAAAATTATGCCGCTCTTTAACTTAATGCCATTGACGTTTCGCGCGGGAATGAGTGCAGAATTCTGTCTTTTCCTGTGATTTTGACAAAGCATTCATTTGGCATTGCGTATTTTTCCTGTTATATACCATTACCAATAAAATTTAACGGTACAGCCACGAATTGCACGAATGACACGAATTAGGTGATTTCAAGAAAAAAATATACCGAAAAAGTATCAAAAGCTTCCAGCTTTTGCCCTGTGCCTGTGAACCTGAATTGGTATATTTATTTTCATAAATCGCCTCATTCGTGGCTGATTTAATTTCGGAGTCCAAGTGAATCTGTTCTTCAGCCACGA
>CAZHPS010000346.1:0-7522 GCA_964534335.1 uncultured Desulfobacterales bacterium
AAATTTTAACTTCCTGTAATTATAAATGATATAATATTTTTGTCCGGTAGTAAGATCCGTGATATGGCGTATGATGAATTTGTCAAAGACAGAAAAACATATTCCGCAGCCATAAGAGAACTTGAAATTATCGGTGAGGCAATTGCCAATCTCTCAGATGATTTGAAAGAACAGTATCCGGAAGTGCTATGGAAGCAGATTAAATCCTTCAGAAACAGACTTATCCATGAATATTTCGGAAAGGATTGCATAATCGTGTGGGATGTTGTGAAAAATGAACTGCCTGATTTAAAAATTCAGATCATCAGTATTCTGAAGAATTTATGAAAAATATTTTTTTACGGTCAAAACGGGAAAATTAAGATAATTTTTTTTGTATTTTCAGACAGTTTTTGAAAGATGACAATTATGAACAACCCCCACGACAGATTCTGCAAGGAAACCTTGACCCGGCGGGAAAATGCCATCTCCTTTTTCCGGGAGTACCTGCCTGCAGATATTGTGTCACAGATGGACTGGCGCACGCTCAGGATTGTGAAGGAAACCTTTGTGACTCCGGAACTGAAAGAATGTTTCTCTGACATTGTGTATGAAATCCGGGTACGGGGCATGGCTGTTTTCATTTGCCTGCTGTTTGAGCATCAGTCCCGGCATGACTGCCTGATGCCCCTGCGCTTTCATCATTACATGGGCGGAGTATGGGATTTGCGGGTGAAGCAGAATCCCGGTGAGTGCAAACTGCCGGCCGTGATTCCCATTCTGTTTTACCACGGACGGGAGAAATGGACCACCGGCACACAGTTTCAGGATATGATTGAAGGTTCGGATCTTTTTGCGGAATATGTTCCCAAATTCAAATATATCCTCAAAGATTTGTCAGCATTCACTGATGCTGACATAAAAGGAATCATCACCGTCCGGCTCTTTGTGCATGTCATGCGCCGTATATTTCTGCCGGATTTCGGGGAGCATTTTGACCGGATGCTTCCCCTTTTTGCGGAACTTTCACAAAAACAGACCGGCATGGAATATCTTGAAACTGTGCTCAGATATGTGTATGAGGTGCGTGACGATATTGATCCGGAGGACACGGAGACAAAACTCATTCAGGTTATGGATGAGGTCAGAAAGGAGGACATTATGACCGTTGCCGAAAAACTGCGGAAGGAAGGCGAAATCCGGGGTGAAATCCGGGGCGAAATCCGGGGCGAAATCCGGGGGAAAATTGAAACATACAAAGAACTGCTGGTCAGCGGTGTTCTTTCAAAGGAAATGGTGGAGCAGAAACTGGCGGAGCTTGAGCAAAAACTGAGGGAACTGGGGGGACAGGGCAGAACAGCCACGGAACACTGAAACCTGCTTCTGTTCCCGTATTTTCCGCCAATACCATTAAAATAAGCAGTTCCCGGAGTGCCGAACTGAAAATTTGGCAGTGTCTTATGGATCATGTAAGTGACCCAAACTTTCATTTCAGTACGGGTCTCCAGCCTGACGGCACTGTCGCTTCCTGCGGGAACGGATTACCCCTGAATTAAGAAGGGAACAGATATATGAATCATAATAAAAAATTGATCGCCATATACGGCGCAAGCGGATTTGGCAGGGAACTGGCCTGGCTGATTCAATCCTGCGCCAAAAGGGGCATGAATTATCATGTCGTATGTTTTATTGATGATAATGAAGAAAAACACGGAACTGTTCTGAACAATATTCCGGTTCTCAGTCTTGCAGATGCAAAAAAACAGTATCCGGAAGCCGCTGCTGCCGGAGGAATCGGCAGTCCCAAAATACGGGAAATGCTGATGCACAAAGCCGCAGCAGAGGGATTCGGTTTTGAAACCCTCATTCATCCGGATACGCAGATGTCTGAATGGATTGAAATCGGCAAAGGAACGGTTATCTGTGCAGGCAATATTCTGACAACCAACATCAGGCTCGGAAATCATGTGCAGATCAATCTGGACTGCACCATCGGTCATGATGTGGTGATGGGCGATTACACAACACTCGCTCCCGGTGTTCATGTTTCCGGATGGGTGCATTTCGGAAAGCGTGTTTATGTGGGAACCGGAGCGGTCATCATCAATGGAACAGATGAAAATCCCCTTGTTATTGAAGATGATGCGGTTATCGGAGCCGGAGCCTGTGTCACAAAATCTGTTCCCCCCGGAGAGACTTGGGGGGCTTGGGGGGGGGGTACCGGCAAAGCCGCTGAAAAGGAAATAGCACAAAACACGCGTTTTGACAACTGGAAATTTCCGGAAATAGAAGAGGGAAAACCCACAAAATACAACTGGGTTGTCCAGCATAAAAACAATCTTGCTTTGGGATACAAAACCGACATCGGCGCATTCACCTATATCAATGCAAAATACGGAGTTATCATAGAAGATTTTGTCCAGATCGGTTCCCACTGCTCTGTTTACTCTGTTTCCACCATTGACAATAAACAGGGGCCTGTCATATTGAAAAAGAACTGCAGAATCGGCAGCCACACTGTCATCATGCCGGGTGTGACTGTGGGTGAAAATGCTGTTGTCGGCGCGCACAGCTTTGTGAACCGGGATATTCCCGGCAATGTGACAGCAGCGGGAGTTCCGGCAAAATTCAAAAAATAAGGACAGACAGATGAAAAAGAATTTCCCCATAATTGTTGAACAGGATGAAGACGGTGTATTTATTGTTGAATGTCCTGCATTAAAAGGATGTCGCAGTTACGGATATACCATTGAAGAAGCCATGACAAACATTCGGGAAGCCATCGGATCCTGTCTGGAAGAAAATGAAAATCATATAACTTCCGGAACATTTTTGGGATGGAGAGAGGTTGAAGTGGCAATCCCATGACCCATTTTTCCAATATCACTTTTAAGCATCTTATAAAAATCATTGAAAAACTTGGATTTAAGCGAATCAGGCAAAAAGGTTCCCATATCCGCTTTGAACATCCGGATGGCCGCAAAACCACAATTCCTGATCATGGTTCAAGGGATGTTCCCAAAGGTCTTTTGGTAAAAATTATCCGCTATGATTTGGAAATGCAGACAGATGAATTTGAGGAAATATTGAAATGAACCATAAACGAATCTTCCTCTCCCCGCCGCATATGGGCGGAGAAGAACTCCGGTTTGTGCATGAAGCCTTTGACAGCAATTATATTGCGCCCTTAGGCCCCCAGGTGGATGCCTTTGAAAAGGAATTTTCTGCACTCACAGGAATTCCCCATGCGGTTGCTCTCGCGTCCGGCACTGCTGCCATGCACCTTGTCCTTCGGATACTGGGAATAAAAGCCGGAGATGAAGTAATTGCATCCACACTCACTTTTATCGGAAGTGTCTCGCCTGCAACATTTCTTGGCGCAGTACCGGTATTTATTGACGCGGATCGCATCTCATGGAATATGAATCCGGATCTGCTGGCTGAAGAACTGGAGAGATGCCATAAAAAGGGAAAACTGCCCAAAGCTGTGATTCCCACAGACCTTTACGGCCAGTGTGCGGATTATGACCGGATTAAGGAAATCTGCGCTCCTTATGACATTCCTGTGATTGTGGATGCTGCCGAAGCCTGCGGAGCCACGTACAAAGGAAAACATGCGGGATTCGGTGCAAAAGCCGCTGTTTTTTCATTCAACGGAAACAAGATCATCACCACATCCGGCGGCGGTATGCTGGCATCAGATGACAAGGAACTCATTGATCAGGCAAGGTTTCTGTCCCAGCAGGCACGGAACCCGGCTCCCCATTACGAACACACGCAAATCGGATACAATTACCGAATGAGCAATATCCTGGCCGCCATCGGCAGGGGACAGCTCCGGGTATTGGATGAAAGAGTAAAGGCAAAACGCAGGATATTTGAGTATTATATAAACGCGTTAAAAGATATTCCCGGAATTGAGTTCATGCCCGAAGCCACTTACGGAAAAGCAAACCGCTGGCTTACGGTCATTCTGATAGATCCGGAAATATTCGGTGCGGATCGGGAAATTATAAGACTGGCATTGGATGCTGAAAACATTGAATCCAGACCTGTATGGAAGCCCATGCACATGCAGCCGGTGTTTACAACAACTTACAAATCAGGATACACAGGGGGAAACGTATCGGAAGATTTGTTTGAACGGGGACTTTGCCTGCCATCAGGCACTGCCATGACGAATGAGGATATGGAACGTATTGTTTCAGTTATACGAAAATGCCGCAGACAGTTTTGAAATTAACACGGTTAAGTACGTTTCCATATATTTTCAGACAGATAAATTTTACAAAAAACCGGATTTTTCATAAAAAACCGGTTTTTTTAATACACGAAAATTTTCGGTTGCGTAATTAAAAGGTGACAGACATGAATGAAAACAGACATGAAAAAACTGCTCAGGAAATCAGCGCCATATTTGAAAAAAAATTTGGCGGATTTTCTCCTGATGATTTTCACAAAGTTTCAGAAATACTGGAAACCAAAATCCGGAAAGGCAGTCCGGATTTTACAGATTTCTACGGAAAACTCTCTGATGACGAGCGCAGAGACCTTGATTTTATGATGGGGTTGTAGAAAATCGATTATGCACGGAGTTCCGTAAAAACAGGTGCGTATTCCTTTATCGGTGCCGGTTCAATTGTTCAGTTATACCGGGGATCACCATTGGTTTTATACAATCCGGAATACAAATCCGGAGGAGTGCAGAAATTAAGCGGAGCGGTTTTTTGCACACGCCCAACAGCGGAAAAACAGACGGTATTGCATCAAATCAATGGAGAATTGGTATTACATAAGGAAAAGGATGTGTTATCGGAGACGGCGTTCTTGTCAGCAAAGATATTCCCGATTATTCCATCACAGTCGGCAATCCTGCAAAAGTGGCCGGTTCCACAAAAAATCTGGACAGGCCTTTTCTGGGCAGCAAAACCGTTCAGAATTTCTATTATGACAAAGCGGTTCTGTCTGAATTGCTTGATAAATTCAAAACATAAAAACCATGTTGTCTGAACCGGAATTATTTTATGTGATTATCCGTTTTATAACTGAAAAAATTCATATTCCTGCAGATTCAAAGATATTCAGCTTTCTGCTGGCAAATACGGACTTTTTTATGGGCGTTCTGAATGCAGTATTGGGAAAACGGATAATTTCTTATAAAAACAAATGATGGAAATAAGGCAGAACAATATTCCAGACTGTTCATGAAACCCGGCACAATCTGTAATCTTGTGCTACTTTTTTATTTCCGATAATGTCTGATATACCCACCAAATTCTAAGGAGGACATAATGATCAGTTGCAGCATATCCATTCCTGATACAACAGTAAAAGCTCCTGGTTATAAAGAGAGTGAGACAGGGATTCATTTAAAAAAAGAAATGGCTGTTTATTTTTTTCAAAGAAATATTCTGAGCTTTGGTCAGGCAGGACAACTGGCAGAAATGCCTGTATGGGATTTTCTTGAACTTCTCAGAGAAAGAAAGGTTTCACTGCATTATGATACAGCAGAATATGAAAATGATTTAAAGATTATTCAGGAGATTGGCTGATGCGTAAAATCATTTCCAATGCTTCTCCGTTAATCGGCCTTTGCACTATAAATTTACTTAATATTTTAAGAGAATTGTGGTCTGAAATCATTATTCCCTAAGCTGTTTGCAGAGAAGTTGTAATAAACGGTTCCGGAAAACAGGGTTCACTTGCTGTAGCCGATGCCTGTCATAAATGGATCAAAGTTTCTTCTGTAAAAAATGCACAGGTGGCACAGGTTCTCAGAGCCATACTGGATGAAGGTGAATCAGAGGTTATTGCTTTGGGACAGGAGATAAACGCTGATCTTCTTTTGCTGGATAACAGAGAACCCCGTCTGTTTGCCGGCACAATCAACCTAAAAGTTATCGGCACAGTGGGAATTATCAAACTGGCATGGCAGAAAGGACTGATAAAAGAACCTGTTGAAGAGATATATAAATTAAGAAACAAAAGATTTTGGATAAGCAGCAGTCTGATTGAACAGATTAAAAAAGAGATGGGCAGATAAAATAATCCCGTTCTTGTGAATGCAATGAAACAGTTCATCAGACAACCTGAATTTATCCGAAAAATGAGAAAAGCCAGCCGACAGACTGCGGCTGAAAAATACGATGTTCACAAAATAAATGAGGTTATCCTGAAAACAATGGACTTGATATAAGCCACGAATTGCACGAATGGACACGAATAAAGAAAGGACTCAGATTTTTTCATTCGTGTCCATTCGTGCAATTCGTGGCTGACTGATTAAAGTGATTCATACGATGTTCACTAAGTGAATGCGATTATCCTGAAAGCAATGCAGTTGACACAGCATACTGTATGGGTTTATATTTCTTATGATTTTTGCCACTGTCTTCCGCAGTTTTCCGACACAATCCTTTGACAAAACCGGAAGACATAAACTGTGAATACAAGGAGAGAATATGTTTGCAAAAAAAATAAAAACAACGATTGGCAGCGACAGAAGAATTATTCTTTATGTGCCGGATATTCCTTTGGGAGAGGTTGAAATCATTATCATAGGAGAACAAAGGCAGGATATACAGCATGATGAAATACTGACACAACTGCCCCGCCGTAAATTGGGAAAAATTTCAGGAACACTCCGAAGAGAGGAATTTTATACAGATGCAAGATAAAATTTTTCTTGATACCAATATTCTTGTCTATCTTGTCAATGAAGATTCGCCTTTTCATGCAAACGTATCAAAAAAATTCAGTGAAATCAGACATGGACATCAATTCTGGATTTCAAGACAGATATTAAGAGAGTATGCTGTTGTCATGACCCGACCCGGAATTATGGAAAAACCTCTTTCCTCTGAGGAACTTGTATCAGATATTGAGGCGTGGAAACGTATTTTTCAGATAGCGGATGAAACAGAACAGGTTACTGACAGACTGACTGATCTGATTAAAAATTTTAATATAAAAGGAAAAAGGATTCATGATGCGAATATTGTTGCGACCATGCTGACAAATTCAATCAGCAAATTATTTACAGTGAACTTGAATGATTTCAAAAAATTTAAAGAAATAGATATTGTTACAATTGATTAAACTCATTTCCAGCCATTGTGAATGCAATGGAGCAGTTTATCATACCTCCTGAACTCATTCAGCAGATGGGAAAAGCCAGCCGACAGACTGCGGTTGAAAAATACGATGTTCACAAAGTAAATGCGCTTATCCTGAAAACAATGGAGTTGACAGAATATGAATTGGAATAAAGGAGAAAACACAGCATGAAAACTGTATGTATAGAAATACCTGAAAAAATAGTTTTTTCATTGAAAATACCCAATTCCGAACTTCAGGAACGGCTTCGGACTGAACTGGCAATCCGGCTGTATCAGAAAGGAATACTGGGATTTGGAAAAGCAAGAGAGCTTGCCGGAATGCACAAATGGGATTTTCAGAAAATGCTGACAAAAGAAAATGTGACATTGAACTATTGTTCTGTCAAGGTTTGAATGACGGTTTATCTGCCGAAAACACTAATGTC
>CAZHPS010000347.1:0-7472 GCA_964534335.1 uncultured Desulfobacterales bacterium
GCAACTGTCGCAGGTGTGACACTCGCTGTGGTGACATCGCAGGCAACTGTGACTGCAACTGTGGCATCCGGTACTGCAGCGCAGTTATTTGTGCCATAAGCACGCATGGTTATTGTGGCGTTGGTTGTGAAAGGCGGGGGGGTGATGGTTTGACATCCAGTGGCATCCGTCAGTCCGTCACAGAAGGGTGCGACTGTGGTATCAGTGCCCAGCCACCAACTGTATTTCTTTACAGTTTCAGGAGAGCCTAATCCTGTAAATTTCACAGTTCCGCCCGAAACCACTGTGGCAGGTGAAGGCTCAGTGGTGATGGCAGCATTTGCTGCATCACAGGTTACAGTGATGGGTTCTCCTGCTGCATAATAGTTGCAGGTACCATCCACCACTTTCTGAATAACCGTCAGATTTTCAACTGCCTCTGTGAATGTTTTTGTACCCACTGCCGGTGTGCCTGTGCCGGCCAGCTCAAAGTTTCCGTCATCGTTTGTATCCCAGGAAACAGTTGTTGGCGCGGCTGTGGGGGTTCCGGTTGTGCTGTCTGTAAATGTAACTTCCTCTCCCACTATTATGCCGGTAGCAGGAACAGTGTTGAAACCCGGCAACAAAGGACAAGTGGCAACGAGGTCATTTACATAAATCAGCATGGTTTTGGTGTTGAAGCAGCCTGTGGCACCGGTTGCAGTCAGGACAACTGTTTTTACACCCGGTGTTGTGTATTTAACGGATGCCGGACTTGGATCTGTACTACTGACAGGATCGCTGTCATTTCCAAAAGCCCATGCGTAGTTTACACCCGTAGGCGGTGTGGTAACTGCATTTGTGAAGGCTACGCCGGTTGCATCATTTACAGTTGTGACTCTGGTGGAAGCAGTGAAATCAGCAACAGCATCACAGGGCTGGATCGTTACAGGGATAGTGATGGAAGTAGCTGTACAACCGCTTGTATGTGCGCTGGTGACTGTCAGGGTTGCATTCACTGTCACAGGCAGTGTGGTTGTTGCCTCATCATACAGGTATCTGTGGTTTGCAGTGTTTGCTGTTGTATCAGTGAAAGTATCTCCAAAAGTCCATAACCATCCGTCTGTTGCTTTAACTGTTCCTGTTACTGTTGCTGCAAAATTTACGGTGTCACCGTTGATAATGGTGATTGCATTTGATGGAGTGGTACTTGTGGCTGATGTAGCGGTAAAATCAGTAATATCCACGTCACAGTTTACAGTGACAGTATGAGTAACTGCGGTGCCAATGCTGTCTGTGGCAGTGAGGGTATATTCACCGGATGTGCTGGGTGTAAATACACCTTCGGTTGTTATGGCTGTGCCACCTACGGGAAGAGTAATGGCATAATTATACAAGGGTGCCGCTGCTGCCGGACATCCTCCGGAAACCGCTGCTCCAAAATCCCAGTTACCTCCAACTATGAACGGCGCAGGAAGAGTGGCAGTATTCACAGACATCGCCGGAGCAGCACCAATTGTCACATCATGTGTGTCAAAAACTGCTGCATTTGCCGGGTCTTCTGCTTTGATTGTCACAGTACCGACAGTCTGAGGTGTAAACAGGCCAGCGGCGGTAATTGTACCTGATCCTGTTCCATTTGTGACAGACCATGTTACAGTATTGGTGACATCTTCGCTGGAAGTGTCATCAAACGTTCCCAAAGCAGTATATGGCAGATCTTTTGCACACAAATCGGGAGTGGCATTTCCGGAAACGGTTATGACTGTCAGTTGCTTGGCTATGACATTGACTGAAATGCTGGTATTTTGAGTGATTGTGCCATCAGTCGCTGTAATAACGACCGCAGGCGGACTGACATCGGCATTGACACTGTTACCTTTGAGTACGGCAGTAGCTGCATTCCCTGTCGGCGTTTTTGCAATGGTAGAAACCAGATTTCCTGCACCATCATCAAAACCTGCAAGATTCACAGCAGCATTGTCTGTATTGAAGGTGATTTGGTTCGGATGGGTTACGCTGATGGGGTTATTGTTTATATCCACCACTGTTGCGGTAACTGTTACCGAATTTAATCCATTTGTGTTCACAGATGGGCCAGAGCTGGTCAAAACAATATGGTCAGCCAGACCCGGATCAAATGTCACTGTGACAGGTGTAAGCGAAACGCCATCTGCGGTTGCATTGACGGGAAATGTGCCTGCTTTGGTTGAGGTCAGTTTTACAGTCGCTAAACCATTGGCATCTGTGCTGACTGGTGTTGCGGGATCAAAAGTAAGCCCTGCGGGAGCATTTTCAATGCTCAGCACAACATCCACACCTGCCACAGGAGTTGTGGCATCTTTTTTGGCTGTAACTGTGAAGGTGTAAAATGCTGTGCCATCGGCAGCAATAGAGCCGGCAGCCGGGTCTTTTGTGAAGGTTGAATCTGCTGCGCTTACATCGGAAGTTACAACATTCACGGTACGGGTAGCAGTTGCCTGATTACCCGCTGCATCGGTCGCTGTATAGGTGACAGTATACTCTCCCGGAGTAGCAGTATTTACCGCAGTGGAAGCATCATTGCTGACTGTCACGGTTCCGTCAACATTATCCGTTGCTGTTGCCCCCTCATCCGTGTAAGTTGCGCCAACTTTGATGCTGGTCGGATTGGAACCGGTAACTGTGATGGCAGGGGGAATCCAGTCTATTCCTTTGGGAACAGAAGCAGCGAGTGCTGTCTGGTAAATAACACAATTTATAGCAGTAGGTTCTGTTGATGCAAGGGTAAAATTCAACTTGCCAAGACTCTGAGGTAAAGTACCAGATGGCCATTGTCCGTCAAAATCAGTCCATGAAAACTGAAGATAACTATTTGTACTTGAATTTCCATCCAAATCGCTACTATCAGCAACCAATGCCGGCAATTCTCTCATTGGAGCTGCAACAAAATCTGCATAACTCGCGTATGTTATCTTAGTATCATCAAAAAATACTCTTATGCCAATTCCACCTGATACTAAATGAGTGTCAGGAGTAGCAGGATCATAGGCATCGTAGTTAACAGAAATTGTAAAACTCTGCCCAACAGCACTAGGTTTTACATTGGAAATAAGTTCAACATACTGTGTTTCAGCCGAAAAAGCAGAACTGAAACCTATTCCCAGCAAAATCATAATTACCGAGAACAAAGCTTCATAAAAAGTTCTCATCCTCATTCGCATCATTAAAACCTCCATTAAAAGATTAATAAATAATAATAATTTTTGGGGATATGATTTTACCATACCCCCAAAAACAAAAAAACGCCATCTTAACTCATTAAAAAAATTAAGGCATAATAGACAGTATATAATCTTTAATTGCCGCCGATGTGTTTCTTGAGCCACTGGCATCATATGCCCCGTTAATCCATGCATCTCCTTTAGTGTTCGGATAATCCAACAAATATCGCATAACCAAAATTCCATCTTTATATGCTTCTACTTTGTTGTTTCCGTCTATATCAAGAAAGGCTATATTATTAGCAATATAATCTTTAATTGCCGCCGATGTGTTTCTTGAGCCACTGGCATCATATGCCCCGTTAATCCATGCATCTCCTTTAGTGTTCGGATAATCCAACAAATATCGCATAACCAAAATTCCATCTTTATATGCTTCTGCTTTGTTGTTTCCGTCTATATCAAGATTCCAAGTAGGCTCCTCCGCCAAAACAGGAACAGTATTCTCAGCCGTGCCATCTGCCCTCTCCAGCAGAGTAGGAAACTCCACCTGTGCACCCGCAGCATATCCCACCAGCAGGGGAATATACTGACCTGTGGTATAACCTGCGGCAGCATTGTCCAGATAAGTGGGTTTGATGGAAATGGGATAAGAAGTTCCTGCCACTGCCGCTCCCTTTATGAATTTGAGTTTCAGAGAAACAATGGTGGTATTGGAAGTAGGTGCTGCTTCCGGCTCCACCCTTGCGGCGGCAAGCCGTGTTCCTGTTCCCGGAAGTTTTGCCGGATCAGTCACAGTATTGGAAACCAAAGGCTGATCCACACCGTCTGCATCAGTCGGGCAGTTCGGAGAGCAGGGCTTTCCGGCAAACTGATTGGCAAAAGTATCAAAAAAAGAACTGGTAATTTTGTCATCTGTGCTTATGAGTTCCAGAACACTGGTATCATAACCCACAGTAAAAGCCGCACCTGCAAGCTGGGCAGTGTTGTCCACCTTCACATTGACCGTAAAGGTCGATCCAATGTAAGCAGAGGCAGGAACCTCCAAAGAAAGTGCCGCAGCAAAAGCCCCGGAAGCGGGGAGCAGCAGGCACATACATACAAGCATTATCTTTCTTAAAGTTTTCATAATGAACCTCCTGATATAATAACTACAAGGATTTTTTTAAGAAAGGATTGTAAGAAAAAATTTCTTATCAATCCCTGCAAAAAACTGCAAATTTGTAGGGTGGGTGAAGCGAAGCGGAACCCACCTTACCACGAAACTGAATTCTGAACCGGAATTCTTAATTGTCTGAACCGGGATTCTCAGGATTAAAGGATTTACCCGGATTTTTCAAAACCAATAATCCGGAACCGGCCATTCACCCGGTTCCCACGATCATACCATTAAATTCCGGCATATTCATTAACCCCGCAGGGGTGTCAGATGATAGCCCGGCAATTTATTGCCGGGAATCCGGCAAAAAATTTTTCACAGTCCCAAAGGGATGAAAGAATTTTGTTCCGGAATTTTTTCTGCCGTCCCTTACGGGACTTTTCTCTTTAAGACAATTCCGATCCTATTGT
This sequence comes from uncultured Desulfobacterales bacterium, assembly GCA_964534335.1. Classification (GTDB taxonomy): domain Bacteria; phylum Desulfobacterota; class Desulfobacteria; order Desulfobacterales; family Desulfococcaceae; genus JAABRU01. The sequence goes on from CAZHPS010000347.1 coordinate 4,731, forward strand.
CTTTTGTCCCTTACGGGACTGGGGACAAATCCCGGTCAATCCCTTAATCCCGTGAATCCCGGTTCAGACAGACTGGGCGGTGGGTTACGCTGCCGCTGCACCCACCCTACTGATCTCTATCCCGGTTCAGACAGATTTTTTTCCAAGCACATCTTTGTGAAAATCCACTCTGACAAAATAATGCGCCTCAGTCAATGGGGAAAACACTGTATTATGAGGGAGGCATTTTCCTCCCCGGTTCCCGCGCTGAGGGGGTTGGATAACTACAGGGGGATAACTACAAGGATTTTTTTAAGAAAGGATTTTTTACCAATCCTTTCTTATCTGAAATCCCTGTAGTTACTGCGAGGATTTTTCAGAATTATCCCTGCTTATAAAAAATCCCTGTAGTTCTAACCAATCCCTGCAGGACAAATCCCGGTCAGTCCCTTAATCCCGTGAATCCCGGTTCAGACAGTTCATGACGGCGGAACATACATATATATGGTATGGGAAACAAAAAGGCATTTTCTTTCTTCAATATATGAAAAAAAGCATAAAGGCAAGAAAAAAACGAAAAAGGAGACAAGAAAAACCGGGGAGGGGGGAAAAGATACCCTGTCATCAGACGCAATCACGGTCTTCAGCCCTGCGCTGATTTCCAGGGTGGAGAAAGTATTTCCTGCTTTTTCAGACAGTTTACCAGGCTCAACCGAAGACCGCACAAACCCGGCAACCGAAAGAATGGCATCTTTCAGCCCTATGCGGCTGTCCCTGTCCATATCTTCCGGCGGAAGAACCGGGAAAGCGGACACAAGCAGAGCACCTGTCAGAAAAATGACAGTTATGTGGCGGAATATTTTCATGCAGCGTACTTTACCTGATTATGATCCGTAAATCAAGATTTATTTTGTCAGGGTGTGTTTGCCTCAGTCTGTGTACTGAAAACTGAAAAACAATTTCACTGATGCAGCGGAAATCTCACAAAACCGTATTGCTCAAAATGCCTGTCAAATGAGAAAACCTCTTTTATATTCATCTGATCCATAATGGCAAAACTGGTGCAGTCCGTGAAAGAAAACTCTTTGTCTGAATATTTCACAAAAAGATTCCATGCGTTTTCCAGCAGAATCTCTGTGACATTGACAATCCCAATTTTTTTCTTTTTATGCAGAAATCTGATCTCTTTGCCAAATTCAACCGCTCTTTTATGCCCTGTATCATAAAGCAGAAGCGTATAGGTCTCATCCAGCACATAATCACTTGTTATATAAAAACATCTTTCATCCAAAAGCTTTTTGTTTTCCGCAGCAGCATCACTGTGCAGTCTGTCCCTTTTATTGTTCAGAGCCGCCCATGCTCCTGTATCCACAAAAATTTTTCTCATTCTCCCGGCCTGTCACCGTACAAATACCGGTCATGGCATACCGAAGCATCGGAAAATCTGCCGTTTGCCGCTCTTTCGCCCATTGTGTAAAGAATTTCATCCTCTGATGTCAGGATTTCGGATTTGCCGGTATTGTTTTCTGTATGAAGAAAAGTGATAATCACATCTATTTCTTCTGAACTGTCATATTTTACCGGTTCAGCCGGGATTATCCGTCCCTGTCTGCACACGCCTCTGATTGTATAGTACATATTTTCCTCTTTTTACAGGGGGTTCAGCAACAGCCTGACAGCAGATTCAGTGGTGAACAATAAGCTTTCCCCCGGAATGATGAGTTATGCGTTTCTTTTCCTGTTTTGCCACTGCCCGGAGCGGATTCTTTTTCTTTTGATTCGCATACATCTGAATAATCTCAAGACTGTCAGGCCCCAGAAAAATTTCACCGCAGTTCCTCCCCTGATTCTTTCACAATTTTTCCTTCAGTCTGTGCAAAGACTGCCTGGTGCTCCGGCAGAATTTGAATTCAAAATGAAATTTGCAACAGGCAGAGCGGAAATTTCCAGTTTTGACAAATCAGCACGTGTACAAGCATTTTCAATCTCAATTCCGATAATCCGCCTGTTTTCATCAAAATCAAGAACGATTCCGTCCGCCACTTCCTCTGCATCAGCCCCCACGCCTCTGCTCAGTTCTATGTACAGCATATCTGTATCTGGAAAATACTGAAATATCATAGTGTTCACCCTGTCATCCGGAACCGGCGGTCAGGAAAGGCATTATGCACGGTCACCCCGTCCGGTTCTGTCACAATCCGCAGATATCTTCCCAACTCTTCAACAAAACCCCAATACCGGATACGGCCGTTTGTCTGAATTTCCATACGAAGTGGCTTTGCCAGCACAGATGCAATCCACTCCATTTTCAGATAAGGCCGGCGCAGCATTACGCAATTGACAAAATAATCTGTGGTTTTCAGGTTCATCATGCACACAGAGCCAGCCGGGAATGCTCTGCTGCCAGCCGTTCATATTCTGCTTCTTCCCTGAAAATATCCGCATCAGTTTCCGCTCTGTTTGCATGATACCAGGCCAGTGCGGAATATATCTGCGCCAAATTGAGATGCCCGTACTGATCCGCAATTTCTTCGGCACTGTATCCCTGGCGTGTAGCCGCCAGGCAATGGCTGAAACAGAAATGCGGGTATTTCTGATGCAGGGTCAATGCCGCAGGGCTGTTAAGTTCTTTAAAAAATCCCCTCTTGAGAGGGGCAGGGGTGTGTCTTTTCCACATTGCCGGAACACACCCCTTTGTCCCCTCTCAGGAGGCAGGGCTGTTAAGTTCTCATTCCCCTCTTGAGAGGGGGCAGGGGGTGTGTT
>CAZHPS010000348.1:0-7471 GCA_964534335.1 uncultured Desulfobacterales bacterium
ATGCACGGAATAAATTCAGACGATTCTATAAAAACTAAATTGGTCGTGTAGTAGTGGGAAAAATCATGACCGGTCTGTCCGTACAGCAGAATGAAAATTTTTTTCAGTGCATTCTCTGCTATGGGCTCTGTCGCGGGCAGGAGAAATCTGCCAAAGGCATGGGCCGCATAAGCCATAAGACGGGCAGGCATTTCAGCAGGCGGAAGTTCGTAATCCACCAGACCGGTGGCAATGGCACTTCGCGGCATACCGTCATACTCCGCGGATTCGGGGTTCTGGGCCATAACCATGCCGCCTTCTCCCTTGACAGCCCGCACGCCCAGAGTACCGTCACTGCCGGTTCCGGAAAGCACAATGCAGATGGCCCGCTCACGCTGATCATAAGCCAGGGATCGGAAAAAGAAATCTATGGTCAGACGCTGACCGCGCGGAGCCGAGGGTTCCAGCAACTGGAGTCTGCCGTTGAGAAAAGCCATATCCCTGTTGGGAGGGATGATATACGCGCAGTTGGGCAGAACCTCCATACCGTCCTCAACCTCGAAAACCTTCATGCGGGTGTACCGCCGGATAAGGTCGGTAAGAATGCTTTTGTGATCCGGGGCCAGATGCTGCACCAGCACAAAGGCCATGCCCGGATCTCTGTCCGCAGGCATGGCAGAGAAGAATGCCTCAAACGCTGCCAGTCCCCCGGCTGATGCGCCGATGCCCACAATGGGAAAATGTTGCTCCTGAGGTTCATCTGCCGGCGCGGCCGGTTCGGTTTCCGCTGTGACCGGTGGCGGTTCAGCCGGTTTGCCGGGCCGTGTTTTCTGTTTCTGAATTTTCTTTTTGGACATGGCGTTCATCTCCTAACAGTAGGGCGGGTGAAGCGGTAGCGTAACCCGCCGTTCCCGTCTACTACATGACCACGTTGAATTTTATATAATCCCCTCTTGAGAGCAGGGCTGTCAGGTTTTCATTCCCCTCTTGAGAGGGGATAAAGGGGTGTGTCCGGAATTGCCCACACCCAAAACACACCCCTGCCCCTCTCAAGAGGGGAATTGATACCATAAAATCTAAATTGGTCATGTACTACTGTTCCGTCAAGGTTTGAATGACGGTTTGGCTGCTGTCTTAAAACCCTAAGGGTCTTCAAGCCCCTTAGGGTTTCGTACCCGTCATCTTAATCTTGACCGAACACTACTCTGTCAAGATTTAAATGAGGGGTTGTTTTTCCTGTGACTGTCCAAACCAAAGGCATTTTTACCCGTCAGCGTAACCTTGACAGAACACTACCCGGTTTTGAAGAAATCCGGCCCTGTTCATTATAAGCCTTATTACAGAAAATGGCTGCGGTATTACCGGAATTTTTGCCATAACTGCAAATATCCAATCCGGTATCAGAACAGAAGTGGCCGCTTCCGTCAGGATTTATACCAAATCGCCATTGAAAACATGTTTCTGAAAAGGCAATATCCTGTAATTAAGCAGAAAAAGCTGACAGTATTGTATAAAACCAATGGCGAATTGGTATAATACCGATTCGCCATTGATTTGATGTAATATTGTCAGTTTTTCCGAAGTTCCGTGTGTACAGAAAACCGTTCTGCTTAATTTTTGCACTCCTCCGGATCAGATCAATTGTATCAAGTCAATGACGAATCAGTATTATCCATAGCTGTTTTTTTTGAGAATTCTGTACAGATTCATGGTTTTTTCCAGTGTCTCCCCCAGACTTCCGCTGTTGTCAATGACAAAATTCGCGAGTTTTTTCTTTTCCTCTATGGACATCTGCGAGTGAATTCGTGCCATTGCACTGTTTTCAGACAGTCCGTTGCGTTTCATCAGACGTTCAAGCTGCAAACTTTCCGGCACATACACCACAATCACCGGAGAAATTTTTTTTTCCATTTTGGATTCAAACAGCAGCGGAATATCCTGAATCACAAGCCCGTCCGGATGTGTTTTTTCCGCCTCACGAATCTGTTTTTCCATTTCCCTGAAAACATGGGGATGGACAATTGCATTGAGAATTTCCTTTTCCTTTGGCTGATGAAAAATAACATTGCCCAGCCATTCCCTGTTGATTTCTCCATCAGGCAGCAGTACATCAGGTCCGAAATGATTCCGTATTTTCTCCCAGGCCGGAAGCCTTTTTTTCACCACGTCACGCGCAGCTTTATCCGCATCAATGACAACTGCGCCCGCGTTCTGAAAAAAAGTGGATACAGTGGATTTTCCGCTCGCGATTCCTCCGGTCAGTCCTGCAATGATCATAGTGTCTCCTGTGCAACAGATGGCAATGGTGGGAGGAACAGCAGATGCAAAAAACCGCTTTGCTTAATTTTTGCACTCCTCCGGATCAGACAGTATCTGATGCAAAAAACCGCTCCGCTTAATTTTTGCATTCCTCCGGATCAGGGCAATATCTGATGCAAAAAACCGCTCTGCTTAATTTCTGCACTCCGGCCTGTGCAAAAAACCGCTCCGCTTAATTTTTGCATTCCTCCGGATCAGGGTAATATCTGATGCAAAAAACCGCTCTGCTTAATTTCTGCACTCCGGCCTGTGCAAAAAACCGCTCTGCTCAATTTTTGCACTCCTCCGGATCAGACAGTATCTGATGCAAAAAACCGCTTTGCTTAATTTTTGCACTCCTCCGGATCAGGCAATAAGTAGGCAAACAAAAATTTTCGTGTATTCAAAAAACCGGATTTTTCGGAAAAATCCGGTTTTTCTGAAAATTTTATGCCCGAAAATTTATGGAACCTTACTTATCTGATGCAAAAAACCGCTTTGCTCAATTTTTGCACTCCTCCGGATCAGGGCAATATCTGCTGTAACAGATAGGGAAATTTCCGGAGTGCAAAATTGTATTTTTGCACTCCGGAAAAGATCTGAAAACATTGAACTGCTTATTTATTACCTTATCCGGAAATCTGTGAAATGAGATTATAGCATTCCAGCAGACGGTTTCCCAGAATTTCGGCCAGTTTCCTGTAAAAAATATGTCCGCATTCCGGGTATTTTTCCAGCAGAACTGCAAGTTTTTCCCGGTCAATCCGCAGCAGCGTGGTGTCTTCCATACATTCCACAGACGCGGAATACGATTCCCGGCCCACAATGCTTGACCAGCCAAATGCCTCTCCGGGTTTTTTGACCACATAAACCTGCTTCACACTTTCATAAATGTTCAGGCGCACGCTGCCTTCCAGCAAAGTGTAAAAATACCGGGCCGGATCGCCTGCATTACATACATACTCCCCTGCCTTATGGATTTGTCTTTCCGCAAGGTGCATGTATTCCTTGATAAAAATCATTGAAGTTCCGTACAGAATGTCTCCCTGATCAATCTTCATGGCTTTTTCCTTTCAGCAGTGTGGGTAAAAATACCGGGCCGGATTCATGGCCTTTTCCTTTTTGAAGAAAAATTGGCATCAGTAATCCTTTATTTTCAGGGGCTCGCCGATGGGAAGCCCCATTTCCCGCGTTCGCAGTACACGGCGCAGCAGTTTTCCGGAACGGGTTTTGGGGATTTCATCCAGAAATTCAATTTCCCTAAGAATAAGTTCTGCACTGTAATAAAAAAAATGATTTCTTACAAGAATTAATTGCAGATTTTTTTCGGATGCAAAAAAATACAGCATCCCTCTGCATGTCTTGCCGGAATGCTGTTTTGTCAAAGATTTTGTCAGGCAATTAAGCTTTTTCACTTGACCTGCACAATCCTCATCCGATATAAAGATATTCAGCAGATTGCAGATTTGACAACTTTCCAAAAGTTGTCAAATCTTATACCTGTGCAGATTGTATCAGATCAATGGAGAATCGGTATCACAGGCTTCCGGCTTGTGCCCTGTGCCTGTGAACTGAAATGGGATAAGTAAGGTTCCATAAATTTTCGGGCATAAAATTTTCAGAAAAACCGGATTTTTCCGAAAAATCCGGTTTTTTGAGTACACGAAAATTTTTGTTTGCCTGCTTATTTATTTTCAGAAATCACCTGAAAACTGTTAAACCATTAAAAAAAAGGAGAAATATATGTCTGACCATGAAAAATATCTTGATGTTTTGCAAAATATTGAATTTGGATTAAAACAGGTATATGAAAACAATGCTGATGCTTCAGATTCTGATATAATAATCAGTTTGCCAAAAGCAATAATATCAATAAAGCAGAAAAACGGATTTGCAAAAAATCAGGATGCAAGTCCCAAAAATCAGACAGAAAAAGATGTTATAGACTATATTTCGGAAATTGCGGAAGCGAGAATAGGGAAAATCAATAATTTAACCCTTAAAGAATATATAAAATGTATAAATAAGGTGGAAAAATCAGTAAAAAGACATAATGCCTATGGAAGACGGGGATATTATGAATTTATCAAAAATTACGTATGATAATGTGTCGTTGTGGAAAAATATATCCGGTTCAGGAAAAATATGCAATGATTCATCTGCTGAAAAATCCGGTTCAGGAATATGCCTGGGGTTCCCGCACAGCCATAGCTGAACTGCTGGGAAACAGGGCATCAGAAAAGCCCCAGGCAGAACTGTGGATGGGAGCGCATCCCAAAGCACCGTCAATGGTGCATTGGAGAAATGAACCTGTTTCTCTGGACAGACTCATTGAAAAATATCCTGATGAAATTCTGGGAAAAGCAGCGGCTCTGAAATTCAGGGGCAGACTTCCTTATCTTTTCAAAGTGCTTGCCGCAGGTCAGCCTCTTTCCATACAGGCGCATCCGGATTTGGAACAGGCCAGGAAAGGATTTGCACAGGAAAACCGGATGAATATCCCTTTGAATGCTCCAAAGAGAAATTATAAGGATGACAATCACAAACCCGAATGTATCTGCGCGCTGACAGATTTCTGGGCATTAAAGGGATTCCGGGATATTTCTGCCATTCTTTCCCTGACAGGCTGGATCTGTCCGGAAGGACTCAGGGGAATACGGGAAAATCTGAAAGATGCACATTCTGATTCTGAGGGACTGAAGAATTTCTTCCAATCTCTGATGAATCTGAATCCGGAGAGGCGGGAAAAAGTTGTTACTGAGGCAGTTTCCAATGCCCGTCTGTTTTTGGATAAAAAAACAGAACAGGAATTTCACCCGGAACTGAAATGGATTATCCGTCTGCATCAGTTCTATCCTTCAGATATAGGTGTGCTGGCCCCGCTTTTTCTGCATCTGATCTGCCTGAAACCGGGGCAGGCTTTGTTTCTGCCTGCGGGAGAGCTTCATTCCTATCTGGAAGGCACTGGCATTGAACTGATGGCAAATTCAGACAATGTGCTGCGGGGCGGTCTTACTCCCAAGCATGTGGATGTGCCGGAACTGATGAAGGTTCTGCGTTTTGCCCCTTCTCCGGTGAATATTCTCCTGCCCCGGAAAATCAGTGAATACGAGCAGATATGGCCCAGCGAAGCAGAAGAATTTGCTTTGTCCCTTATTACTGTGAGGGATGGTATGGAAAATGCAGTTTTCCAAAATCAGAGTGCGGAAATTCTTCTTTGCACACAGGGCAAATCTGAAATTTCAGAAAGCGGTTCAGAACGGATGCTTGAAGTGGGCAAAGGCATGTCTGTGCTTGTGACAGCCCGTAAAGAACAGTACCAAATCCGGGGAAATGCGGTTTTCTGCAAAGCATCGGTTCCGCCAATTACCTGAAAAATATTTTTTAAATCATAGGTGTTACGCAGCATTTTGTATTGACAGTGATATGTCAGTTTATAACAACGATGTTTTGGCTGGGTTTTGTCACCTTTCGATGCTTACTGAATTACGATATCAGAAATCAATGGTTCGGTAAAAAATTTCTGATTTAATAATTTCGATAGGTTATAATTTAATGTCTGAAAATTGGTATTTAATAATTTCAGGATGTTATATTTTTACAGCTTGAAAATCAGAAAAAATTACCGAACCATTGAGAAATGAAGACTTCATATTTGTGGAGGCGGTTCCAAAAATCCAATGTGGATGCCTGATGGGCTGCAATCACAATATTTTTTGATGGTCTTGCCACCAAATAGCTGATGACACTCGTTTCAATATAAATCTTTGATTTCATGAGATTACACAGGTCTTGCAACTGATACCAAAATAACCGGAGCGTGTTTTTGCGTCCGGTTTATTTTGGGGCTGGCATGTTCTTTTGACTGCGGTGGGCAAAGAAAAGGTTTTGTCCATTCTGCTTACTGCGCCAACAGGTCAGACAGTTTTTATGAAATTCGTTCAATCCAATATTCAGGCTTCCTGTGACAATGTGCAACTGCAATAATGTATATGTAATCACTTTCAATTGAATAGAGAATCTTGTACGGGAATTTGTGAAGAAAATATCTCCTGACATCATTTTTTTCTTTTGCCCATGCTTCATGATATTCATAAATTCTGAGCACTTCCGTGAACATAACAGACACGATTTTGGAAAAAATGTCAAATGTTTTTAAGCCGCAGCGCAGGTTCATATCGGTGCTGCTGACAACTGTCATGCTTATGGGGTAATGTCAATTTCAAAAATTTAAGTTGTTACAGCATGTTATCTGAAAAAACATTTTCACGGCAGTTCCGAAATCCCTTTGATTTCGCGCAATTCAATCGCATCGGAACATAAATAATTGTTCCCCCTCAGGCATTGATGGTTGCCGCAATGGATTGCAGTTTTATCCCGAAAAGCGGCTGCCCTTACTACCGGACAAAAATCATTTCAAATTGCATAACTGATGAAATTTAAAGAAATACACAGTCGGTACAGAAAAAATTTTTGTCACTTTGGTGAACTCCATCAGTATATTCATTCATATTGAGAAAGATTCGCCTGAGATGACCGAATCCGTTTCTGAAAATGCTTTTGGCACGGTATCCGTGCTTTTTTATAAGAATTTCTTTTTTTTCAGGACTGTCACCGTCAGGGTATGCCCATACGGAAGCCGGTGAAATTATGCTGAGCAGCCTGCTTATTCTGTCAGGGTCTCTGAGATGTGTGGATTCGAATCTGAATCCGCGGGTTTTGAGACAGACAGACATTGTTTCAATCTGCCATCTTTCTGCATATATTTCAGATATTTTTTCAGGACTGCAGAATGTCACCGCAATGAAAAATTCTCCGGAGATGCATTTCATGCCACCGGCAAAAACCTCAGTGTCTCCGATTTTTCTGAGTCCTTTCAGAATGCATCTTTCTCCTAGTTTCAGATTCCGGAAAAGAGAGGATGCGCGTGTATAAAATCCCCGGAATTGGCAACATTCTGATTTTCCCTGATTCTGACAGCAATGTTTATATTTTTTTCAGCCGCAGAAACCGGTCATTTCCGGTGAATTCACGGTCTGCCGCAGCAGATTCGGTACGCTCTTTTCCGAAAAGTCTGATGAAATGTTCCGGCAGTTCTTTCCGCTCAGATGTATTCGGACTGCCTTTTTTTCCGGCATCGGGATCATCCTTTTTTGTCAGTAATTTCCAAAGCAAAGGTATGGCAACACCTTTG
>CAZHPS010000349.1:0-7467 GCA_964534335.1 uncultured Desulfobacterales bacterium
CTGCGGTTAAAATCTGCCCGGCAGAATTACCAAAATGTTTTAAGTATCGGTATACCAATTCTCTATTGATTTTATACAGTATTTATTGTCAGTTTTTCCGCTGCTAAGTCTGTGCAAAAAACCGCTCCGCTCAATTTTTGCACTCCTCCGGATTATATAAAAGCAATGGCGAACCGGTATTATTTTTCTGTTGCGGAGTTCTGCCTGAATCCTGAACTCTGACCCTAAACCCCTGATCCCTAACCCCTTATGACAGATACATGAATCTCTCAATAAACACCATCATTTTTTCATCCTCTATATTTCTGGCATACTCTTTCAATCTGGCAGCAAAACGCGCATATTCAGGCTTTGATTTTTCCAGAATTTCAGCAGATTTTGCAATCTGATCCATAAAACCGAGTACGGCCAGTTCATAAAGGGATTCCAGTTCCTCCTGGGGCGGGGCAGTAATCTCCTCTTCCGTATCACTTTCAGAACAGGATGTTTCCGGGATTATTCCGGTAACATTCTGCATGGCTGTCTCAACTGCTGGAACCGGGATTTCAAAACTGAACAGGCTCCCTTTGCCGACCCGGCTGCTGACACTGAGTTTGCCCCCCATCAGTTCAACCAGCCGGCTGCTGATGGCAAGTCCTGTACCTGTGCCTTCCTGCCATCTTCCTTCTTTCCGGATCTGCTCAAAGGGCAGAAATATTTTTTGCAGATGATCCGGTGCTATACCCTGTCCTGTGTCCCTGATTTCAAAGCGGATGAGTTTTTCCGGATACCTGCCGCTTCCTGTCCCGTTTTTCGGCGAATCCGCGTCCAGCAAAACCCGCAGGGTGACAGAACCGGTATCTGTGAATTTTACCGCATTTCCCAGCAGACTGAGCAGAACCTGCCGGAGCCGCTTTTCATCGGCCTCGATAATCACAGGCAGCCCCGGATCCGGTTCATAGCTGAATCCGATATTCTTTTTCTGTGCCTGAATACGGATAATCTCCACTGTTTTTTTGAGAAACTGCAGAAAGTGCATTTCATGGGGAGTCAGTGATGTCCCCCCCCTGGAAAGCTCCAGCATATCACTGATCAGGGTCAGCAGGTGTGTTCCGCTCTGATAAATAATATCTGTCATTTCCAGGATATCCGGAGTGCATTCTTTGTGATGTTCCAGTATCTGGCAGTTGCCCAGAATAATATTCAGGGGTGTCCGGAGTTCATGGCTCATATTGGAAAGAAAAATGTTTTTTGCCTGATTTGCTGCTTCGGCCATATCCTTTGCCCGTTTCAGTTCCGCATTGATTTTCTCCAGTTCCTCTTTCTGCTGACTGAGCCGGGTGTGAGCGTCATGCAGTTGTCTGACCATCATATTGTAAGAGTCGGAAAGTTCGCCCATATAATCCATCTGATGCCTGAAATCTCCGTCTGCAACCTGCGTTGTCTGCCATACCAGATGACGCAGGTTTGCCTGGAGGGTTTTCAGGGAACCGGCCACTTCCCCCTTCCGCCTGAGCGAAGCAGAAAGCTCCCCTCTGGAAACCTGTATGGCAAAGTTCCGGATTTCCCGCAGATATGCTGTCAGTTCCTTCAGTTCCGCGGTGCATTCCGTATTGCCGGGAATATCCTCAGGGAGTTTCCCCTCTGCCATTTCCCGTATGATTCTTCTGATATCCCGGCATTCCTGTTCGGATTTTTCAGACATATCCGCTTCCTTTATCAAGTCGGATCAGTAAAAAACTGGTTTTCTGGATATATTTCTGCCACAAAGATTTCAGTTTTGCTTTGGGTTTGTCTGCTTCCCCGCGGCAGCATATCTTTCTGTCACAACAGAACGAAATTTCACGATAATTCTTTGTGTATCCTGCGTCTTCATATCTTTGTGGCATATATCCTGCACAAACAATTTCTGGAAATCTGTCTTAAGATCTGTATATCATCTATAATGCAAATCTGCAATCATTCTCTTGCACTGTGTATCTGCCTTCCGGGACAGGGGCAATCCGCATTCCTCTGTTTTTTGTGGACGGAAGGGAAAAAATATTGTACATTCCCCGCAGACAGGGAACAGTCTATTTCAGTTAACAGATGTGCAAACAATAACGGAGGTATGAAAATGAAGGATGAGAGATCAGGAATGCGGGTTTTCGGAATCATGTTTCTGGTTCTGTTCATGGCAGCCGGACCTGCATATGCGGCCAAAACATTCAGTGTGACCACAGCGGTGAGCCAAAATCCCTCGGTGAAATTTTTCAGCAAAGATTTCCAGGCCCAGTTCAATACGGACTGGATGCTCAAAGCCGGAGATCACTGGAAAGCCCGGCAGGGAGAAAGTTGGGATGAGTATATTGAAAGTGCTGTTGCACCGGAACCGCCTGCAACTTTGCCGGCGATTCCTGAGGCATCTGACCCAAGCCTGATTCCTGTATGCGAAGCAGAGGGGGATGGGCAGTGTTTTTACATTTCCGCTGAAGACGGGGATGATGCAAATCCGGGAACCTATGCCAAACCCTGGAAAACATATCTGAATATTGTTTATTATTACTATGAGCGTCTGCCGGAGAATCACGTCATCTCAAAACAGGGCGGACTGCAGCCCGGGGATGTGGTTTATTTCATGTCCGGTGACTATTCAGACACCTATATCATGGGAACTGAAAACGGGACAGATCTGGTGCAGGGTTTTTACATGTACGGTATTCACGGAAGCGCGGCCGCTGCCATCACTTTTACAGCATATCCGGGAGAAAATCCTGTTTTCTCTGCAAAACTGCCGGACAGTCAGCAGATGGCCGGAATACAGTTTTCCAACTGCAGTAATATCCTGATTGACGGACTGGAGATCAAAAACACCTTTGGTCATGGTCTCAGTCTGACAGACAGCAGCAGTGTGGAAATCCGGAACACCAGGATTCATGATGTCAGCGGAATGCGGGATACGGATCATGCCGGTATTCTGATTTCCGGGGGCAGCAGTATAAGTATCCACCACAACCTGATTTATGACAATTATGCCCGTGAAGGGGTGGGAACCGGAGGAAAAAACAGCAGCATCCTCATTGCACAGGGACTTGGCAAGGGCGGGAATGTGCTGGTTCATCACAATATCCTTTATTACACATCTCAGACCGGGCAGGAAGACGCAGTCACATCAGGATTCGGCATACTTTTTGCGCGGGCATCGGATATGTACTCTTTTCCGAATGCCAAATTTGAGGCTGATCACAATCTGCTGTGGAACTGTTCCGATGCTTCTGTATTTTCAGCTACTTTCAGCAGCCTGATTCATCACAACCTGATTCTGGACAGCGCGCCCCCCACTCTCGGCAGTCTGGACGGTCTGGTGTATCATTCCGGCAGTATCATTGAAAAAAACACTGTTTCAGGCGGACACGGTCTGATTTACAATCCCTCTGCCAAATACGGCCCCCTGGGTTCCATGACCTTCCGCAAAAATATTGTCATAGACAATGAAAACGCATACGGGGAGATGAGCGGCATCATTCAGATATGCACCCTGTGTTCTGATTCCCTCTATGATACTGCCATGAGTGATGACCGTCTGGTGTTTGGGGACAATATTTACTGCAATTCCTCTGCGGATCTGGCAACTGCGTCTGCCTGGCTGCTTTTCAATGATAACGCTGCCCAGTCCCGTGTCAAAGGGGATGTCTATACCTTTGGAGAATGGACTGATCTGGAATTTGATGCAGCCTCAAGTGTGTATTACGGATACACCAAGCCGGAACAGGCATTTTATCCTTTTGACGGAAATGCGCAGGATACCGGTGGCGGTGAAAACCACGGAGTGGTGAACGGCGCAAAACTGACCAACGACAAATCCGCAAATGCGGATCACGCCTATGATTTCAACGGAACATCCGCGTATATTGCGACTCCTTTGAATATCAATCCCTCTGAAATGCCGACCATGACCATGACTGCATGGGTATGGCCCCGTCAGGCCAGCGGTGAGGTGAATGCAGGCAGACGCCAGGTTCTCTCCCATGATGACGGGGGGTTTGACCGGTCCCTGCTTATGGAAGATGCCAAATGGCATGTGTTTACCGGCGGAAGCAACTGGAATACCGGTGCAGTTGCAGATCTGAACGCATGGCAGCATGTGGCTGTGGTTTTTGAGCAGAACAATGTCCGGTTTTACAAAAACGGACATCGGTATTCTTTTGGCAGCGCGCCCGGCTCAGGAACAAGCCTGAACAAACTCATCATTGGAGACAATCCCAGTGCATTGAATGAGTTTTTTGACGGTGTGATTGATGATGTGCGCGTTTACAGCCGTGCGCTTTCCCAGACTGAAGTTAATGAGATCTACACAGGCTCACCTGTCGCTTCCATTACAGTGGACAGTAATCTGGATATGGAGGATGTCTGTGTCCGTTATGAAGACACTTTTTACAAATTCACACTTGAATTTGAGGAAAATCCGGGAAATGCCATGCCTGATGGCATTTACTGGAAAATGGACATGGACACACTTGAAATTTCCGAAGATGATCCGGGCAACTGCATTGATACAGATGCTGAACTGAACCTGGATCTCAGTGTGAAATATCTTGACAAATACTATTCTTTCACGCTGGAATATAAGCCTAATCCTGATGATCCGGCCGGACTGTACTGGAAAATGGATGTGGATACATTCAGGGAAATCCGCTATTATATCCCGGTCAAACAGGATCTGGTTCTGAAAGCTGTTGTGGAGGAAAACGGAAATCGCTATGCCTTTACCCTTGATTTTTATGAAAATCCGGATGATCCCGCAGGACTGTACTGGAAAATGGACGAGGCAACCTGGCAGCAGGTGAACCATGTCATTGAAAATTATATTCCGGTAGGGGCAGACAAGGATTTGGATATGTATGTAAATTACGAAGACGGACTCTATCTGTTTTTTACGCTCCGTTTCCGGCCCTCCCTTTCGGGAAAATACTGGGTGATGGACATGGATACCCTGAAACAGTTGTAATCTGAAAGCAGAAAAAACTGCCGGAAGAATTTTTCCGGCAGTTTACTTTTCTCATTATAGCGTTTTTTATTCCGGCTGTTTTCAGATCTTTTCCGGAGTGCAAAAATTGTATACCATTACTCAGAAGATTTGATGGTACAGCCGCGAATTCACGAATTACGGTTTGTGCATTCGTGCAGATTCGTGTTATTCGCGGCTGTTTAACCTATACCGATATACTGATCCAATTTTGGTTTTCTTTGGCACGGAAATTGCGTATGCACCAAAACAGTTTTTTTCAGCCCGTCTGCTGGGTTTTTCAGGCCAAAAACGGATGATTTTTCACTTTCAGCCCGTCAGGCAAAAATCATGCCGGATAAAACCAAAATTGGATCAGTATACTTATATTTATTTATATTTTTATAAACTCTGCTGATGCAGGTTTTTCGAATGCGGTATTTTACAACCGAAATGTTTCAGGTAATGGTATATAAAATTTTAAGGAAACCCGGTTTTTCCGGGAAACCTGAATTTTTTGATGTGCGGAAACTTTCACTGACTTACTGCGTTATACGGTTATGATAAACGGATTTGAAAAAATTGTTGAGGAACGTATTCGCGCTGCCCAGAGAAAGGGAGATTTTGACAATCTGCCCGGTGCGGGCCAGCCTATGGTGTTTGAGGATGACAGTCATATTCCCGAAGACATCCGTATGGCCTATAAGATACTGAAAAATGCAGACTGTCTTCCTCCGGAAATTGAAATGAAAAAGGAGATTGTGCGGACAGAGGAACTGATTTCAGGAATGACAGACACTGCGGAAAAGTACCATGCCCTGAAAAAACTCAATTTCCTGATTATGAAACTCAATGCCATGCGGAATTCGTCAGCACATTTTGATATTCCGCAGAGATATATGGAAAAAGTGGTGGGACGCATTGAACGTCCTTCCAAAACCAAAAAGGAATCATGATGAAAAAAAAATTTAAGAAACAGAAAGAAAGCAGCGGACTTATAAGCGGCGTTTTCACGGCCTATTTTATTCTGCTTCTGCATGTTCTGCTGCTGGCTTTGCTGGGCTGCCTTGTGCTGTTTTTCCGGGGATTTGTCCAGTATATGCTGTGGATATTTCTCGGCGGAACCATGCTGATCGGATATTCCGGATACCGGGTATTCAGACGGATGAAGGCGGAAAACAAAAGTCTTCGGGAAGTGCTGGGACTGCCCATGTTCAGGGGGCAGGAAGTGGAAGTCAGCATTCTGGGCGGACTTGCTTCCCTGAAAGTCGGAAATCCGGCAGACACGGTTATTCCCCTTATTGCCCATGATGCACAGCCCTGTGCTCAACTGGAAGAACCGCTCAATCCCTGTGTACGGGAACTGAGCGAACTGGCACATCTGTATGAAAGCGGGCTGATTACGCCTGAAGAATTCAGACAGGCGAAAGATCAACTGTTCAGACAGGTGAAACCCTGATGTTTAATCGGGAAAAATCCGATAATGGATCAAAACCGCTGATCAGCATCACATTCCACAGAAAAACTCTGTGTGACTCTGTGCAAACTCTGCGTTACTCTGCGGTTAAAACAGGCGGTCAAGCGATTTTGACCCAATAGCAAATTTAAGGTGAATACACAATGAAAAAACTCACCATTGCACTTCTTTCCGGCGGCATATCATCTGAACGCGAGGTTTCCCTTAACAGCGGAAATCAGGTTTTTGAGGCATTGGACAAGGAAAAATACCATATCCTACGCTATGATCCCAAAACAGATCTGAAAATGCTGGTGACAGATGCTCCGGAGATTGATGCCGCTCTGATTATTCTGCACGGGCCTTACGGAGAGGACGGCACTGTGCAGGGAATGCTGGATCTGCTTGGCATTCCCTATCAGGGAGCCGGAGTTCTGGGCAGCGCGCTTGCCATGAACAAACTGGCTGCCAAGCAGATGTATGAAAAAGCAGGGCTGCCGGTTCCGCCTTATACGGTAATCCGGAAAGGGCAGATGCCTGATCCGGAAACTCTGCTGAAACATCCGGGATTTCCAATGGTGATCAAACCGGTCAGCGGCGGTTCCAGTATCGGGATGAGCATTGTGCGTTCCCCGGAAGCATTGAATGAGGCATTGGAAAAGGGGTTTTGTTATGATCATTGTCTGCTGGCTGAAACCTATATCAAAGGTGTGGAAGTGACCGGCGGGGTTATTGGCAATGACAATCCTGAAGCCCTTCCCCTTGTGGAAATCATTCCGGGAACAGGATATGAATTTTTCAATTATGAGGCAAAATATCAGCCCGGAGCCTCAAAGGAAATATGCCCGGCACGCATTGATGAAACCCTGACCCGGAAGGTGCAGGAATATGCGGTTGCAGCACACAGTGCGCTGTTCTGCAAAGGTTACAGCCGCACAGATTTCATTCTCAAAGATCATGAAATATATGTGCTGGAAACCAATACCATTCCGGGCATGACAAAAACCAGTCTGCTGCCCCAGGCTGCCAAAGCTGCGGGAATCGGTTT
>CAZHPS010000350.1:0-7464 GCA_964534335.1 uncultured Desulfobacterales bacterium
AAATTAAGCGGAGCGGTTTTCTGCACAGAGGACAAAAGTTGAGGAAAATACTATAATCAGGAAGCAACTTTGGTTTTGCTGCTCTCAGTTTGCCAGCAATTTCTTTGTGCGATGGTCTTTTTGCCATACATGAAGAAAAATGTACATGTTTTCATGGGAGTTGTCAAGATTGGGCTCAGATGGTTGATTGCAGAAGATTTGTCGGATGCGGGAAGGGAGTTGGTCATGTACTACTGATTTATTTTCAGAAATCACCTAATGATTGCAAAAAAAGCCGGCTTTTTCTTAAAAAAACCGGCTTTTTGCAAAGTATATACCTGAAAATAATGATTATTTAAGATAGTTGCCTATGTGCAGTACACCAGAATTTTTGCAGCTATTCTGGCTGCTGTCACCTCGGAAACCTGCGAACCCGGTATTTTTGCCAGTTCATTGATGTCTGCTGCCACCACTTTTTTCTCCCTGCCCAAAGCCCGGATCAGGCGGACAATCTGGCGGTAGGAAAATCCGCCCGGTTCCGGAGTTCCTGTTCCGGGAATAACCGATGGATCAAGACCGTCCACATCAATGGTGAGATACACCTTTTCCGGAAGTGCACAGAGAATTTCTCCTATCCATGAATCATTGAAGGGATCAATTTCATGCGCATAAAAGGGACGTATACGTTTTTCCCGCATATACTCTGCCTCTTCCGGGGAAAAGGAGCGTATGCCTGCCTGCACAGCAGCCAGACCAGCGTCCTCAATCACCCGGCGCATGACACAGGCATGATTCCAGCGGCTGCCGTTCCACTCATCACGCAAATCCGCGTGCGCGTCAATCTGCAGAACCCCTGTTCCGGGATGGATTTCTGAAACAGCAAGAACAGGGCCAATGGAAATGGCATGATCACCGCCCAGGCAAAGCAGGAATCTGTTCTGGCGCAGCACCTGTGCAGCCGCGTTTTTCATCTCATTCACTGCCTGTTCCGGATCTCCGGACGGAAACAGGGGCGGCAGAGTATGGATGGCCTTTGCCCCCCAGTTGACAAATGTTTCCTCATCAATCAGTTCCAACTGTGCAGATGCCCCCAGCAGGTGAAACGGGCCGTTTTTGGTGCCTGTTCCATAAGATACCGAGTTTTCATAACAAAGTGGCAGCACTGCAATATCAGATTCTTCCAGACTGGCAGTGCCGACTTCCTCCCCGCCAAAAGGAACAAAAGCCTCTGTTTCCATGTTCATCTGCCCTGTCATTTATTTCACAAACATGGCCGCAGCCAGCACAGTGGTCCACTGGTTGCCCTCAGAACCCAGCGCACCCTGCGAAAAATGCTGGGAACCTACGATTTTGCCGGACATTTTGTACACTTCGCTTCTTTCGTCATAATCCTTGTCCGGATCAAACTCTATGCCCAGAGTGCTGGCCAGCATGGATGCTGCCAGATCTTCCGCATATTCCCCGGCCTCTTTTTCGGTCTGTCCGAATCCGTGATGTTCCGAAATATACCCATACTGTCCGGCTTCTGCGGGAAGGGCCAGACCTATACTGGCCACAATGCGTCTTCCCGGCTCCTTGATCTGCTCCCTTGCCAGAACGCAGTGGGTGATTTCGCCCGGTTCAAGAAATTTGATTCCGTCTTCCACGTTCAGTATTTTGCAGTACGGCGGAAATATGGAAGATACCGTAACCAGATTCAGATGTGCGATTTTTGCGTTGCGCAGCGCGTTTTCAAATGAGGCCAGTTTTTCCTTGGAATGCCCCACCCCTTTTGTAAAAAACATATATCTCGGAACATACATTATTCCGCCCTCCTTTTCTTTTCTTTGAATCAGTGTTATGATATACAGGTAAAGATTTTCATGAGGATGTCTTTCCTGTGCCGCGTAAGGCAGGGATACTGAAGCCATGCCATCATCAGAAAATTTACCCGGAAAATCCGTACTAAATTACAGATGCGGGGTTATAGTATAAATGAATGTGCTTTTCAACTGTTTTAAACAGAAAAATCCCAAAAAAAATACTGCCGGTTATGAGATAAATTTTTTTTTCAAAACCTGAAGGCGGGAAAAACGGATTTCGGACATTAATAAAAGTTACGCGGCTGTTTTTTCAAGTACCTGATTTTTAAAGAACCTGTTTTGTGCAGTGCAACATTCGCTTCAATAAAAATCAGTATGTTAAAATTCAACTGCGTAACTCCTGATTAAGTAACCCCGCGAAAATTTTTGCGTATAAAAGATAGTGATCCAATTTTGGTTTTCCGAAAACCGGAACAGATTCTCATAATCCGGCTCCCAAATGCCTTTGGCTGACGGTTAAAGCAGTTTCTGTGCCGGAAAAAACCAAATTGGATCAGCAGAGTTGGTTTTTTTTCAGGAAAACCGGATTTCCCGAAAAATTTACACACGAAAATTTACAGAAACTTACTTAAGTAGGCAAAAAAAAATTTTCGTGTATTCAAAAAACCGGATTTTTCGGAAAAATCCGGTTTTTCTGAAGATTTTATGCCCGAAAATTTACGGAAACTTACTTATCAGTTTACAGGCAGTTATAAGGTTGAAATGAAAGAAATATCTTCTTCAGAACCGGTTGCCCATATCGGTTTTCAGACAATAACACAGAGCCGGAAATCCGCCTGGGTTCGCGATCAGTTTGATCAGGTCGCGCGGCGATATGATCTGATGAACACCCTGCTGAGTTTCGGTATTCATCATCTGTGGAAAAAAAGGGCCGTCAGTATGCTCGGCCTGAAATACGGGGAAAAGGTGCTGGATGTATGCGGAGGAACCGGTGATCTGGCTGTAGCAGCAGTAAAATGTGCGGGAGAGTCCGGCCGGGTGGTTCTGTATGACATCAACCGTCAGATGATGGACGCGGGACGTTCCAGTCCCTTTGCACGGGAACTCCGGAGGCAGATCATTTATATTCAGGGGGACGCGGAGCAGATGTCCTTTCCCGACTGTTCCTTTGATGCTGCCATTGTGGGATTCGGCATACGGAATCTCACCCGTATGGAAAAAGGCTTTGCTGAAATGCACCGGGTGCTCCGTCCCGGAGGCAGAATGGTCTGTCTGGAATTTTCACAGCCTGTGCTGCCCGTATTCAGCGGAATGTATGACCTGTATTCCTTCCATATTATGCCATGTCTGGGCAGACTGTTTGCCGGATCTGCACAGGCATACACATATCTGACGGAATCCATCCGGCTGTTCCCCTCTCCGGACTGCCTGAAATACATGCTGGAGGAGATCGGTTTTTCCCAGGTGGAATATCTGCGCCTGACCGGGGGAGTGGCCGTGATTCACCGGGGAATCAGAAAAGCTGAGCCATGATGAAAAAAGAGGCAGAGGAAAAAATATTTTCCCTGTCCGCGGCTGAGTGGCACGGAATTCAATGGCATTAAGGCAGGAGTGGCAAACGGAAAAAGTTTGTCACTCCTCCGCCCCTTAACACAATGGCAGTGAGGCATGGAATTATGCGCGGTATTCCCGGACGATGGGGCAGAGAAAAAGAATTTTTGGGAAGTCTGCATATAAACCGTTGCGTATTCCAAAGAAAATATATATATCATGTATCATCAGATAAGGCAGATTTGCAATAAAATACCGAATTTACAGGAAAGGAGTGTTCAGGATGAATATGAGGTTCAGATTGCTGGTTTTTGTTGTTGTCATACTGTTTGTAGGAATATGCGGATCCTTTGGACTGACCTACTATACGGCCAGAAGCGAACTTACGGATCTGGGCGGAGAAATGTTCAAAAGACTGAACAGGGATGTCATAGGTCTGATTCAGGCAATGGATGAGCAGGTCAGGGCAGGAAAAATGACAAAGGAGGAAGCCCAGGAGTTTGTCCGTACCCACGTCAACGGCCCCAAAAAAGCTGATGGCACACGGGATATGGGAGGCAGCAGAATGGCCTCGGATGAATCCGTGTATATATGGGCATGCAGTACAAAAGGGGACAGCAGGGGATTTGTGCAGATGCACCCCTATATTGAGGGAAAAAACGTATGGGATTCCCAGGTGAAGGGAAAATACACTGTACGGGATTCCTGGGCCAACCCGGAAATGAGCGGCAGACTGTTCCGGGAAATATGGCAGAATCCGGGCGAGCCGGTTTTCAATTTTCTTGCCTGGCAGACCTATTATGAACCCTGGGACTGGCTGGTGGGAGCCGGAGGCAGGGAGCGTCTTTTGTATGAAAAACGGCTGGGTTCCCTGCAGATCCAGTTTACTTTTATCGGCATATTTATGCTGGTACTTGCCATAGCCTTTATTTTTTATGCAAACAGAAGCAGCAAAACCCTGAAAAAAAGCATTGAAATACTGGCCAACAGCGCGGATCAGATGATAGCCGGTTCCCGGCAGATTTCCTCTGCCAGCCAGTCTCTGGCCCAGGCATCCTCCCAGCAGGCTGCATCCATGGAGGAAACCACGTCCTCACTGGAGGAAATGTCTTCCATGACCCGGAGGAATGCGGACAATGCCAAACAGGCAGACAGTCTGATGAAGGAAACCGGACGTGTGGTTGGCAACGCGAACCAGTCCATGAACCAACTGACCCGCTCCATGGAGGAAATCTGCCGGGCCAGTGAGGAAACATCCAAAATCATCAAAACCATTGATGAAATCGCGTTCCAGACCAATCTGCTGGCCCTGAATGCGGCAGTGGAGGCAGCCAGGGCCGGAGAGGCCGGGGCAGGTTTTGCCGTGGTTGCTGATGAGGTGAAAAATCTTGCCATGCGCTCCGCAGAGGCAGCCAAAAACACCTCCGGACTCATAGAGGGAACTGTGAGCAAAATTCAGGCCGGTTCAGAACTTGTTGCGCGGACCAACAGTGCATTTTCCGAAGTCACAGGCATTTCTGCCAAAGTCGGGGATCTGGTGGGTGAAATCGCAGCAGCTTCTGAAGAGCAGGCACGGGGAATTGAACAGGTCAACAATGTGATGACCGAAATGGACAAGATCATTCAGGCCAATGCAGCCAATGCAGAAGAGACCTCGTCCGCTTCCGAGCAGATGCAGACCCAGGCCCGTGAAATGAAAAATTATGTCATGTCCCTTTCCGATATGATGACCAGCACGGAGACAGGCGACAGTTTTTCCTCCGGCCGGAGCAAAAATGTTCAGGAATGGCACGAGGAGACACCTGTCACTGCCCTGAAAAAACCGGTTGTCAAATCTCTGCGGAAAGAGACAGGAACCGGCATAGCGGAAAAAAAGAAATCAGGAAAAGATCTTGCTCCGGAAAAGGTGATTCCCTTTGACGATGATGATTTTCAGGATTTCTGACACATCCGGTTTTGATAAAGGAGGAAAAAAACATGGGATCCAAACCCGATATTTCACCCGTAAATCCCCCTGAAAAGAGCTGGCTGAAGAAAGTTCTGGAATGGATTGCAGGCGGTACGGAAAAGGAAAGGAAGAGCGGCAATTTCTGCGGTTCATGACGGAAAAAGTGAAAAAAATCCGCAGGCTGCGGATACACTTATTGATCGGAAACGCTACCGCAGGGTACGCGGCTTTTTTCTCCGGGTGCTGGTGCAGACTCTGTGGTGGGATATATTTCTCAACCGCCCTGTGCTTCGCGGGTTCCGGACCGCGCCTCTTTCCCGGTGGATCGAAATTGCACGCCGATTCCGTTCTATGGCTGTGGAAATGGGCGGGGTGCTGATCAAACTGGGACAGTTTCTGAGCATCCGGGTGGATATTCTGCCCAGGGAAATTACACAGGAACTGGCAGGTCTGCAGGATGATGTTCCGGCTGAAAACCCGGAAGACCTCATCGCAGTGATTGAGGCAGATTTCGGCCTTCCCATTTCCAAAATATTTGACAGTTTCTCGCGCATTCCTCTGGGAGCGGCTTCTCTGGCCCAGGCCCACCGTGTCCGGCTCCGCACCGGAGAAAATGCTGTGGTCAAAGTCCTGCGTCCAGGGATTGACAAAATTGTGGAAACCGATCTTGCTGCCATTGCTCTGGGATTCCGCTGGCTGAAACTGTGGAAAGAAGTGAACCGCCGGGTGGATGCAGACTGGCTGGCAGCAGAATTCGCCCTCATCACCCGGAGGGAACTGGATTTTGGAAATGAAGGCCGGAACGCTGAAAGGCTGCGTCAGGACTTTGCAGGGGATTGCCGTATCCATATTCCCAAAATTCATTGGGAATACTGTGCCTCCCACACCCTTACCCTTGAGGATGTGAGTTATATCCGTATAGGAGATGTGACGGCCATTGAAGCAGCAGGAATTTCCCGTGCGGAAGTGGCAGACTGCATTTACAATCTCTATATGCGTCAGGTCTTTGAAACCCATTTTGTCCATGTGGACCCCCACCCCGGCAACCTCTTTGTCCGTCCCCTGCCCGGCCCGATGGAAAAAGAGTCCGGAATTTCGGCATTTGCTCCCGGAGATACTGTTCCCCACTGCCCCAAACGTCCTTTCCAGATTGTTTTCATTGATTTCGGCATGATGGCCCCTATTCCCGAACGGCTGCGAGAGGCCATCCGGGAATATGCCATCGGACTGGGAACCCGCGATTCTGCCAGAATTGTTCAGTCCTATGTAAAAGCCGGAACCCTGCTGCCGGGCGCGGATCTGAAACGTCTGGAGGAGGCGCATGAGGCTTTGTTCAGCCGTTTATGGGGTGTGAAAGTCAGCGAACTCAAAGATACGGCGCTGGGAGAAGCCTCAGAATTTTTGCAGGAATACCGGGATGTGATCCGGGAGGCTCCGTTTCAGTTCCAGGCGGATATGCTTTTTGTTGTCCGGGCTGTCGGCATTCTTTCCGGAATGGCTGCCAATCTTGATCCGGATTTTGATGTATGGTCCAAAACCATTCCATTTGCCCGGAAATATGCAAAAGAGGCCATGCACAAAAACGGAGAGGAAAGACTGAGAGAACTGCTGATGCTGGTCCGTGCTGTGTACGGCCTTCCGGAACAGATGGCAGATGTGCTTCACCGCGCGCGGGATGGAAAACTGGAATTCCGTGCAGGGCTGGGAACAGATTTCCGCAAGGCACTGAAAGAACTGCGGCATTCTGTGGATCGGCTGGGAAAAATGGTACTGACCGGAACCCTTTGCATATCCACTGCGCTTCTTTATGCGCTCAGACCGGATGATACGGCCTGGATCTTTGTCATGCTGCTGACAGTGCTTGTATTTCTGTGGAATGGGCGCGGACAATAGTGCATGTCTTTTTCCATCTTCCCGCGAACCCGATCTCATGCACTGTCAGTGTGCATGCCGCTCAGACACTGGCTGCGGATGATTGCAAAGCCTGAAGGCAGCATGAGATCAAATTTGAATCATCTGAATTATTCTGACGATAATCCGATCTGCAATTTTAAGGCGATTTCCAGAAAAAAATATCCCGCCAAAGCAGCATAAGCTTCCAGCCTGTGAACTGAACCGGGATATTTATTTTCATAAGTAGGGTTCCATAAATTTTCGTGTATAAAGTTTTCAGGATGTCCGGAT
>CAZHPS010000351.1:0-7436 GCA_964534335.1 uncultured Desulfobacterales bacterium
AGCGGAGCGGTTTTTTGCACACGCGGAAAAACTGACAGTATTGTATCAAATCAATAGCGAATTGGTATAAGTCCGTATGTTTACTTCAATGCCTCTTTGATTGCCGCATTGTCAAAGATCTCTTCGGGATTGAAGTCCTTTTTCAGCATGCTGTTCTCTTTGAGCATGGTTTTCATTTCAGTCAGCCATACAGAAAGCCCACCCCCGTCTTTGTTTCTTTCAGTCAGGATATCCTTATCATGAATACGCACAGCATCAAGCATCTCTTTCAACTCCCCGTCTGAATGGGGTTTTTCGCCTTCAAAGGTTCCGGTGTTGAGGATTTTTTTGTATTCTTCCCAGTTTTTCCCATCTTTCACCCATGTTACCGCTTCCATCCAGCCTTTGAAAATTTTGACCAGATCCTCTTTCGGAATTGTTTTTAATGATTCTGTCATAACAGCATAACCGCCGGGCATACATCCGGGATAGGAAGCCGTGCTTGCAAGAATCTTTCCGTTTCCCTGTTTTTCAGCCACAATTGCATGGGGGTCATAATTCAATATTACCGGAAACCGTCCTGCAAGAAAATTCGCGGTCAGTCCCTCTGCATCAATCTCAACGGGTCTGACATCGGACAGTCGGATTGCTTTTGATTCAAGATATTTGTTTAAAAAGAAAAGCACAGGAGCCTGATTCCAGTAAAGCCCTATGACCTGTCCTTTCAGGCTGCCGGCATCAAAACCGTTTTTGGCAATAATTTTATCCCCACCGTGACACCAGTCAAATTCGGTAAGAATTGTAACAGGAATACCGTCATTGTGCAATCCCACCCATGTTCCGATCATTTCGTGTCCAATATCAATACGCCTGTTGACAAAAGCATTATGCAGTTCCTGATTGCTGGCAAGAGTGATAACCTGAACATCCATTCCCCTGGATTTCCAGAATCCTTTTGCCTCCGCCACATTATTCGGGGAACAGCCTGTCCAGGCAGTCATACCGATTTTGTAAGTTCTTGCATAAGCCATGCCGTTAAACAGCACAGCCGCCATGACTGCATACAGCATCATACGTTTCATAAAAATTCCCTCCTGTTTTGAAAAATCATGTCTGCAAACGCCATTGCCATAAATAGGCAAACAAAAATTTTCGTGTATTCAAAAAACCGGGTTTTTCCGAAAAATCCGGTTTTTCCGAAAATTTTATGCCCGAAAATTTATGGAACCTTACTTAAAATTGTCCGCGTCAAAATTTTCCCTTTTCAAAATTGATGAAACTGCAAAAAATCCGGTTTTTTATTTTTGCGTCATTCCGGCATAAACCGGAATCCCGATTTTTCAGGCTGTCAGGTGATTTCTGAAAATAAATATCCCGGTTCAGTCCACAGGCACAGGCTGGAAGCTTATGCTGCTTTTCCGGAAATCACCTTATGGACTCAGGCTTTTGCCGGAGTAACGGGATTTTTGACTTTTCAGTGGTTCATCATCATTTGCTGATCAGTTTCATCATCCTCATCATCCTCATCATCCTCATCATCCTCATCATCCGGTATTTCAGACAGTTCGCTGAGAGCTTCCCGGATCTCCTGTGAAGCCTGCGCGCAGGTCGTGCGCATGGCATTAAAATCCCGTTTGAGTTCATGCAGGGAATAGGCAGCCTCCTCTTTTTCCAGATGGCGGATAAGAGATTCCCGTATGGCTGACCAACTGTCCTTCCGGGTCTGATCATCAAGCGGGGTAAGGGTGTCAATGTTCTCAATGCGTTTCCTGCGGAAACTGCGTTCCAGTCTTCCCTGAATCAGGGTAATCCAGAACATCATGCTTATCCCGGTAATGCCGATCATCCCCCCTGCCATGATTTCCGGGGACATTCCCAGGCCCGTAACCATCAGGAAAAAGACTGTAAGGCAGCCGGTCAGTATGGCGGCAAGGAGCCCTGTGAACAGTCTTCTGAACCGGTAAATCCGCAATTCTCTGCGGAAAGAGAGCAAAGCCTCCAGATAATGGCACACGCGTTCACCGTGAACTTCCACAAATGTTGCCAGATGATCAAGCCTTCGCCGGGGTGTCTGCAGTATGGCCTGTTTCAGTTCCTCCCTCTGGTTTTCCAGAAGCGGAAGATAGTCAGGCCCGGCTGTACCTGCTGCGCGGGCAGCATTGGGGGAATAGGTCAGGCGGATCATGGGAATATCCTTGCGGCCTGTAATCTGGGACAGATTCCAGCACAGGGTTCCGTATACCCGGAGAAGATCGCTGAAAGATGCGCATTCATCAATCCGGTTCAGCACAAAAATAATTCTGTCCTCAAACGTGGCCGCAGCCAGGGTCTCCCGTATGCTTTTATATGCCTCCCTGACAGTTCCGGCCTTGTGTGCGTCAAAAAGCACCAGGACCAGCCCGGCCTTCTGCGCCAGATCCGCTATGACCTCCTGGTAGTCATATCCCCGATCCCTTTCGGTAATGCTGTCCAGCATTCCGGGCGTATCCACAATTGCCAGATCTTTGAGAAAAGGGGAATTGATTTTTTTCAGCCGGAAATGCGCGGCAAACCTCTGCCCCTGTTTTTTCAGGGTGGCAAAGGGAAATTCCGGATCATTGAGCAAAGCCTTGCCGTCCCGTTCCTCTGTCACCTGTATGCCGTTTTCCGGAGGAACCGAATCATCATAACTCAGCACAGTAAAGGAATCATCGGTCGGGGCCTGCCCCGTATCCTGAATCTTTGCTCCCAGAAATTCATTGATCAGAGAGGATTTTCCGGATGAATAATTGCCGATAATCAGGACCATGGGACGCCATCGGATATGGGTTTCCAAAGGCATTTCCGCATATCCGTAACGCAGAGCGGACGGAGTGAAATGCTCTGCCACCATTTCCGCAATTTCTGACTGAAGCGAAACTATATAATTATTCCGGTACATGGTATCTCCTCGGTTCAGTTATCAGTTACCAGTTATCAGTGAACAGTTATCATATCATATTACACAGTCCTTTCAGAAATCAGATGTTTATGCTGCCGTCCGTCATTTCGGTGAAAAGCTCAATACAGTAATTTCAACTGCTTCCGAATACCGGCTTTAGCCGGTATGATGTGCTGCGTAAGGAGATTTATCATTTTCTGCACCTGATGACTGAAAACTGACAAAAGCACCTGGCCCTGATAACTGTTCCCTGATAACTGATAACTGACATCTGACTGTTTACACGATGAACGGATTTTTGTATATATATTTTTCACACAGGAAAGATGGTGGAAGAAAGTTCCGGAAAGGTTTTCCTTTACCTCAGCGGAATCCTGTTCTCCGAATCAGAGACGTATGCTTTCAGAATCAAACTGACGGATACAATTTTTTTGTGATTTTTGCGCTTTTTTTGTGATTTTCAGGTTAAACCCCCGGAATCAGACTTTATGGAACCGGGGCGCGGCCTGTCTTTTTTTGAAATTATGCGGGTGCGGTGTTGAAAAGAATTTGTTTTTCATATATAGGTTTTGTTTATGGAAAAGATCAGTCAGAAAACATATGATGAATATATCAAAGCACTCATGAATATCAGCCGGGCCATCACCTCCGACATCTTTCTGGAGGACCTGCTGAAACTTATAGTCATGGTCACTGCCAAAGTCACCAATACAACCATCTGTTCCCTGTGGATGGTGGATGAAAGTGAAAAGCCGCCCCTTATCCGTCTGAAAGCCACCCAGGCCATTGATCCGGAATATGTGCAGGACAGGGTGCTGCATATGGATGAAGGTGTGGTGGGCCTGGTGATCAGCACCAAAAAACCCCTTGTCATTTCAGACGTGCTGAAAAATGAGAAATTCAAGGAAAAGGAAATGGCCGGAAAACTCGGTCTGGTTTCCATGATCGGGGTTCCCCTGAAATTAAAGAACCAGAAAGTCATCGGTGTGCTCAACTGCTTTACCTCTGAAATCCATGATTTTTCCGAAACCGAGGTGAATCTGATCACTGCGGTGGCAAATCAGGCCGCAGTTGCCATACTGAATACGGAACTGATGGTCAAAACCGAGGTCATCCGGGAGGAACTGGAAACCCGGAAGCGTGTGGAAAGGGCAAAGGAAATCATCATGAACCGCCGGGGCATGAAGGGAGAGGAGGCATACCGCTGGCTGCAGAGGCAGAGTATGGATTCCCGGAAATCCATGCGGGATGTGGCCGAGGCCATTGTCCTTTCTGAGGAACTTTACAATAAATGAAAGCACCGAAAAACAGACGGGTATTTGTAATTGGTTATGCAGCGGTAACGCCTCTGGGCAGCACCTTTGAAAAAACATGGGAACGCGCGATCAGAGGAGAAGCCGGTTTCCGTAAAGTGACCCGGTGTCAGGTCAATTCCCTCAGCAATGTGGTGGGGGAAATACCGGACTGGGAGCCCCAGTTTTTTGATTTTGCGGATCGCAAAGAAGTTTATAACTGGAACGCGGGTTTTGTGCTCCTGACAATGGCTTTGTGCAGGGCTGCTTTGGAGCATTCCGGACTGGAAATCACAAAGGAAACCGGACCCCGAACAGGATGCCTGATAGGTTCCGCGTTAAACGGCACAGATGCCTTCCGTATTGCAATGGACAATTATCTTAACAAAGGCCCGTTCAAGGTCAGTCCCTACCTGCTTCCCAATCTGTGCGCAAATCTGCCCTCAGGCAAGGCCGGAATGCTGCTGGGTTTCACAGGCCCGATTTTTTCCCCCCAGGGAGCCTGTGCTTCAGGCAACCATGCCATTGGCATTGCCGCAAGAATGATCCGTGACGGAGACTGTGATTTCATTCTGGCCGGAGGTGCAGACACCTGCCTGATGCCGGAAATCATTCACGGTTTTGCCAATATGAATGCAACGGTCAAAATTGTGGAAGGGGATAGGGCTTTTGCTGATCCAAAGCAGGCTTCCCGGCCTTTCAGCATTGACCGGAAAGGCATGGTGCTTTCTGAAGGCGGGGGCGTGCTTGTGCTAGCTGCTGAGGAAATGCTTTCTGTTTACAGACTCAAACCCAAAGCAGAAGTCATGGGCATTGGATGGACATCAGACGCTCATCATTTTACACAGCCCAATCCTGAAACCATTATCCGTGCCATCCGTGAGGCAGTTGACGATGCGCAGATTCTGCCCGGCGACATTCAGTATGTCAATGCACATGGCACATCCACCCCGCGGGGCGATCTCACAGAAATCGAATGTCTGCGAACCGTGTTCTGCCATCATATGGACCATATTCCTGTCTCTTCGAACAAATCCCAGATAGGACATACGCTTGGGGCAGCGGCCGCTATTGAAGCTGCTCTGGGAATTGAGGGAATGCAAAAAGGCTGGATTCTGCCCACTGTAAACCATATTCCAGACCCGGCGCTGTCTGACATTGATGTGGTTCCCAACCGGGCCAGACGTCAGAATTATGAATTTTTTCTGTCCAATGCCTTTGGATTTGGGGGAACCAACTGCTGTATTGTTTTCAGAGGATGCAACTGAATGAAACCCAAACCCTTTGTTCCGGAAATCCTCAAAGACCGTCCATCCTATGTGCGGGACAGAACCGAAGGACTGATCTGGCACAGATGCAGTCACAGGGTGCTGTATGCAGACACGGATCGATCCCAGGTGGTGTATCATGCCAATTATCTGCGCTATTTTGAACTGGGACGCGCCAGCCTGATGCGGGATGCTGCCTATCCCTACCGGGAAATTGAGGAAAGCGGCTACATTTATCCCATCATACAGGTGGAACTCAGCTATTACAGCCCGCTGCGTTATGATGACGGCATGTTCATTCATACCCGGCCTTCGGAACTGGAACGGGTGAAACTCCGCTTTGATTATATCATTACCAATGAGCAGAACGGGGATATTGTATGCAGGGGATTTACCCGGCACTGCGCTACCAATACCTCAGGAATCCCTGTGGGCGTGGATGAAAAAACTCTTCTTTTATGGAAAAACTTTCCCCAATAGCCCGGCAAATGCAGGTGCATCTTGACATTCCGCTCCCTTTGTTTCTTCAGGATCACAGGTTTATGGGAAAGGCTGTATTTCCTGCGGTCGAAGCCATGCGGATTCTGGCAGAATCCCTGCATTCCCTTATGCCTGAAATCTGTGTCAGGAATATTTTCAATGCTGATTTTGACAGATTTCTGCTGATTGATCCGGGACTGAAAAGCATTCCTGCCATTCATGATATGGAAATCCGCAAGCACGGAAAGATTGTCTCCAGACTCATTACCCGGATTCATTCGGAAAAAACCGGCATTACCCGTGTCAAAGAGCATGTTGCATTGCATTTTTCAGCAGATGAATTGCCGCAGAACATCAAATCTGAAATGCCTGAGATGGTCAATGCCAAAGATTGTTTTGAAATTCCATGCGAACGGATTTATGCTGATTTGGTTCCCTTTGGCCCGGCTTATCAAAATATCACAGGCAGCCTGATTCTCACGGAAAAAGACGCGGTGGCTGATGTTCAGGGATGTCCAAAACATCTTTTTGATTGTATGCCTGATTTTTCAGACAGCCCTTTGGGTTCCCCCTTTCCTGCGGATGCAGCCTTTCATGCAGCCTGTGTATGGGGACAGCGGTATGCAGGGATCGTGGCTTTTCCTGTGGGACTTGGTGCAAGGCATATCATCCGTCCAACCAGATTAAATGAACTGTACAAAGCCCGGTGCATACCAATGAAATATGATGCAGAACTACTTGTTTTTGATATATTTTTATATGATCATAAGGGAAATATCTGCGAAATTATACAGGATTTGCATATGCGGGATATAAGCCGGGGACGTATGAAAGCAGCGGACTGGATTTGCATTTAAGTAACTGATGTTACGCCGTCAATTCCCTTAATTTCTGAAAACCGGATTTCAGGGCATTGACACAAAGTTTTGCTCTCAAAGCGGAGTGATTCAGATTATGTTTAATTTTCAGTTTTTCCGGTTTGAAAAATGAATAAACGGAGGCAGAAAAATGACTGCCCTGAGTTCTCACAGTTCCTGCTGGCGGTTTTGACAGTGATGCATCTGATTTCAGGGATTTGTGAAAGACTCCGGCATTCCGGCGTTTCTGATAAACAGCCGTTGTCTGATCATAAGTCAGACCGGTATCACCGGAAACCAAATAAAGAACACCGGAAGATCCGGCTTTGTTTTTAAAGATCTGCCTGCATAAAAGACATGGAAAATCAGTGCATTTCATGTAAAAATGCTGAACGGTGTCCGGTTTCGGTGTTCCAACCTGAACAGAATGACCGTTTTTTCTGTCTTCCAAACCCGGTGCAGCAGCGCGGCCGGATTTGATCGCCGCAATGAAATCCCCTGAAAGATCAGATTTGATTAAACACATGGTTTCCCTGGAAGAAAACCGGCTGTCTGTCAGCACATGGCTGAAATTCAGATGATTATTGATGCACACTCTGAGCATATCGCGAAGCAGTTCATTTTTTGTGACTTCGCTTTT
>CAZHPS010000352.1:0-7423 GCA_964534335.1 uncultured Desulfobacterales bacterium
GCATATCCGCAGGATTTGTCAGAGCTAATGGCATTCCCACCGGATCAGGCGGTTTCAAACCGCGTTCCGGTACCTGTGCAGCGCGCCGCAACTGAGGTGGCTGAAAAAAAATGCCTCGGTGAGGCATAAAAATGGTACAGGCTCCCCGCTTTTAAGACAAAATGCGGGGAGTTCCTCCTTCCGCAGGAACAGTCCCCGTATATTCCTGCTTCAGACCGGCATCTATTCGATGGAAATCACAATCTTTTCAGCCATGTTCTCCACCTCAATCAGGGTTCCCTTCGGCCCCTGTTTGGCAAACAGCACACTCAGTTCACTCAGATCAATCCCTTCCCGCTCCAGCGACGCCTTTACCTTGCTGGGCAGCAGCTTTTCCGATATGCTCAGGGACGCGAGGGGGATGGTGACTTTTGTATCCGGCTCTTTTTTCTGAGGTTTGTAAATATCAATTTTCAATGTCTGCATCATGATCTCTTTCTCTTCCTTTTCAAAATAAATATGGATTTCTTTATTCATGACATTTTCCTGTTTACCGAAGTTGTGTTATATAACATTTTTTTTCCCGCAGGACAAGAATTATCCATCGATATGCCTGCATGAACGGAGATTTTTTCTCCGGCTCTGCTGTCCTTATGGATTTGGAAACTGCTGATGTACCGGTTTCAGTGTTCAGGTTTCAGTGCAGACCGGATACTGACACCTGAAACCTGTCCCTGTATTTTAAAAATTTCCGATTCCCTTACACATTGAAACGGAAATTGATAATGTCCCCGTCCTGCACCTCATAGGTTTTTCCCTCCAGCCGGAAGGTTCCCCGTTTTTTGGCTTCCTGCGCACTGCCTGCCTCAATCAGATCCTTGTAGGAAATGACTTCCGCGCGGATAAAACCCTTCTGAATATCTGTATGAATAACCCCGGCTGCATTGAGCGCGGGCGTGCCTTTCCGTATTGTCCATGCCCGGACTTCATCTTCTCCCACAGTGAAAAAAGACATAAGCCCCATGAGTTCATAGGATGCCTTGACCACCCGGTCTGTGGCTGAGGCAGTGATTCCGAATTCTGAAAGAAAATCCTGTGCCTCCTCATCAGACATCCGGGCCAGTTCCTGCTCCAGTTTCCCCCGGATGATCATGCAGTTTTCCTGATTTGCCAAATCCCCCACATCAGGCATGGCATCCCTGTCATCCTCATTGTTGAACAGCACCAGCATGGGTTTGGCAGAAACAAAGGCATAGCCCCGCAACTGATGGGCTGAGGCCAGTTCCGGATGTTTCCGCAAAGGGGTTTCCTGCTCCAGGCTTTCTTTGCACCGGGTTAAAAGGGAAAGTTCCTCCGCGTCAATCTGCCTTCCTCTTTTTTTATCCAGTTCTATGCGTTCCAGCCGTTTTTCCGCAACAAGCAGATCAGCGAGAACCAGTTCCTGATCCAAAGTGCGGAAATCATCAGACGGGGCCGGGGCTTCCACACCGTATCCGCCAAAGTTGCGCACCACATGAATCAGCGCGTCACAGTCCCGCACCACTGTCATAGCACCCTGATCCTTTTTCTTTTCTGCGGTTTTTTTCGGCAGAAAATACTCCACCTGTGCAAAAATGGTTTTCGCGGGTTTGTACATATCGCTGAGTACATCCACCCTGGAATCCGGCACCCGTATAACACCGATGCGGTCTTCCCCCTTATTGCCTGTGTCTGAGATATTCCGGGTCAGGGCCTCAAATACCGTTGATTTCCCTGAACCGGGAAGACCGGTAATACCGAGTTTCATTTTTTTCTCCTCTGCAAATTCTTTTAATCTGCTGATGTCTGTTTTCTTTGTGTATTCAAAGAAATAAACAAGTCAGCATAAAATTTCGGGTATAAGTAAGGTTCCATAAATTTTCGGGCATAAAATTTTCAGAAAAACCGGATTTTTCGGAAAAATCCGGTTTTTCTGAATACACGAAAAAATTTCATTTGTCTGCTTATAATTTCCCATTTTTCCATTTATTATTTGATTTTTTTATGCCCATCCATGCTCCGGATCGGAAAAACGCAGGCTTTCATACAGGGCAATGCCCACCGCAGTGGAAAGATTGAGAGAACGGATTTCCTGCAAAACCGGAATATGATAAACCGCATCTTTGTATTTTGACACCAGCGCGTCCGGCAGTCCCTGTGTTTCAGAACCGAATATCAGAAAGGATCGCTGCGCCCAGATCGCGGAGCGGAAGGATTTTGCCCCTTTTTTGGCAAAAAGAAAAACCTCATCTGCCTGCGGATTCATTTTCTCCCGGAATGCCTCAAAATTATCCCAGACTGACAACTTCACCTTTGACCAGTAATCCAGCCCGGCCCTTCTGACATGCTTATCGGAAATGGAAAAACCCAACGGCCGGATAAGATGAAGAAATGCGTCTGTTCCCAGACAGGTGCGGCCTGCATTTCCGGTATTCCAATGCACTTCGGGACAGACCAGAACCACATGCCGTTCAGTTTTTTCCGCATTCATGCTTTTGTATGCAACTTTCATAACCCCATACAGATAGTAAAAATAATAACAGTTGGTTTGGCGGACAAACGCCAGATGATGCCATCGATTATCTCTCAATATCAGACTGCCCTTTTCCATGTGTTCCGTGCTTTCCGCAGTTTAAACCACTGAATACACGGAAGGCACGGAATGAATCTGTTTATGCTTTTATTTCAATTGACTGCATTTTTTGAGAATCGTTTTCCGCCGGTTCCGATTTTAACAGAAATACTGTGTCTGCTGCCTGATCATTTCCAACGTCTCATGTTTCACTTCCGCAGGGTCAAACATTGTTTCAAGTTCTGTGGCATCATATCTTCCGCCAAATGCTTCAAGAGCTGCAAAACGCAGAGCCGCAGAATAATATGCTTCAATGGTTTCGGACAGTTCATCACGGGTCATATAATATCCGCCTGTTTTTCTGCGCTGATTGATCCGTTGAATTTCAAACACCGCATTAAATATGGAAGCATCCCACGAACGGGTTGTCCGTTTCTCAGCGTGACGCTTAATAAGATGGATAAGAAGAATTTTGATAAAACTTCCAATCTTACTGATTTTATCCTCCCGTGACATTTCTTCCATCGCCTCAATGATAACGAGTGCATCATGGTAACGCTGTTCATTGATGCACCGGTGAAGTTCCAGCAGTTCCTCCATAGCAGCCTTCCTTTGAAACGCAGCATTGTTGTTCAATTTATTTTCGGTTATAAAAAAACAGATATGTGCATATATACCATTACTTAGAACATTTGATGGTGCAGCCACGAATTGCACGAATTACAAGAATTATGTTTTGTGAAATTCGTGCAGATTCGTGTCATTCGTGGCTATGCTGTCAAATCTTATGAGTAATAGTATATATCAGACTGCCCTTTTCAGTGTGTTCCGTGCTTTCCGTTTCATCTGTTCAGTCATTCGGAAAAAAACGCAGAGGCGCAGGGACGCAAACATTCTGATTTTTCTTCCGATTCATACCTTTTTCCCGCAGAAAGGACAGTACTGGAATTCCGGATGCAATGCCCGGCCGCAGTGGGGGCAGACTGCATCCTGCTTATTCAGAAATTCCTCATATTCCGCGCCCATTTCATGAACATTCCGTTCGCACCGTTCGCACATGAGAAAAGGTTCTCCCTTTTTCACGCGGAACAGGGGAATGAAAAAAAGGTTCAGATAATAATCCACCCGTTTGTAATATGCCTGCGCAAGACCGCAGACCGGGCAGATCACAGGTTTTTCGTCAATCACTTTGATTTTTGGGGAAACACCGCCGATGAATATCATGATTTGTCTTATCAAAAAGATTTAAGAGGTTATAAACAGTCTGTCTGGTTTATAGTCTTTTTATCATATTTCAAAAAATGAACGGGGTAAGCCTGACTGTCTGATAATTCCTGCCAATGTGCCGATCTTCAGGTCATCATGATCGGGAACAGGAATGGTGACAGTGGTCTGCTTTTCCTTTTTCTGCATAAAAATATAACTTCCTTTTTGCCGCACTTTTTTAAATCCGTTGTGCATAAGGATTTTACAGACTTCTCTGCCGGACAGGACTTTCAGCTTTGACAAGTTTTTGCCTCGTATTTTTTGCCTGAGTTGTGGGTATTATTGGCATAATGGGCATCACATAGATTTCCCGTTTCAGTCTGCGCCGAATTTCCGAAGGTGAGGCGACCTCAAAAAAGCCTTCAACCGCCTCGATCAGATTCAGCCGGGCTTCTTCAACTGTCCTGCCCTGACTGACAATATCCAGTTCCTGACAGGTTGAAACATATCCGTCATTTTCACGTTCAATCACTGCGGTGAGCTGTCTCATTTTGTTTATTGCAATACTCTGGTGCATAAAATTCTCCCTTAACTGCTTTTGCTGCAAAAGTTTCTCCGCCTGCTTATACCAATTCACCATTGATTTGATACAATACCGTCAGTTTTTCCGCGTGTGCAAAAAACCGCTCCGCTTAATTTCTGCACTCCTCCGGAATATATGTCTGACTGTGCATCTGTTTCCCACAGAGAACACAGAGGACTGCACAGAGAACACAGAGATTTTCTGTGCAAATTAAGAGTCAGATTCCGTTAAAATTTGACAGCTTTCAGAAAGTTGTCAAATCCTGTGTCTCTGTGTCCTCTGCGGTTTTTTATCCTCTGTGTCCTCTGTGGGAAAGCAGAAAACCGCTCCGCTTAATTTTTGCACTCCGCCGGATCATGCAGAAAACCGCTTTGCTTAATTTCTGCACTCCGCCAAATTTATGCTGATTTACTTATTTTGCATCTCCGATACTGTCATACACCTCCTGCGCTGTTTTTGACAGGAGTTGAATCAGGTCATCTTTCATCCCAATGGCTTTTGCGGTTGCTTTGTTGAAGGCAATTTTGGGTGGTGCTTCACAAATCTGACTCAACTCACGGGGTTTGGCTCCGTTGATGATTTTGGCAATGGCTTCCGCGTGAAATTTTCCATGTGCTGTCAGATTGGTGGAAGATGAAATGCTCAGCAGCGCACCCTGGCGGACTTCATCAGAACCGGACTGGGAAAACACCGGGACTTTGGCAGCAATCATTGCTGAAATAATTTGGGGCAGGGTTTCCCTGTTCACGCTGCTCTGCATGGTGAGATAATAGGCATCAATTTTCGGGGCAAGGCTTTTGGGACATTCCACAGCACTGGCATTGGTTTCAGGTGTCACACTTCCGGAAAGTGTATGGCATTCCAAAAGTTCAAACTTCCGCTCTTTGGCAATCTTTTTTGCAATATCCACTGCGGCATAGCTTCTCCCGTCAACACTGTCTATATAACTGATGCCGAGTTTTCTGAATCCGATGATGTCGTGAAAGGCATAGATTTGTCTGATGAATTTTTTCGGATCCACCAGAGCAATGACATGATCATATCCTGAATCTTCAGCACTTGGCACAATCTGGGATGCAATGGGGTCTGATACGGAACACACAATGGTTGGAACCGAATGCTGCGCGTTTGCCAGATCCTGTCCCGCCCATGTTCCCATGGCAATCATCAGATCAATGTCTTTGCTTTCATTAAGCCGTTTGATAATTGTCTGTGCGGTCTGTTCACGGATATCTTTGTTCCAGTTGATTGCATAAAAGGCATCTCCCGCAAATGCAAGATATTTGCTTTTGACATTCACGGCCAGCCATTCCCAGAGTTTGTCTGTATCTTTTTCCTCATACTGCGGAACAGTCAGGGGTTCTATCCAGCCAAGTTCTGCAAGACTGTTCACAGTAGCAGTCAGACTGATGGGATAATTTTTGTAAGGGCCGCCCTCATAATATCCAATCCGCCATTTCTTTGCAGCCTGAGCCGGAGGCGATGTCGGATACTGGTTTTTGTCAGCAGCGAATCCTGCTGAAAATGACACAGAAAGTGTGAAGAATACGATACTGACCAGCAGCATACGGCAACATGTTTTCATTACATACTCCTTTGGGTTAAGGGTTTTGTTTGTGCAAAAAATACCTGTTTTATAGTATTTTCCTTAATTTTTGTTCTTTGTGAAAAGCAGATGCAAAAAACCGCTTTGCTTAATTTTTGCACTCCTCTGCAAAAAACCGCTTCGCTTAATTTTTGCACTCCTCCATTTACTCTGTTTTGTCATAAACCTCCTGCGCGGTTTTTGACAGGAGTTGAAACAGGTCCTCTTTCAGACCAACTGCTTTCGCGGCTGCCCTGTTGAAAGCAATTTTGGGTGGAGACTCACAGATCTGATCCAAATCGCGGGGTTTGGCTCCGTTGATGATTTTTGCCATGACTTCCGCACTGAATTTTCCGTAAACCTGCATGTTTGAGGTTGAAGAAATGCTCAGCATTGCCCCCTGCCGGACTTCATCAGAACCGGACTGTGAAAATACCGGAACTTTGGCAGCATTCATGGCTGCAATAATTGGGGGCAGAGTTTCTTTGTTCACACTTGCCTGACGGGTAAGAAAAAAAGCATCAATTTTCGGAGCAAGCGTCTGTGCGCATTCCACTGTTTTTGCATTGTTTTCAGGAGTGGCTCCGCCTTCGGGTGTATGACATTCCACAATCTCAAAATTCCGTTTTGCAGCAATTTTCCTTATATCCTCTATTGCCGCATAACTTCTTCCCGCAATACTGTCCGGATACATTATGCCCATTTTTTTGAATCCGATAACATCATGAAACGCATAAATTTGCCGGAGATAGCGTTTGGGATCCACACGTGCATGAACATGATCAAACCCTGAATCTTCGGCACTGCTGATAATTTTTGATGCCACAGCATCAGACACGGAACACACCATTGTGGGAACGGAATGTTCATTGTTTGCCAGATCCTGCCCTGCCCATGTGCCCATTGCAATCATCAGATCAATGTCTTTGGATTCTTTCAGGCGTTTGAGAATACTCTGTCCTGTCTGTTCACGAATATCTTTGTTCCAGTTGATTGAGTAAAACGCATCTGCCGCAAATTCAAGATATTTGCTTTTGACATTGGCAGACAGCCAGGCCCAGAGTTTGGACATGTCATTTTCATTTTCCTGTGAAGGCACTGTCAGTTGTTCTATCCAGCCAATCTCTGCAAGGCCGTTCACCATACCTGTCAATGTTTTGGGATAATCCTTGTAGAACCCTCCCTCATAATAGCCGATCCGCCATTTTTTTGCAGCATTCGCAGGCGGAGATGCGGAATACTGCTTTTTGTCAGCCGCGAATCCAGTGGAAAAAGACAGGGTGAATAATACGATACTGACCAGCACCATACAAAAACATGCTTTCATTGCATACTCCTCGGATTGGCAGATTTAACTGCTAATAAGGTTAATGACTGAGTGTTTTTCAGATTTCATAAATAAATTTCCATATGTCTTCATGTATAATACCAATTCCCCATTGATTTGATACAGTACCGTCAGTTTTTCCGCGTGTGCAAA
>CAZHPS010000353.1:0-7375 GCA_964534335.1 uncultured Desulfobacterales bacterium
TTTTTTGATTAAAAAATTGATTTGAATTTGCCAAAACTCACCTTGAAAGGGCTGGGCGTTAAGACTCTTTGATGCTCTCTAAGATGTAAGAGAGCAGAGCCTGTTTCAATCCTTGTTTTAATGGAAGAGGCGTTAAGACCCGGAGAGCGTACCGGCTGCTCACACCGGACCTAAAAAGTTTCAATCCTTGTTTTAATGGAAGAGGCGTTAAGACAAAAAGATGTTCTTGACCTGCCGGACAGGACGTTTAAGTTTCAATCCTTGTTTTAATGGAAGAGGCGTTAAGACAATCCGGCTCCCCGTTGACAGTCTGTTTTGAATACTGTTTCAATCCTTGTTTTAATGGAAGAGGCGTTAAGACTGCTCATGCAGGTCATAGCTGTCGATAAAATTTCTGGTTTCAATCCTTGTTTTAATGGAAGAGGCGTTAAGACCCACCCCAATTCCAATTGGGGGAAGTGGGTAGATAATGTTTCAATCCTTGTTTTAATGGA
This sequence comes from uncultured Desulfobacterales bacterium, assembly GCA_964534335.1. Classification (GTDB taxonomy): domain Bacteria; phylum Desulfobacterota; class Desulfobacteria; order Desulfobacterales; family Desulfococcaceae; genus JAABRU01. The sequence goes on from CAZHPS010000353.1 coordinate 495, forward strand.
AGAGGCGTTAAGACCGCAGTAAAACAGCAGATTCAGTACGGGCAGCTTCTTAGTTTCAATCCTTGTTTTAATGGAAGAGGCGTTAAGACTCCAGCAGGCTGCCGGGCTGATGCGGTCTTTTTTCTGTTTCAATCCTTGTTTTAATGGAAGAGGCGTTAAGACAATTGTACGCATGCTGTTTCCTTTTTCTGAAATTAAGTTTCAATCCTTGTTTTAATGGAAGAGGCGTTAAGACTATGGTATCCACACTGACATGCTCACCTGATTCAGGTTTCAATCCTTGTTTTAATGGAAGAGGCGTTAAGACTTATAATTATACTGCTGCTAACAAATGATTGAATTTGTTTCAATCCTTGTTTTAATGGAAGAGGCGTTAAGACCGATGGTATTTTGGATTTTATTGATCAGGATAACAGTTTCAATCCTTGTTTTAATGGAAGAGGCGTTAAGACTTTCTGAAGATGGACGGGTTATTGTTTATCGTGTTCTGTTTCAATCCTTGTTTTAATGGAAGAGGCGTTAAGACTGGACTCAGATAACATACAATAAAAAATCAGAATTCGTTTCAATCCTTGTTTTAATGGAAGAGGCGTTAAGACCGAACCTCATCAGCTTCAATACGGAAATATCTTTGTTTCAATCCTTGTTTTAATGGAAGAGGCGTTAAGACTCTCAGGATATAGTTGATAAATTTAATACCGATTCCGGTTTCAATCCTTGTTTTAATGGAAGAGGCGTTAAGACAAAAAAAAGAGAGAGAGTCATCTCTCTCTCTCGCAGTTTCAATCCTTGTTTTAATGGAAGAGGCGTTAAGACGACAATAAATCCGGCGCACACTGCCCCCGCTAATCGTTTCAATCCTTGTTTTAATGGAAGAGGCGTTAAGACTTGTCGTTGAAGTTGTTCCGTCTGATTATGATGTGGGTTTCAATCCTTGTTTTAATGGAAGAGGCGTTAAGACCATTCTGATCCGTCCGGATGAGAACAGTCTTACCATGTTTCAATCCTTGTTTTAATGGAAGAGGCGTTAAGACGATTTATCTGATGTGAGTCCTGTTCGTCCTGATGTGTTTCAATCCTTGTTTTAATGGAAGAGGCGTTAAGACTTCCCCAGTTTCGGGGTGGTCGTCTGCTGCCTGAGTTCGTTTCAATCCTTGTTTTAATGGAAGAGGCGTTAAGACAAGTAATATTAAAAATCTTTTTTCAGAAATAGGTTTGTTTCAATCCTTGTTTTAATGGAAGAGGCGTTAAGACGGTTCATAATATACAGGAACTGTTTGCAGTCAGCAGTGTTTCAATCCTTGTTTTAATGGAAGAGGCGTTAAGACCGCATACTGTTCATGATGCCCGGTTTCCTCCCCGTGTTTCAATCCTTGTTTTAATGGAAGAGGCGTTAAGACCGTATGTTCTGGAATTTACGGACAGTTCTCAGATGGGTTTCAATCCTTGTTTTAATGGAAGAGGCGTTAAGACATTGGCGCAAGTTTGCTCTTCGTTTCTCTAATGCGATGTTTCAATCCTTGTTTTAATGGAAGAGGCGTTAAGACGTTAAAAGCATACTGCCATATTTAATGGCAATTGTGTTTCAATCCTTGTTTTAATGGAAGAGGCGTTAAGACCTGATTGTCCCCGTTCTGTTTCTGAACTGGTTTTTGGTTTCAATCCTTGTTTTAATGGAAGAGGCGTTAAGACAAAAATCAGGTTTTACTTCCAGCGAATTCATGAAAATGTTTCAATCCTTGTTTTAATGGAAGAGGCGTTAAGACAGTTACTGTTGAAACATCTGCAAATTCTGTTTTCCGGTTTCAATCCTTGTTTTAATGGAAGAGGCGTTAAGACTTTTCTCCATTCAGAATTTTCATGATTTTATCTGCTAGTTTCAATCCTTGTTTTAATGGAAGAGGCGTTAAGACAAATGGCTGCCGGATTTGACCCAGTTTCCCTTTCTGGTTTCAATCCTTGTTTTAATGGAAGAGGCGTTAAGACCTTATCAGGGGGAGATTGTCCCTCTGGCTCTTTATCCGTTTCAATCCTTGTTTTAATGGAAGAGGCGTTAAGACATCAAACATCCTTTTTCCAAAATACCTCTGACATTCATGTTTCAATCCTTGTTTTAATGGAAGAGGCGTTAAGACAGAAATCCATTCCGGGTTCGGAACCTGATCGTCAGGGTTTCAATCCTTGTTTTAATGGAAGAGGCGTTAAGACCATACATGGGAAAAAACATTGCCATTGCCATAATCATGTTTCAATCCTTGTTTTAATGGAAGAGGCGTTAAGACTGTCACGGTCTGACTCACTGAAAGTTTTCGGGAATTCGGTTTCAATCCTTGTTTTAATGGAAGAGGCGTTAAGACGGCAATATGGCAATGTTCAGATGGAAAGAAATATAGTTTCAATCCTTGTTTTAATGGAAGAGGCGTTAAGACCCAACTTTGCCGCTAACTTTGCAGGTGATTTCCGTGTTTCAATCCTTGTTTTAATGGAAGAGGCGTTAAGACAGGGTGTACATGGGTGTACAGGGTGTACACCAGTGTAGTTTCAATCCTTGTTTTAATGGAAGAGGCGTTAAGACATCCCCCGCATCCGAAATGCAGGTCTGCCCGCGATGGTTTCAATCCTTGTTTTAATGGAAGAGGCGTTAAGACCAAACTCACCCAAACTCACCCTGTGCAGTCTTTTTTGTTGTTTCAATCCTTGTTTTAATGGAAGAGGCGTTAAGACACGCGTCTGACAGGAGCGGTAAGGATTGCGGAAAAGGGTTTCAATCCTTGTTTTAATGGAAGAGGCGTTAAGACAGATGATACGGCTGTTTTCCAGCAGTTCCGTCAATCGTTTCAATCCTTGTTTTAATGGAAGAGGCGTTAAGACTGCGCTTTCGCGACAGACAGATCAGACTGTGCATTGAGTTTCAATCCTTGTTTTAATGGAAGAGGCGTTAAGACATCCGGTCGAAATTGAATCAGTCCTGATTCCGCTTATGTTTCAATCCTTGTTTTAATGGAAGAGGCGTTAAGACCACATTGCCTGTGTTTGAATTGGAATCAGGCAGATGGGTTTCAATCCTTGTTTTAATGGAAGAGGCGTTAAGACACTGATCCATTTGTCAGTTACACTTATGTTTTTTTGTTTCAATCCTTGTTTTAATGGAAGAGGCGTTAAGACGCAATCACAGACTATATTATGGACTGAATATCACAGTTTCAATCCTTGTTTTAATGGAAGAGGCGTTAAGACATATTACCGGGATTTTGACAGCAATTTTTTGTTTTCTGTTTCAATCCTTGTTTTAATGGAAGAGGCGTTAAGACAAAGCCTGCGGCACTGCGGAAGTGGAGCTTTCTGTTAAGGAGTTTCAATCCTTGTTTTAATGGAAGAGGCGTTAAGACCATATTTTGGGATTGAAAAAAGGGGAAAGTAAGGTGTTTCAATCCTTGTTTTAATGGAAGAGGCGTTAAGACCTGAGTGAAAATTCAGGGATTTAAAAGGGAGTTTATTGTTTCAATCCTTGTTTTAATGGAAGAGGCGTTAAGACTGCTATTTCATTGCCGGTCAAAACTCGTAACCTTGCGTTTCAATCCTTGTTTTAATGGAAGAGGCGTTAAGACAGGGAGGTGATGATGAATGACGCTATGCTCGGCATGGTGTTTCAATCCTTGTTTTAATGGAAGAGGCGTTAAGACCCGAACCCGGACGGCGTGCTGATGAACCCGGAGTCTGGTTTCAATCCTTGTTTTAATGGAAGAGGCGTTAAGACATGTGTTAAATGTTTAAAATGTTTGCACAAACCTTTGGTTTCAATCCTTGTTTTAATGGAAGAGGCGTTAAGACCGGATTTTTGACAATTTTTGCAATGCCTGATTTTATTGGTTTCAATCCTTGTTTTAATGGAAGAGGCGTTAAGACACAGATATGCCGGTATGCGTGGCTGGCAGTTTGTCAGTTTCAATCCTTGTTTTAATGGAAGAGGCGTTAAGACAAGCAGAACAGAAAAATATTATGTGTCTGTCCTGACGTTTCAATCCTTGTTTTAATGGAAGAGGCGTTAAGACTAAAAATTTCTGATCTTGAGACACCTGCGGAACCTGCGTTTCAATCCTTGTTTTAATGGAAGAGGCGTTAAGACGGTATCTCGCCCACATCAACAATGATGTTTTAAGGGGTTTCAATCCTTGTTTTAATGGAAGAGGCGTTAAGACTATACCTGATATATATTGATAATATATCAGGTATGAGTTTCAATCCTTGTTTTAATGGAAGAGGCGTTAAGACAAAAAATGGCACAGCGTATTATTGATGCCAGATCTTTGTTTCAATCCTTGTTTTAATGGAAGAGGCGTTAAGACTATCCAAATCGGTACTGGCCTCTGTATGTGCCATTGGTTTCAATCCTTGTTTTAATGGAAGAGGCGTTAAGACAAACATGGCATATTTTGGGACTGAAAAAGGGAGAATGTTTCAATCCTTGTTTTAATGGAAGAGGCGTTAAGACCGTTCGGAAAAACCCTACAACTTTTAAAACTTTTTTGTTTCAATCCTTGTTTTAATGGAAGAGGCGTTAAGACTGAAAAAATCGGACTTGTCCGATGCCGTTGAGCAGGGTTTCAATCCTTGTTTTAATGGAAGAGGCGTTAAGACAATATATTCAGGTTTCATTAACTCTCTTTGTTTTCATGTTTCAATCCTTGTTTTAATGGAAGAGGCGTTAAGACTATTGAACAGGCGCAGTCATGGAAAACCGCTCTGGAGTTTCAATCCTTGTTTTAATGGAAGAGGCGTTAAGACTTATGTGTGTGAACATACAGATCGGCCGGATCTGGAGTTTCAATCCTTGTTTTAATGGAAGAGGCGTTAAGACTTTTGACACAAATTGGTAAAGGAGGATTATGAAAAGTTTCAATCCTTGTTTTAATGGAAGAGGCGTTAAGACCACAAAGCATATCGGATATATACAGGATATTACTGAGTTTCAATCCTTGTTTTAATGGAAGAGGCGTTAAGACTTTCCATTGATTTTATTCCCTGTCTGCTGATTTTAGGTTTCAATCCTTGTTTTAATGGAAGAGGCGTTAAGACAAATGTCAAAACTGCGGAAAGTCTTGAAATTTCAGTGTTTCAATCCTTGTTTTAATGGAAGAGGCGTTAAGACAGGAAGAGAAAAAGACAGAAATTTGACAGTTTTTGAGTTTCAATCCTTGTTTTAATGGAAGAGGCGTTAAGACCGTTAAGATGCCCGGTTATTTATGACCGGACATCTTAAGTTTCAATCCTTGTTTTAATGGAAGAGGCGTTAAGACCCGGTTCCGGATACCTTTTCCGCCTGTTTTCTGATGTTTCAATCCTTGTTTTAATGGAAGAGGCGTTAAGACAAGTCCCATATTGCCCCGTCCGCAGTGTAAAACCTGGTTTCAATCCTTGTTTTAATGGAAGAGGCGTTAAGACGCTCTTTTCCCTTCCTGATTACTATTCCTTTTCAATGTTTCAATCCTTGTTTTAATGGAAGAGGCGTTAAGACTCTTTTATAAAATTTTATGAAAAATTTCAGAGTTCTGGGTTTCAATCCTTGTTTTAATGGAAGAGGCGTTAAGACAAGTAAAACTCCTGATTTTGGGAGAGTTGAGAATTGGTTTCAATCCTTGTTTTAATGGAAGAGGCGTTAAGACAAAAAAGAAGATGAAAGTTTTCGGTCTTTATGCGTGTTTCAATCCTTGTTTTAATGGAAGAGGCGTTAAGACGTGAGCAGCATCAAATTTTTATACGGCCATATCGTGGTTTCAATCCTTGTTTTAATGGAAGAGGCGTTAAGACGGATTACATGGTCAACACGATACACACTCCCATGATGTTTCAATCCTTGTTTTAATGGAAGAGGCGTTAAGACAAAGCAGCAGAGGAATTTTAAGCGATGAACGGACGGGTTTCAATCCTTGTTTTAATGGAAGAGGCGTTAAGACGGAGAACGGAGAGCGTGCCTATTACCGGGTGAATGGTTTCAATCCTTGTTTTAATGGAAGAGGCGTTAAGACTTCAATTATTTTTTTTTATTGACAGCAAGATGAACAGAGTTTCAATCCTTGTTTTAATGGAAGAGGCGTTAAGACATGCACCGCAGATCAAGGCGTATCTGGACGGACTGAGTTTCAATCCTTGTTTTAATGGAAGAGGCGTTAAGACTTCCTGACCGGGTGCTGCTGGATCATCCGGGCATCTAGTTTCAATCCTTGTTTTAATGGAAGAGGCGTTAAGACTCCGGGCTGGAACGCCTTGTGCAGAATGTGTCAGAACGTTTCAATCCTTGTTTTAATGGAAGAGGCGTTAAGACTCCTGACCGGGTGCTGCTGGATCATCCGGGCATCTAGTTTCAATCCTTGTTTTAATGGAAGAGGCGTTAAGACGAAGTAGATGCTTATGGAGTTGATGTAGGCACACCGGTTTCAATCCTTGTTTTAATGGAAGAGGCGTTAAGACATAAAACGCTCTCCCCTTTCTTCACTGCCTGACTTGTTTCAATCCTTGTTTTAATGGAAGAGGCGTTAAGACCCGGAGAGTATGGGAAAGCATGAACAACCTGCTTTGGTTTCAATCCTTGTTTTAATGGAAGAGGCGTTAAGACGGAGGTGGGCAATGCGTAAACACTCCTTCTATATTCCGTTTCAATCCTTGTTTTAATGGAAGAGGCGTTAAGACCCATTTCTGACCTCCTTTGTATTAGCTGGGATTTACGTTTCAATCCTTGTTTTAATGGAAGAGGCGTTAAGACCAGGTAGGGGGCGTCTCATTTGCAGGGGAGGGATTGTTTCAATCCTTGTTTTAATGGAAGAGGCGTTAAGAGGGTGTTTGAATAATAGATTGATTAATTTTTTTAAAGCCGCCTGACCATC
>CAZHPS010000354.1:0-7364 GCA_964534335.1 uncultured Desulfobacterales bacterium
ATGCGGAAAAACTCCGGAAATCCCTTCCGGGTGTTTACCGTCAGTGCGCAGTCTGCCATTCTGATTTTTTGGAGGCATATGAGAAAGTTATACCCAAAAACAGGCACAAACCGTCCGGAAAGGAAACCGGACAGACGGACCATACTGAAAGATTCAGCTGCACACTCCGGCAGCGTGTTTCCCGGCTGGTCAGAAAAACACTTTCTTTTTCCAAAAATGATGATAATCATATACGTTCAATCCGTTATTTTATTTGGAAATTCAATTCAGCATTACTTGTGTAGCACTACCAAAAAACGCGGAGAAACTAAAGATGATGAGCCTGCTTGACAGGGTAAAAAAAGTCAAAAGCAAAAATTTCATGGAGGCCGTGGCCGCAGGCAGTGCAATGGTCGCATTTGCAGATGGGCTGGTACGGCCTGAGGAAGTGGACAAACTGCTGGAATATGTCCGGATGGATGAAAATCTCAGGGTGTTTGATTCTCTTGAAGTAATTGAAACATTTGAAAAATACATTCACCAGTTTGAGTTTGATTTTCAGATTGGCAAAGAAAAGGCACTGAAAACCATCCGGAAGATTGACAGAAACACAGAAGATGCCAGGCTGCTGATTCTTGTTTGCTGTGCAATAGGGAGTGCTGACGGGGATTTTAACAATAACCAGCGTCTGGTAATCCGGGAAATATGCCGCATACTGGGAATTGATCACAGACAGTTTGACCTGAATCTGCGCGCTCCTTCTCCCGCAGATTTTCCCAAAGGCAAAGAATCCCGGCCCCGTAGAGTTCCGCCTAACAGTATTCCGGAATGGATGAAAAATCCGCCCAGGCTGCATACGACCCCAAAAAAAGAGGATCGTATGCCGGACTGGATGCGCAATCCTCCCCAGTTGCCGGAACCTTCTGAACAGAAGGAAAAACTGCCGGACTGGATGCGCAATCCACCGGAAATGCAAAAGCAGGCAGAGAAAAAAGACAGTATGCCGGAGTGGATGCGCAATCCTCCCCGGCTCCCGGAATCTTCTGAACCAAAAGAGAAACTGCCGGACTGGATGCGCAATCCACCGAAAATGCAAAAGCAGACGGAGAAAAAAGACAGTATGCCGGAGTGGATGAGAAATCCGCCAAATCTTCAGCACCGGACAAAAAAAAAGGACAGTATGCCGGACTGGATGCGCAATCCGCCTGCATCAGATTAGTACATGACCACGTTGAATTTTATATAATCCCCTCTTGAGAGGGGCAGGGGTGTGTTACTGGACGGTGCAGTTCCAGACACACCCCTGCCCCTCTCATACCAATTCGCTTTCAAAACATGGGCATACCAAATGCTGTTTTTTCGTGCTGTCCGTGTTTTTCGTGGCTTAAAAAAAGAGGCATTCCCCGAACTTTGAAAGCGATTTGTTATCAGGAGGGGAATTGATACCATAAAATCTAAATTGACAAAGCATTAGGGACTGCCTTTGTAAAACTCACACAGCACCAGATAGAGAAAATAGGAATCCCGCGCACCTGCCATTTCCCTGATGGAGTGCATGGCAAAAATGGGAACCCCCACATCCACTGTTTTCACTCCCATCTGCGCGGAGACAATCGGCCCGATGGTGCTGCCGCAGGTCATATCTGCACGCATGACAAATTCCTGCACCGGAACCCCGGCCTTCATGCAAAGATGGCGGAACAGGGCTGCGCTTTCACTGTCTGTGGCATACCGCTGTGCTGCATTGAATTTGATCACCGGCCCCCGGTTCAGCACAGGCCCGTGATGGCTGTCATATTTGGCTGCATAATTGGGATGAAGGCCATGTGCATCATCGGCTGAAATCATCACAGAGCGTTGCATCATTCGTACCTGTTCTTCCGGATTTGGACAGAGACGCTTCATCACATCTTTCAGAAAAGATCCCTGCGCACCCGCGGCAGAGGAACTTCCCACTTCCTCATGATCACTGCACACCAGCAGACACGCTGTATCATCCCCGGCTTTGCTTATCGCGGTCAGTCCGGTGTGGCAACTGATCAGGTTATCGAGCCGCGCGGAAGTGATGAAATCCTTTTCCAGTCCCACCAATGCCGGAGGCTGGGTATCATACAGAAAAATATCATAATCCAGCACCTGTGCAGGCGCACGTTCGGGATGCTCTTTTTTGATCCGTGCCAGCAGCAGATCCCGGAAATCCAGAGGATTGTCATCAGGAGACTGCAGCAGTACCGGAGGCAGATCCTCCTGGGGATTGATGCTTCTGTTTTTGTTGACTTCCCTGTCCAGATGAATGGCAAGACTGGGAATCACGGCAACAGGACTCCGGAAATCCACCAGCGCGCTTTCAATTTCATCTCTTCCGTTGAGAAAACTGACACGGCCAGCCAAAGACAAATCCCGGTCAAACCAAGGATTGAGCAGCGCGCCCCCATAAACCTCCACGCCCAGTTGCAGATAGGAATGGCGCACCATTTCCGGTCTGGGTTTGACCTTGAGGCCGGGACTGTCCGTATGTGCGGCGCATATGCGGAAACCGCTTTCCGGGAGCCGGGTTTTTCCCAGCGTAAAGGCAATGAGGGATGAATCATTACGGATCACATAATATTTTCCGCTCTTTGCCGTATGCCAGACCTCTGCTTCAGACAGCCTTGCAAAACCGGCTTTTTCCAAAGTGTCTGCCATGTGTTTCACTGCATGAAAGGGAGTGGGGGACAGTGTAAGAAAATTGAGAAGATCCTGATTAAACTGTGATTCATGCATTGCTCTCCTCCTTTTTTTGTATGTGTTTTTCAAATGCTGACCTCTTTTGCACAGAATACGGCATCCGCAATTTCTGTTATACCAATTCTCCATTGATTTGATAAAATATTTATTGTCAGTTTTTCCCCGGTTCCGCGTTTGCAAAAAACCGCTCCGCTTAATTTTTGCACTCCTCCGGTTTGCATTTCGCATTGTATAAAACCAATGTCGAATTGGTATTATTCAAGTATCTGTTTCACCAACATATCAATTTCTTTCATTTCTTTGTGCAGATGTGCTTTGATTTCCAGCCGGAGTTTTCCCAGATGTATGCCCTCAATTTTCTGATCATTGTCTTTGAGAAATTCTGAAACCGAATCATGCGCCTTTTTGCTTATTTCAGCAAGGTGCTGATGTATTTTGTTTTTCCCGTCAAACTTCGGCCAGTAAATGTCAAGGATTTTTTTGCACACATCTCTTGCACCGAATAAACCGCGTGACTGAAAATCCTTCATCATCAGGTTTGGTGCTGTTGAATTCAGAATTGCTGCAAGCCAGTATGCTTCTTCCAAATTTGCGGTTGCAAAGGAATATCCTTTACTGTCAATAAAAAATTCCAAATCCAAATCTTTTCTTTTCACAACCGCTGCATTTGCATCTTTGGCAGATGTGTTGTAAAGAACCAGATACGGAGCATTAAGATTCTGCCGGGTTAATTTGCTGTTCCAGTTTAAATAGTTTTCCGAAGAAATCTTTTCATTCTTTTGGGTTCTGTGAATTTGCCAGATATTCTCTGCATTGGCAAACCACTGGGCTGCGTATCTGTATCCATGCTCCAAAAGTTTTTTTGCAGAATAAAGTCTGATTTCTTTTGCATTGCTTTTGTCTGTTTCAACTGTCACAGGCAAAACTGCCATATCCGGTTTGTAAAGCGCAAATGGCAGAATGCTTTTTGAAATAGCGGTCCGGAAAATGAAACAGCTTTCCATTTTTCCTGAAAGTTTCAAACCCTTCCATGGAACTTTTGCATCAGTCTGTATATCCTCTGATGTTTTGATATGCAGGATTCTGTCTTTCCGGTCAAAATCCTTTTCCCATCCTTTTTCAAAAGTCATATCAATCTGTACAAAATAAAAAGCATGGGGAACAATGGTGGCTCCCTGTTTAAACATTTTTTTGTAAGGATTGACTTTGTTTTGTGATCTGATTCTGCGTGTGGAAAAAGCAGTTGAATTTCCCTGTTTTATAAAATACCATCTGTCTGATCCCTCTTTCAGTTTGGGGCTTGCGGTTTTCAGACTGCAGTTGTGAACAGGCAGCCGTCCTGAAAAGGAAATTCCATTGAGACCGGAAGCAGGAAATGCTTTTTTGATTTTCGATTTATCAGCAAACAGCACACAGCATGGAACACGGAAAAGGGGCGATACATTGTCCAAATCCCAAATCTGTGTCAGGCAGAAACCTTTTGCATCTCCGCTTCTTGTATTGCCATGATGGTCAGCACTGAGAAAACTTCGCGGCAGAACAAAAGATATTTTCCCCTTTTCATTCAGAAAAAAACTGCTGCAGTGCGCCATAAATATGGCGGCAATTTCAAGATGAGGCATATTGGCTGCACGCTGCGGTTTCACATTGCACTTTTCAGCCAGATCTTTCAGCCTGTTCTGATATTCCCCATTTCTGATGGAATTGTATGTCAGCCAGGGCGGATTGCCGATGACATAATCAAATTTTTCTTTCAGACTGAAAAGATTCTCCTCGCCTTCAGATTCAGACAGGGGATTGGCCAAAATCACATTGATATAAACCGGTTTTTTGGCTTTGGTGATTTCACGTCCCAAAGCAAGAAGAACAGTGGTTTTTGCAATCTGCACACTCAAAGGATGAATGTCAATTCCATAAATATTTTCAGTGAGTTCTTCGGCTGTGATGCCGGGACTGCATTCTCTCACGCGGTGAATGACAGCACGGAGAAAAGAGCCGCTGCCACAGGCCGGATCAAGTATCTTATCACCTGATTTAAAATGAAATTCATTCACAATTCTTTCACAGAGCCAGTCCGGTGTGTAATATTCACCGAGCGCATGTCTGGTGTCAATATCAATGAGTTCCTGATAAACACCCTTGAGAATATCCTCATCAACCTCACTGAAATCATAGGCTGAAATTTCCTGTGCGACAAGACGGAAAACCTTTTTCAGTCCGCTGAAACTTCTCTCACTGTTTATCCAGTGAAAAAAATCATTTTCCACAAAATTCTGAATATTGTGTCTGCTGAAAATGCCGCCGCTGATGATGCCTTTCAGATCGTCATCATCAATATAATCTTCGTTGCTTACAGCCGCATAAGCCAGCATTTTTGAAAATATGCTGAGATAGGTGTGAATGAGAAAATTTTTTTCACTGTCATCAAAAGTGCCATACGCTATAGAAAGGAATCTCCGCCACTGCTCAAGAGAAACCTGCACTTCGCCGTATTTTTTCACATCATTGAAATGTGCAAGCAGCAGACGGAAGGATTCAATGAACACGCTGCTCTGATGCCCGAAGGACTCCTCAATTCTTTTCAGCGTTGCTTTCTTTTTACCCGCATCTGACATGGTTATCCTTTAAAGTATATACCATTACATGAAACCTTTCGGTTGTAAAATACCGCAACCGAAAGGTTTGCCTCAGCAGAGGTTATAGCTTTTAAGATAATTATTTTGGAGTAGGTTGGGGTGAGGAACAAATCACAAAATCCTTAAATTGTTAGAATTAGTTCCTCACCCCAACCTACAGGAAACCCCAAAATTATTTTCTTAAAGCCTATATAAGAATGTTTACAGTTCAAACAAGTTCAGAAAGCCACGAATAACACGAATCTGCACGAATGCACAAACCGTAATTCGTGCAATTCGTGGCTGTACCATCAAATTTCCAGTTTGTTTATGAACCGCACACAAGCTGGAAGCCTGTGCTGTTATCGGGCATTTTCAATGGAAAAATCCCAGATCAGCGGTGAATGATCAGAAAGTTTCACCAGCGGAATTTCAAAATTCCGGGTGCGGATTTGGGGGCTGTGAAAAATGAAATCCAACTGCTTTTTCGGTGAGGTGCTGGGATAGGAAGGCATTCCCTCACCATTGGCACTTTGCAGCCCGGTGGCAGCCAGAAACAGTCCCAGTTCCCTGTCTCCGGCAAATGCGTTGAAATCCCCGGCCAGAATAACGGGTCTGTCTGAATTTCGGATAATGTGATAGAGTTCATGAAGCTGATATTGGCGATCCCGGAATTTCAGGGAAAGATGCACCAGAAAGATGTTCACATTCCGCAGTCCCACCTCAATGACCAGACGTTTGACACCATTGCTGAAATAATGAAAATTCTGTGACTGTATTTCCCGGTTCACCAGCACTGCATTTCCCTGTTTGTTGAGCACCGGAACCATTCGCGTCATGGAATTTTCTGCATATTTGCTTTTGAAAACATGAAAATGATTGATCTCCCTTGCAATAATCTCAGCCTGGCTGTTTCCCGCGCAACGGAAAGAACCACTGTCTACTTCCACCAGTCCCACAATATCCGGGGCAGCGGATTTGATGAAGTCAATGATATGATTAAGATTTTTCCCGGTAGACTTCAGATGTCCGGCATAGGGAAAGGGAAAATGAAGACGGAAACCCGCGCCCGCGCCGTAGCTGATATTGTATAAAAGAAAACGCATGCTCCTCCTTTTTGTGGGAATATTCTGATGCTCCTGCAACATACTCCGCGCGGAGCGTCAATGCCGTTAAATTAAGCGAAATGTCCACCCCTTAATATAATCATTGATGCTCTGCATGGGAACAGGAGGGAATGGCACAGAGATTTTATCCGGATGCACCGGGCATCAGTCTGTCCCCGTGCGCGGGTATATGAACCGGAAACCCGGTTTTCTGCTCCAGTCAGATCGCCATTCCCTGCAAAAACCCGGAGGCAACGTGCTGCACAAGCCGGGCCGTATTTTTCATCAGATTCCCTTTTGCATGATTTCAGTTGCAAATTCATCTGTTTTCACATAACATTTATTTATGAAAATTTCCACACTCAGAATGCCTCCTTATCGGAATATTATGCCCCGAAGCGGAAATTTTTTTATGATTTTTTTATAATTCAGAAGGATAGCCGCATAGGAACAGAATAAGGGAAAAGAGTTTTCAGACTGAAACAAAGGCACAAAATCTCACGAAGGTCAACAGACATAAAAAAGTATAGACTTTCAGAAAATGTTTGTCCGAAAAACCCTAAGGTTTCCAAAACCCTTAGGGTTTGCAGGTAACAGTCTTTTTCTTAAAAACTATAGCACAAGTTTCCAACTTGTGCGGCAGCGCATGAACAGGCTGGAAGCCTGTTCTGCTTTAGTCTGATACCAAATCACCGTTGAAAATGTGCTTTTGAAAAAAATAATATACTGTTTCAACTTTGGTTTTTTGTGGCACAGAAACTGCCTGCCGTCAGAAACATGTTTTTTCAGCCTGTCCGGAGGGTTTTTCAGGTCAGAAAGGATGATTTTTTCCGGTTCTGACCGCACTGCAAAAATTATGCCGAAAAAAACCAAAGTTGAAACATTATACCAATTCGCTATTGAATTTATACAATAAGGTGAGTTATTTCCTCTGTGT
>CAZHPS010000355.1:0-7353 GCA_964534335.1 uncultured Desulfobacterales bacterium
TCTGCACGAATTGCACAAAACATAATTCGTGTAATTCGTGCAATTCGTGGCTGTATTCTGAGTAATGGTATAAGTCAAAAATATCAAATCAGAATTCCCGGATTTGGCCCATGCGGATTTTTTCAATGCACAGAAAGCCAGCGGCTGTCACCAGCATCAGCAGGCTGCTCATAGCCATAGCCTGACCATAATTCATAGCACCCGGCTGTCCCAGAAAACGGTAAATTGCAAGCGGCATTGTCGCAGTATGAGGCCGGGCTGTGAATGCAGTGGCTCCGAATTCCCCCAGACTTACGGTAAAGGCAAACACTGCCGCGACCAGCAATGCCCGTCCGATAATTGGCAGATCCACAGTCCGCCAGACCTGCCAGGGATTTGCACCCAGTAAAGATGCTGCTTCCCGCAGATTCATGGGAATGCTGCGCAGAGCAGGTAAAATACTGCGCACCACAAATGGAAATGCTGCAAGGGTATGGGCTATGGGAACCAGCATCAGGGAAGTCCGCAGATTCAGGGGAGGTCTGTCCAGTGCTATGATAAAAGCAAATCCCAGTGTAACGGCTGAGGTGGAAAGAGGCAGCATGAAAACAGGGTCCAGAAAAGCCGCGAACCGGCTCGCGGGTTTTGCCAGAAACACAGCAGCAGACGCGCCAATAACAAGTGCCATTATCAAAGTGATTCCTGCAAATCCCAGAGAATTCAGCAGTGCCTGAACCGGAGGAATGAAAAAAAACGAGTCGTTTTCATTATGAAACAGGGCAGTGTAATAGGCCGGGGAAAATCCGCTTTCCGTGAACATGGAGCGCAGAATCAGGGAAAGCAGGGGAAATCCAAGAAACATAAGTATGAAAATTATATTTGCCCAAAGCATGATTTTATCAGAAAATGAAACCGCTTTCCTCTGTGATCTGCTGCGGGATTCCGGATTCAGAGTCACGGAAATTTTCCTTTGAAATCGGGTATAAATCTGCATTATGGCAAAGGTGAAGAGAATCTGAATCAGAGAAAGCACAGCAGCCACAGGCAGATTAAAGATATGAACAGCCTGCCTGTAAATTTCCACTTCAATGGTGGAAAAAGCCGGGCCTCCCAAAATCAGAATCACGCCGAAACTGCTGAAGCAGAATACAAAAACCAGCAGTCCGGATGCAAAGATCGCAGGACGCAGCAGGGGAAAGGTGATTTTCCGGAATACAGTAAAAGGAGATGCGCCCATCATCCGGGCTGCATCCGCAAGGCTGCTTTCCATCTGCGCCCAGAATCCGCCCACCATGCGAATCACAACACTGTAATTGTAAAATACATGGGCAGCAAGGATGATCCAGATGGTTCTGTCAATGGAAATCTGAAAGGAAAATCCGAACCGGGAAATAAAAGCATTTATAAGTCCGTATGATCCCAGCAGGGAATCAAACGCGGCCGCGACCACAACTGTTGGCAGTACAAAGGGAACAGTGATGAATGCGCTCAGCAGGTTTTTCCCAGGAAATCGGAACCTGGCAAACACAAAGGCTCCGGGAATAGCCAGAACAAGAGTCAGGGCAGTGGAAACCGCAGCCTGCCAGAAAGTAAACCAGAGAATGCGTCCGTAATATGCACTGCCAAACACTTTCCGGAACACATCATACTGCCACTGACCTTCGGGCCTGAGACTGAGCAGAAATATTTTTATCAGGGGATAAAAATAAAACAGGGACAGAAAAACAAGGGGCAAAAGCAGAAGCAGTATCCGGGGAAAGGCATGTGGCAGCATCCCCTGCCATCCAAAGGGGATACTGCCAATATTGATTGCACGGATTTTATCTGCGGAAAACAATAAATACCTACCTCAGCATGGTTTCGGTCCAGGTCTGAATCCACTGATCCCGGCCTTTGTCAATCACATCCGGAGAAATCACAGCCGGTTTTTCCGCAGTCACAGCATATTTGACAAAAATTTCCGGCAGTTTTGCGGATGCATTGGCCGGAAACATGAACATTTGCAGGGGAATATCTTCCTGAAACTGGGTATCCAGAATAAAATCCAGAAGTTTCCCTGCCAAATCAGGATTTTTTGCCCCTTTCAGAATCCCGGCAAATTCAATCTGCCGGAACACAGATTCATTTCCGGTCACAGCCGCAGTTGGCGCATCTTCCGGTTTTTTTTCCGCATAATGCACCTCAGCAGGCGGACTGGACGCGTAACTGACCACAATGGGACGGTTTCCTTTGGAAGCCGCAGTGAACTGCCCCCAGTATGCCTGTTTCCATCCGTCCACGACCAGCACATCATTGGTACGCAGGGATTTCCAGTAATCAGGGAATCCTTTTTCTCCAAAACGGGCCACAGTGGTCAGCAGAAAAGCAAGACCGGGCGAAGATGTGGCCGGGTTCTGCACAACCGTGAGTCCTTTGTATTCGGGGCGAATCAGATCTTCCAGACTTTCCGGAGGCTTGAGTCCTTTTTCTGCAAACCATTTTTTGTCGTAGTTCAGACACACATCCCCGAAATCCACAGGCAGCAGACGGTTCTGCGGATCAAGTTTGAGATGCTCCGGTATTTTCGCGAGCAGGGGCGAGGCATAGGGTTCAAAAATATCCTCCCGGAGCGCACGGCTGAGAAAGGTGTTGTCCACACCGAAAAACACATCTGCCAAAGGATTGTTTTTGGACAGAATAGCCTGATTTAAAGCCGCTCCCGCATCCCCGGATTTGAGAAAAATGATTTTTGCCTTATGCGCGGTTTCAAAGGCAGCAACAATTTCTTTGCTGACGCTGAAACTGTCATGGCACATCAGAGTCACTTCCCGGATTTCTTCCGCATAGGAACTACGGAAATCCGCAAACAGGCAAATCGCCAATACAGCAATGCTGATACAAATTTTTTTCATGATTCCTTCCTTTCTGTTTTCATAAACAAAGTATAGTATTTTCCTCAACTTTTGTCCTCTTTGCAAAAAACCGCTCCGCTTAATTTTTGCACTCCTCAATCAGGTTTTGGAGAGGACAAAAGTTTGTAAAAGAACTATAGAACAGGCTTCCAGCCTGTTCATAAGCAGCACAGGCTGGAAGCCTGTTCTGCTTTTTCATTTCATCAATGATTTTCATGGTTTCAATGCTTACCGTACAGACCCGTTTCAGCAGATAGATCACCTGTGATTTGTAATCAGAAAAACGGCAGTTGCTGAATTTTTCAGCTATGGTGGTGGCTTTGGGTTTCTTTTCCCTGTACTGGTCAAGAATCCATTCCAGAGCGGAAGTCTGTATTTCCATGCTGACGATGGAATGCCGTGCTGACCTGTCTGTTCATCCAGATCAATCACACCGGCTGCTTTGTCTGCTTTCAGTTTCACTTTGATCTTCCGGTCATGATCGGTTTTTCTGTAGATCCCTCTCAGGGGAAAAGGTTTCACGCTTTTGTAATGAATATACAGATCTGTCAAAGAGTTGCCACATTTTGCCCATTTCCAAAAATAAGGGTAAAAAAGCAGGATGGGGAATTCTCTTTTCAGATTCAGTTCATATTTTTTGTGGTAAGCTGGATTGTGCAGAACAGCGTATGTGTAATAAAAAATGTCCTGTTTTGAAATCGCTGCATCCGAATTATTGCATTAGTATAGCACTGTTTATATCTATTTGCAAGAATAAATACATCAATGGTTCGGTAATTTTTTCTGCTGTGTAAGAAGCTGTTTTAAAAATATTGTTTATACTGTTCTTCTCAATAAAATAATGATTAATAAAACTTCGGATACGGGATCTTATGAAGGTCATCATCACGGCTGAAAGAAAGCGTTTTTCTTACCAAATTTGGACATCGCTGACGCAGAGTGTTATTGAAATGTTCAGTGTGTGCCGTCTCTCCGCTTCCCTCTGAGGGAAGAACAGCCTGCCAATTTTCCCGTAAATCCGTGCAGCAGACAGCGCGTTTACGGTAATCAGCATGAATATATTTCCATAACTCCCGGCATGTTTCAGCAGAACGGTCTCCGAAGGCGATACCGGCAGTACAGCATGTATGACGTTCCTGCACTGGCGAAATCTCTGCTTTTTTTTCAGGGAGATATTTTTCTTCCCGGAATTGGGGCAAAACAGGCTGTGCAGTTTTTATGCACAAAAAAAAACCTATGGTTTTGAAAATCATAGGGGGTTTAAGAAGCTGTTTTAAGTAGGGTTCCATAAATTTTCGTGTATAAAGTTTTCAGGATGTCCGGATCGGGGTTTCCCACAGAGAACACAGAGAAAAAAACACCCGCAGAGGACACAGATGAAAAAATTATGTTTATTAAGGATGGTTCCATAAATTTTCGGGTATAAAATTTTCAGAAAAATCCGGTTTTTCCGAAAAACCGGATTTTTCTGAATACACGAAAATTTATGGAAGGTTACTTAAAAATATCCGGGGGCAGAAAATTAGGGGATTTTGCCAAATGCCAAAACCTGATTTTGCCGTATTCAAACGAACAATATCTCTTTTGATACAGTGATTTCTTCCCGGAAAAAGCAGGGTCGAATATTTTTAAAACAGCTTCTAATGTTTTGTCAAGTTTGAAATTATGAGTTCATAAACCCTTAGGGTTTGGA
The DNA here is from genome assembly GCA_964534335.1 of uncultured Desulfobacterales bacterium. Lineage (GTDB taxonomy): Bacteria > Desulfobacterota > Desulfobacteria > Desulfobacterales > Desulfococcaceae > JAABRU01. The sequence continues at coordinate 4,564 of CAZHPS010000355.1, forward strand.
AATTCTGAACTCACAAAAACAAAGTTGACAAAGCACTAATACATAACCAATTTAGATTTTATGGTATCAATTCCCCTCTTGAGAGGGGGCAGGGGGTGTGTTTGGGTGTTTGCAGTTCCGGACACACCCCCTGCCCCTCTCAAGAGGGGAATATATAAAATTCAACGTGGTCGTGTACTAATACCAATTCACCATTGGTTTTATACAATGTGGAATGCAAATCCGGAGGAGTGCAAAAATTGAGCGGAGCGGTTTTTTGCACACGCCCGGCAGCGTAAAAACCGACTGTATTGTATCAAATCAATGGAGAATCGGTATAACAGATTATTTTGATGCAGCCGGCCCTTATAACGGACTCACAGTTCAAAAGACACGGTCAGCATGGTGGTGAACGGTGCACCAACATAATAACTTGTGTTTCCGGCACGGGTGTCATCTGAAGAATTGATGACAGAAACATATTCCTCATCAAAGATATTGGAAAATTCCAAAGAGACCTTCAACGCTTCAATAAAGGAAAGATTTTTTCGCGTGTAGGATAGTTTCAGATCGGCCACGATATAATCATCAATTTCCTCTTTGTGTTCAGCGTCTCCGTAGCGTTTGTCCAGCCAGCGGACCATGGGAACAACCTCAAAATCTTTGTAACTGAAGATCAGCCCGGTTTTCACAGACCATTCCGGTGTGTCTGTCACCTGCCGGTCTTTGGTATCCAGAATGGTTCCCTGATAGGTCAGATCCTTGTCATAGGTTAGCACAGTCCAGGCCGGATTAATGAAAAAGGTCAGATTTTTATGGAGATAAAAATTGCTTTCCAGATCAATGCCGTATCCTGTGGCTTCCCCGATATTCTGTGCATAACTCAGATTCACTCTGGGATCATACACAGTGGTCAGCAGATTGTCATGTTTTGCGTAAAAAAACGCGGGCATGATTTCCATCCATTCATTCCGGAAGCGTGCGCCCAGTTCAAAATTGTCTGAAATCTCCATATCATATCCGTCAAAAAGATCGTTGAGCGTAACCCCGGCTTTCAGGAATTTGTCCCGGTTCTGATTGTAGAGAGTGACAATGGGAACATAGGAATATGGCCGGATTTGATTGCGTCCATAAGCTGTGTAAAGTTCCACATTGTCAGTCAGAAAATAACTCACGCCCAGGGTTGGCAGCACTTCATCATATTCCTTTTCTTCCCGATACAGATCATCTGCTTTGACCAGTTCATAATTCGGCGCAGAGGATGTGTATCCCTGACTTGCGGGATCTTTGTACCAGAAATATTTGAGACCTGCCTGCCAGTTGAATTTGCCGATATTACCGGACACTTTGGCGTATGGACTTTGAAGAATGCCGTTGTCATCACTTTCCATGTGCATTCCATAGCCTTTGAATGCAAAAGTGACAGGATCATAATTCTGTGTTCGTATAATCATGTCCGAGGATTCAAACCAGTAGCCCAGGGCCGCTGTTCCCCATGAAAACTTTGCATCAAACTGTGAAATCAGACCATAGCGTTCAATGTCCCGTATCCGTTTGGTGACGAGTCCGCCCTGGGAAGCGGAGCCGTTGAGAATTTCACTGTCTTCATCAGAATAATAGGGTTTGAATGTCATGGCAAAGGCATCGGAAAATGTGATGGGAATAATGGAAAGCATATCCCGGTTGGCATACTCACCGCTGTTGTATTTGTAATAATTGATGTCCTGCGCTCTGACACCGGTAAGATTTTCATTGTAATCATTTTCATAATTCTTTCCCAAATCCTGCACTTCCGCATAACTCAGGGGCTTGTAAAGACTCTGATCCAGTTCATTGGCATTGAACCAGAAGCGGATTTCATCTTTGTCTCTGACCGGCTGGCTGAGCATCACGCCGATATTGTGCCGGGGACCCAAATCACCGGGACCTTTCCATTTTTCCGCGTCTGTGTAGGAATAGGAAAGGGCAAGCCCGGTTCCAGTGCGGGGCAGCGCGCCGGAGTCAATTCTGGCAAAGGTGCGGCTGTAATGATTGTCTCCGAAACTCTGGCTGAAATCAAAACCGAATTCCTTTTCCGGCCACCGGGATCGGAGTTCCACTGCGCCTCCGCGTGAGCCCACACCGGTTCCCAGATCTGCGGGAACAGCACCTTTGTAAACCGCTATGCTGTCAAAGTTTTCCGTATCATAAATATATTCCCTCGGCCCTATGGGATTGCCCCCGTAATTGGGAACCCCTTCCACAGTCATTGCTCCCAAAGAACTCCGCACACCGCGAACCCGCATATTTTTCTGCTCTGCTGCCAGTCCAAAAGGATCAATGCTTTCCACATTGATGCCCGGAACCATATTCAGGGATTCATACACACTCACGGTGGCCTTTGTTCCCTGTGCCTCGATTCCCTTTTTTGTGATTTCGCTTCCAGTGTAAACGGTTTCATTGGTCTGCCGTGTGGGCGTAACCAGTTTTTCACCGACAACCGTGATTTCCTCCATCGTTGCCGTGTTTTTCTCTGCTTCCTCTGCGTTTGCGCACAGGGCTGCCATTACCAACACAAAAATTCCCAAAAAAGACTTCTGCACGTTTTCCTCCTCTGAAACAAGATTATGATTTTAATAAAAATTGGAAATACATTCACGTATTTCAGAAGTCTTCCCGGCTTCGTTTGTGCTTTTTAATCCCTTACTCTGGTCTGTCAGACAAAATGCTGAAACAGCTTCGTGCCGCTTATATAGCTTTTAAGATAATTATTTTGGAGTAGTACATGACCACGTTGAATTTTATATATTCCCCTCTTGAGAGGGGCAGGGG
>CAZHPS010000356.1:0-7291 GCA_964534335.1 uncultured Desulfobacterales bacterium
TTTTGTAACAGGAATAAATTTTGAATTATCTGATTTTGAATAAAAAAACAGTCTCTCTGTGGTGTTGGTAAGTCCTTTGGATTTTTTCTGAAACCTGTTGATGGTAATTTCATTTCTGTAACTGCTGTCATCAAAAATTTTATCCAGCAGTTTCCTGAAATACATATTGCCATTATGATCACATCTGCCCATAAAACTTCCTGTTTCACGGAGCAGAGATTTGCTGACAGACAGTCTGTTTTCAAGCAGTGTAAGCCAGGAAGCATCTTTGTAATTGGTTCTGTAATCAAACTGATCAGAATCAGCAAGGTTGAAGGGAGGATCAATGAAAATGGATTGAATCTTTGCATGGAATTTGCTTTTGAGCGTGTTCAGTGCCTGATAATTTTCCGAATGAATCAGCCACCCGTCCAACTGCTTATCCAAATCATCAAACAGAGACAGAATATCCAGTTCAAGTGCTTTGAAATATTTGCTGTCAATGGGCAGATACTGCCATTTTTCTTTCACTCTCCTGCCATGCAGATCGGTTTGAAAAATATCATCAGATAAAAATCTGTCATTGACAATGCCCAGTTCCCGCCATTCTTTCACCTGACTGGCAATGCCTTTGTCATTGAATATTCTTTCAAGCAGGGAAAAATTTTTTTCAGCAATTTTGTCAATTGTGATGACATAGTTGGAAGAATGGGCAAACTTGGGCTTGTTCCATATTTTCACCAGTTCATCCTCAAACTGGCTTACCAGATCAATAATGTCAAAAGCAATGCTTTGCAGGGCTTTCAACTGTTTCAGCCGGGCATAATCAAACAGGGTTTCATCATCCATCAGATAACTTTTCATCCACAGACTGAACTGCCCGCGCAGAAACTCCCTTGCATTTTTGCTGATGAAATAATCCACTTCACTCTGACGATTAAAAATGGAAAACGCCTTTTCCAAATATTTTTCCTTAATCCATCCAAACCCTTTTTCTTTTTTTATCTTTTTGCAGATTTCCTCTGTTCTGGTTTTTGTTCCGTTTTTGGAATAGACAACAGAAAAACAGATATGCTTTTTGTCTGTTTCTTCTGCTTTTGTCAGTTCAAAAACCAGTTCCTTTTTTTCATTGTTCTTTTTATGCTCCAAATTGGCAACATCAAAATGATACACAGCCATTTCATCTTCCGCATCCATATTTTTAAACATGCGTTCGGTTTTCACATAATAGAGCATATGCGTTTTCCAGAACAGCATCACATCTTTGTCATCACGGTAAATGCGTTCATACACCTTTTCCTGCAAAGGCGTGTATGAAAAATACACAGAACCGCTTTCAGAAAAATATTTTTTGAAAAAAGTAAAGAGTTTGTTGTACAGCTCTTCCTGAAACTGATAACCGGCCTCATTGAGTTTTTGGTGTATACTGTTTTCCAGTTTTTCCCTGAACTCTCTGTAATACCTGCTTTTTATCCGCATCAGGTTCACATAGCCTGAATCGCCCTGAATTTCCGCGCCTGTGAAAATATTGCGAAGCACTTCAAAAAATTTGTCTTTTTTACTGACTGATGCCATAGCTGCTGTCCTCTGTGTGTTATCAGACTTTACAGGAATTAAAAACTGCACATTACCGGGCTGTTTATTTTATACCAAACTGCTTTCAGAAAAGGGGAACACCTGCTGTTTTTTAACCACGAAACACACGAACAGCACGAAAAACAGGATTTGAACATATACCGTTACTTGAAACATTTCGGTTGTAACATATCGCATTCGATGTAAAATACCGCATTCGAAAAGATTTGCCGTAGCAGAAGTTATAAAAATGTTTACAGTTCAAACAGCCACGAATAACACGAATCTGCACGAATGCACAAACCATAATTCGTGTCATTCGTGCAATTCGTGGCTGTACCATCAAATCTTTCTTCTGAGTAATGGTATAAATATCCCATTTCAGTTCACAGGCACAGGGCACAAGCTGGAAGCTTGTGCCACTATTTTTATTTCCGATAATGTCTAATATCATAAAATCTGAGGATGTAAAAGAAAATTTTGGGTAGTGCTACACAAGTAATGCTGTTGTTATTGTATTCAATTTCAGATGGATAAACAGGTTTTATCCGGATTCTGATCACCGGGGCATACCGCTTTTTTCAGCGGTGAAAAAGTCCGGGGATACAGTGATACTGCGGATTCTCTGCCCGCGTCACCGGTCCGGGAGGATGACACTTAAAAACGGACATGCCGGATAACCCATTTTTAATACAATCAAAACAGCGGCATTACTTGTGTAGCACTACCAAATTTTGCAATTCATGGGAATCAGTTTTCATCACAGAGTTTATGGATGGCCCGCGCCAGATCGTAATAATTGACCGGTTTCATGAAAAATTCCTGAATGCCCATTTCTGCTGCCATATCTGCTGTGGCTGATTCGCTGTAACCGGTGCAGAGGATAATGGGAATTTCAGGCCGGATTTTCCGTATCTCTGCGGCCAGATCTGTTCCTGTCATTCCGGGCATGGTCATATCTGTCACCACAATGTCAAACTGATCCCGCGATTGGGAAAAGAGTTTCAGTGCCTCTGTGCTGTCATTTACGGCTGTCACTTTGTATCCCATGCCGGACAGAATCTCTTTTCCAATATCTGTGAGAAACTGCTCATCATCCACAAACAGTATGCTTTCGCTTCCTGTTTCACAACTGTTTTCAGGTTCTGCTTGTTTCACTTCCGGATCATATTCCAACTGGGGAAGGCAGATGCGGAAAACTGTGCCTTTGCCGGGCTGACTTTCCACTGCAATGGTTCCGCCATGCCGCTCCACAATGCCGTGAACTACGGAAAGACCTATGCCCGTGCCTTCATCTCTGGATTTTGTGGTGAAATAGGGATCAAAAATCTTTTCCATAATCTTCCTTTCAATGCCGTGACCGGTATCAGATACGGAAATCTGCTGCCAGATTCCGGGTTTCAGGCCCGGATCTGATGTTTCCGGGCTGATCTCCAATTTTTTTATGCTTACCCGAAGAACCCCGCCCTTTTCCCGCATAGCATGATGCGCATTGGTGCAGAGATTCATGACAATCTGATGAATTTCTACAGGATCTGCATTCACATATCGCAGACCGGTTTCAAAATGATGTTCAATGCGTATGGTGGCCGGAAGCGAGGCACGGATGAGTTTCAGGGCCTCTTTGACAACCGGAGCAATGCGGATGTGGCTGAGATTTCCCCTGTTCTGACGGCTGAAAGAAAGAATCTGACGGATCAGTTCTTTTGCCCTGTTTCCGGCCTGCAGCACCTTTTCCAGACTGTCTGTGGTCTTGCCGGATTCCGGCACATTGAGCCGCGCGATTTCCGTATATCCGATAATGGCAGAAAGAATATTGTTGAAATCATGGGCAATGCCCCCTGCCAGCGTGCCTATGGCCTCCATTTTCTGTGCCTGACGGAGCCGGGTTTCCAGTTTCCTGGTTTCGGACATATCCCTGAGAATCATCAGAATACCGGCCGCTTTTTCCTCATGGTCGGTATAAAGGGAGGCACTGATGCTCACTTCAATGCCATTACCGTCTTTTGTGAGTCTGCTGGCATTCACACCGTGACATGGGGTGTTCTCCCGCAGAATACCCTGAATCATCAGCCAGTTCTGCCCGATTTCCTCTTCAGGAACAAAAGGGAGTATTCTGCCTTCTGTTTCCTCCCCTGTCCATCCGAACATACGGGTAAAAGAAGGATTGATATACCGGACTTTTTCACTGAGATCAAAAATCACAATCGCGTCTGCCGAGGAATTCAGAAGAGAGCGGTAAACTTCCCGGTCATTGTAAGTGTCCTGATAAAGCTGTCTGTAACTTTCCTGACTGACACGAAGGGCCTTTTCCGAATCTATCAACTGCTGCTGTTTTTCCCTCAGATTTGCAGTCGCTGCTTCCACGCTGGCCCGCAACTGCTCATTCCAGAGCCAGAAACCCAGAGATGCCAGAATAAAAATCAGCATCAGAATGCCTATACTGAAAAGATGCCAGGGAATTCTGTGCCCAAAGGAAAAACCTGTCCGGCTTCGGATGACAGACTGTTTCTTTTCCGGATCAATCCCGGCAAATCCCGCATTGATACGGGAAATGAGAAAGGAATTTTCCTTTGACACAGCCGCGCAGATATCCGGGGAAAACAGGGGATCAGGCAGATAGCGTATGCTGCCGCCCGCTGCATGATATCCGAGCCAGAACAGAAGCACATCCGTATCGCCCACAGCCACCCGGATTTCTTTGGAAGCCAGAGCTTCTGCCAGTTGATCAGCATTCGGAAAAGGGGCAAGGGCCACCATTGGCATATTTTCCCGCAAATACAGTTCAGCCCTGCCTCCGCGTACCACACCGACCCGGAAGGCTTCCAGATCTTCAGTGTTCTGTATGCTTCTTTCTTCATTCAGGGTAAAAATGCGGATATCTGTTTTGTAATAAGGCGCAGAAAAATCAAGATCCGGATCATGGAATGGGGAAATGCCTGAGATTACATGGAAATGCCCGGAAATAAGCAGTTGCAGTGCCTCAGTTTTGGAAAACAGATGATAATCAACAGGAATGCCGGTCTGTTCTGACCAGATTTTCCACAGATCAGGCAGTATGCCATCGGGTTTTCTCTGGGAATTGGAAAACTCCACAGGCATACGATCTGCAATACCGGCCACTTTCAGGGGCCGGGGAAAACGCGGAACATCCTGTGCAGTACAGGTGAAAGCAGTCAGCAGAAAGAAGAAAAATGTCAGTTTTGGGTTCATTCCTGTTCTGTATGCCGGGTTTTCAAATCTTTGGCTCTTTTTGGGTCTGCAGACATTCCTTTCCAGGAAAGGGGCAGTTGCCGGATGACAATCATCACCGCAAACGCACTGATCAGTTTGTCTGCCAGATTGGCTGCAATCCGAACCAGAAACGCACTGGAAAATATCCTGTTTCCAGACTCCATCAGAATGGAAACATAAGTGTCAATACTTCCTCCGGTCACACCGCCAAACAGATATACTGCAATGGGTGTGGCAATGACCGGGCAGAGTATGCTCAGAATCATCGCTGCAATTACTGGTGTGAGATAATCCTCAAATCCCCTTGTTTTGGCAATATAACCGGCCACCAGCCCGATAACTGCATTCACAATGCCGAAAGGAATGGCAACCGGTGTATGCACCAGCCCAATAATAAGGTTGGCAATAAATCCGACTGCTGCGCCAATCCAGGGGCCAAGTGTGACCGCCCCCAGAAAGGTTCCTGTGCTGTCGAGAAACAAAGGGAGTTTCAATGCCGAATTGGCAAACGCTCCCAGAAGATTCAGCAAAATACCGATGGGAATGAATAAAAAAGGAGGGCGGTTCATTCTGTTTCTGCTCCTTTACCATATAAAACTGATTTACGCATGTTTTATGACTGTAACTGCAAAATTTTGATGTATATAACACAATCTGAATGTATGAAAAAGAAATATTCTTAGATTCTTTGTTCAGGCAAAGCAATCCTTGATTTCAGAATGCGAATCAGGTTAATATGGTCAAATATCACAAGGAGCGTAGAAAGAATCCCATGAAAATCGTACCCACATCCCGGCTTGTGTTCTGGACAGGACTGATTTTTCTTCCTTTTGCCACACTGACCACAGCCATTCCCTCTGTTTCCCTGCTTTCCTGGAGCATTATGTCGGCTCTTTTTGTCACAGTGATTGCGGATTCTTTTCTTGCCCGCAGAAATCTGGAGGGATTTCAGGTGGAAATGCCGGATATTGTCCGGCTGTCACAGGGACGGGAAGGCAATATAGAAATCCGCATCCGGAATGAAAAAACCGCATACAGGCATTTGAAAATCGCTTTTGTCTTTCCCGGAGAAATTGTTTCATCCCAAAACTATATGGCAGTGCATCTGCCCCCGGAGATTCCGCTTTCCTTTTTCCTCTGGCCCTGCAGGGGCATACGGCAGGGACGGTATCTGCTGGATACTTCCTGTCTGGAGGTCTCTTCCCCTCTGGGTTTGTGGGATGTGCGCACCACAGTTCCGGTGCATACGGAAATCCGGGTGTATCCGGATCTGATGTCTGAACGCCAGGGGCTGGCCTCTCTTTTTCTGAGAAACCATGCAGGCATACACGCACGGCAGAGACTGGGCAAAGGCAGAGATTTTGATCAGTTGCGGGAATATGTGCAGGGCGACAGTTTTGAGGATATTCACTGGAAGGCAACTGCCAAACGCGGCAGGCCCATTTCACGGGTATGGCAACTGGAACGCACCCAGCAGATATACGTGATTCTGGATTCCTCCCGTCTGAGTGCGCGATCCGCGGCCGCTCACTGTTCCGGCGCAGAGGTTCCGGCTGACAGTCTTCCGGATTACCGGATGACTATCATGGAAAAATATGTCACATCCGCACTGGTGATGGGGCTGGCCGCACAAAGGCAGGGGGATCAGTTTGGAATTATGACCTTCAGCGACCGCGTGAAGCATTTTGTGCGGGCCGGAAACGGAAAGGCACATTACCAGATCTGCCGGGATATGCTCTGCACCCTGCAGACAGAAGGGGTGACTCCGGATTTCGGGGAAGTTTTCACCTTTATCGGCACACGGATCAGAAGAAGGGGTTTGCTGATTTTCCTGACCCATCTGGATGATCCGGCTGTGGCAGAAAGTTTCATTTCCCATATTGACATAATCCGCAGGCAGCATCTTGTCATGGTAAATATGATCCGGCCGGAACGGGCCAGACCGCTTTTCACCAATCCCGGCATTGCATCAGAAGATGATTTGTATGCGGAACTGGGCGGGCATATGCTGTGGCACAGTCTGCATGAAGTGGAAAAAGTGCTGATGCGCCGGGGAGTGGGATTTTCCCTCACAGACTGCGAGAAACTGAGTGCGGATATGGTTTCCAGATATATAGAAATCAAACAGAGACAGAGATTGTAAATGCAGGATTAATGGTGAATGGTGAATGGTGAATGGTGAATGGTGAATGGTGAATGGTAAATTGTAAATTGTAAATTGTAAATTGTAAATGGTGAATGGTGAATGGTGAATGATGAATGGTTAATGGTGAATGGTTAATGGTGAATGGTGAATGCCTTACTACCGGACAAAAAATTATTTTAAATTGCATAACTGATGAAATTTAAATGAATACAGAGACGGCACAGAAAAAATTTCTGTCACTTTGGTGAACTCATCAGTATATTCATTCATAAGTAAGGTTCCATATATTTTGTGGTATAAAGTTCTCATGAAAACAGGATAATCAAACATATATTTTTATGTATATTAACTGAATTC
>CAZHPS010000357.1:0-7231 GCA_964534335.1 uncultured Desulfobacterales bacterium
AATCCCGGTTCAGACAATAATTCACATGATTAAAGGATTGACAGGATTTTAAAAACCGGGCAATGAAAAACATCAATCTTGGTAAATCCCTTAATCCTGTGAATCCCGGTTCAGACAATACTGCAAACCATAATTTACTGGATTAAAAAATTGATTCAATCCGCATAGCGGAAAACGGAAAGGATACTTTTTTGAAAATAAAAAAAATGAAATTCTGTGTATTTATGCCGTTTTTTATGGCCCTGTGCCTTGCGGCAGTCGTGCAGGGTGAAGAGGCGGTAATGCCGGTAATCAACCTTGATCCCCTGAATATTTCAGGACAAAGCCCCAATTTTGCCGCAGGTTTCAGGGAAAAAGATGGTCCGGTTAATATCACATCCGCAGATGCCATAATTACGGACAGCAGGGGAACCGGTTTGACTGCAATAACCATCAGTATTGTGCCGTTCATGCCGGATGATGTGCTGGAAGCTGACACAGCAGGAACCGATATGATTGCCACATATCTGGATGGCATGCTGCACATTACCGGCAGAAATATCGGCGGATGGGACAGTGCGGAAAATTATCAGTCAGTTCTGCGCACCGTGATTTTTAAAAATGATTCTCCCAATCCGGATGAAACCCCGCGTCAGGTGCAGGTGCTTGTGCAAAGGGAAAATCAGAGCGGAGAGCCGGTTCTGTGTACGCTGACTGTTGCAGCCGTCAATGATTCTCCGGTGAATATTGTGCCAGATTCGCAGTTCACGCCCAGAGATATTCCCCTGATTTTCAGTCCGGGAAACGGGAACCGCATTTCTGTAAGTGATATGGATGCCGGAGATGGAGAAATTGCTGCGGATATTCATGTGGATCAGGGCAGTCTGTCTGTGCGCACCACATCCGGCGCAGCCATAGAAGGCAATGATTCCGGGCATCTTTCCCTCAAAGGCACAATGGAGCAAATCAACAGGGAACTTAATGGTCTGCGTTATATTCCCCCTTTGGGACGGAATGGCAATTTTACCCTGACTCTTATTTCTGATGATCAGGGACATACCGGAGAACCCGGCCCGTTAAGCGACAGTGATACTGTTCTGATTACAGCCGGAGTTCCTGTAAGTCCCGCGGAACCGCCTGTTGCCAATGCAGGAGCGGATCAGACAGTTGACGGTTCTGTCATTGTCACATTGGACGGTTCCGCGTCTTATGCAAAGGACGGTGAAATCACTGCATATATATGGACACAGATCGGAGGCGGTACCGGAGTTGTGCTGAACAATGCAGATACGGCTTTTCCCACGTTCATCACACCTGATGAAGAACAGGAAAACACATTGATATTTCAGTTGAAAGTGACAGATCATAATGATTTGGGGGCAGTGGACACGGTAATGGTGACAGTGCGCGGCAATCCGCAGCCGCAGCCTGATGGCAATGCAGGCGATTCAGGCGGATGTTTTATGCGTTCGATTATTCACTGACATGTTCTTTCCCACATAGAACACAGAGATTTCACTGAAAATTCCGGTTTTAAGGATGTTCCTTTTAATTATATGAATTCATTTTCCCATCTGCCCCTTTTCAAAGAAGACAATCTTCTGAAAAAATTTGGGGAAATCCATGATTATATTTATGCCAATGACGGACTTTCCCCTCAGCAGGCTTTGGAAGAACTTGTCAAAATTCTGTTTGTCAAAATTGCTGATGAAAATGCAAATCAGAAACAGTTCACAATTTCCGAACAGGAATGGAACAGCCTGAAACATGGGCAGAAAAATCCTGATTTTGAAGATCGGATCACAAAACTGTTTGCACACACGGTTCAGGCATATCCGGACATATTTTCAGCAGATGAGCGCATCCGTCTTTCCCATACTGCTTTGGGTTTCACTGTCAGCAGACTGCAGAATATTTCCTTTGCGACTTCCTCACAGGATGCAAAAGGACTGGCTTTTCAAAAATTTCTTTCCCATCAGGAAAAACACGGCAGAGGGCAGTTTTTCACGCCTGAACCTGTCATAGATTTCTGTGTGCAGATGATACAGCCCGATCTGTGTGAAAGCATTGTTGATCCGGCCTGCGGCAGCGGCAGTTTTCTGATGTCCGCGCTGAAATATCTCAAAAACAGGTTTTCGGATGCAGATGTATCTGAGATAATTTCAAAAAATCTCTGGGGATTTGACATAAACAGGAGCATAGCCAGAATTACCAGAATGAAACTTCTTTTGGAAGCAAATGCAAAAACCAATATCTTCTGTGCCAATTCTTTGGATAATTTGGATAATCTCTTATCAGCAAATCCCGAAGGTTTTGATATTGTGCTGACCAATCCTCCGTTTGGAGCAGGCGGAAAAATTGCGGACAGGCAGATACTGTCAAAATTTGATTTGGGATACAAATGGTCAGAAACAGAAAATCAGTACATAAAAACAAAGAAAATCAGCACAGGTCAGTCTGCGGAAATTCTCTTTGTTGAACGCTGTCTGCAAGTGCTCAAACCGGGCGGAAGGCTGGGTATTGTCCTGCCCAACGGACATTTTGAAAATCCTTCTTTGGAATATATGAGATTTTATATTAAGCAAAAAGCAAAAATACTGGCAATTGTAAATCTGCCACAGGAAACATTTATTCCTTTTGGAACCGGTGTAAAAACCTCTTTGCTTTTTTTGCGGAAACAGGGTATATATCCCGAAAAATCTTATTCTGTTTTTTTTGGAAAAATAAAAAAACCGGGGTATCAGGGCAATAAAAATGCAAGTCCTGTTTATCAAAAAGACAAAAACGGACAAATCGTAAAAGATGAAAAGGGACAGTCTGTTTTGGATGAGGATTTCAGTCTGCTTGTCAGGGAGTACAAAAATTTTCTGCGCGGAAACAGAAAAGATACAGAAAATTCCTTTTCCCTTGATTCTGATGAACTGAAAGGCCGTTTTGATTATTATTTTTATGCACCGGAAAACAGAAGATTAATAGCTTATTCCAGTGGAGATAAAACCGTCCGGCTGGGTGATGTTTGTGAGATTGTAAAAACAAAAAGTGAAAAACTGAAAAAATCTGATCTCTGTGTTGAATATGTGGAACTTTCTGATATTAATACAAATGCTTTTGAAATTATCAATACAGCAGATTATTATGTGCATGAACTGCCCAGCCGTGCCAGTTATGAAATACACGCGGGTGATATTCTCACAGCGATTGCAGGCAATTCTGTGGGAACAAAAAAACATGCCACAGCATTGGTCACAGAGGAATTTGAAGGCTGTATCTGTTCCAATGGGTTCAGAGTCTTGCGAAATTTCAGAATTGACATATATTTTATGATATATTTTCTGAAATCAGATTTGTTTCTGCGTCAGATGTTCATGTACCGCACCGGCGCGGCCATTCCCAATGTATCAGACAGAGATCTGGCAAAAATTCTGATTCATCTGCCGGATGACAATATCATAAAGCAGATAAGCGAGAAAATGAAACGCTCTTTTGAACTCCGGCACGCTGCAAAAAAGGAAATGGAAAGTATTCCGGCAAATATTCTGCAATGGCCGAACTGATCTGAAATCTGATAGGCAATCTTTTTTAAACTTTTTTAAACTTTGTGTCTTTGTGCCTTTGTGGCAGGTTGGGAACCGGGGGATACAAAAATTTATTTTTCAGATTTCATATGCGAATTTAAAAACAGGGAATTATACCATGCAATGGCAGGAAGTCTGCAACCATAAAGATTTACAGAATTTGCCTTTTAAAATTGAACTGGATGAAAAAGGAAGAATACTGATGTCACCAGTACGGGTGTATCATTCTGTTTTTCAGGGAGAAATAGCTGCCATGCTGCGGATGCACCGCAAAGATGGAAAAATTCTCACAGAATGCGCAATCAAAACGCACAAAGGTACAAAAGTTGCGGATGTGGCCTGGTCATCAGAAAAAATATTTGCCAGAATCTGGCAGGAAAATGAATGCTCTGTTGCTCCGGAGGTCTGCATAGAAATTTTGTCCCAAAGCAATACAGAGGAGGAAATGGAAGAGAAGAAAAGCCTTTATTTTTCAAAAGGTGCGGCTGAGGTATGGATTTGTGATGAAAAAGGGAACATTCGCTTTTTCATTCCCGGAGATGAGATGAAACATTCCCGGATCTTCCCCCATTTTCCCGGCAGAATCCAACTGTATTCAGATTGAAAGGTTTCACATATGGAAGAACCATCCCAATCCCGCGGAACCCGCTGGCACCGTCTTATGGGAACACTGTTTGAAGAACTCCTGTCCCCGACCGGTGTTTCCGTGTTTACGGATTTTCCTGTGATGGCAGAATCTCCGGAAGCAGACATTCTTCTGCTCCGGAAAGAGCCGGGAAAATGGACTGCTGAACAGGCAGCCTTTCTGCCTGACGGCATACGGGACAGCAGCGCAGCGCATATTCTCATTGAATTCAAATACACAGAATCCGTGACAGAGGACACGTTCCGGCAGACAACCGGATATGAGTTTTTTTACCGGCATGCCCATAAACTGAGAGAGTGTGACATACAGTTTTTTGTTATGAGTGCAAAGACACCGCAGGAAACACTGCTGAGGAGATTCGGATATTCATCCGGAGAAAAACAGGGAATTTATCTGAGTGACAATCCTATCCTGCGGATATTCCCACTGCTGTGCCTCAATGAACTTAGCAAAGAGATGCATAACGCATTCGTCAAATGCTTTGCCAGCCGGAGGCAGGAGAAGACAGTCGCGTTCAATGCCATTATGCAGGAATGGATAAAAAAACTGAATCCGGAACTGCAGAGGTTTATTGACGGTCTGCTGTGCTACTGGTTTTCAGAGAAAGGAGAGCATATGGAAACACTGGAACTGACCCCTGAAAAGGTCAAAGAGATGGGAAAAATGTGGGCAGATATGGTTCTTTCCGGCATGTCTGTCGATGATGTGCTGGCCAGATTCAGCCCGGATGATGTTCTGTCCCGGTATAAACCGGAAGAGGTTCTGTCCCGGTACAAACCCGAAGAGGTTCTGTCCCTATATAACCCCGAAGAACGCCTGAAAGGAATCGGAACTGAGGAACGTCTGAAAGGTCTGGAGCCGGAGGAACGTCTGAAAGGTCTGGAGCCGGAGGAACGTCTGAAAGGTCTGGAGCCGGAGGAACGTCTGAAAGGTCTGGGACTGAAGGAGCGTCTGAAGGGACTTTCAGAAGCGGAAATAGAGGAATATCTTCGTGAAATCAGAAACAGCAGGCACTGACCGGTTTTTCAGAGATGTTCCGGGAGTGCAAAAATTGCATTTTTGCACAGATATGCGGATCATTTCCGGGCAGCAAAAATACAATTTTTGCACTCCTCCGGAAAGTTTTCGATCTGCTGTTTGTTCATACTGCTTACACTTTTTCAGAAAAAGGAGAAAAAAATGGATCCCGTTACCGCAGGCATTCTTGCTGCCATAGCCGCAGGCGCGACACAGGTGGGTAAATCAGCGATTGTTGACAGTTATAATGCGCTGAAAAAGCTCATTTCGGATAAATACAGAAAATCCCAGCTTCCGGCAGCAGTGAACAGTCTGGAAACCATGCCGGATTCCAAAAACCGGCAGGGAACTGTACAGGAGGAGATTCAAATCACCAAAGCAGACAAAGACCCGGATATTCTCAAGGCTTTGGAGAATCTTGCGGAAGCACTGAAAGCCTCACCCGAAGGGCAGAAAGTGATCAGCAAATACAATCTGAATATTACAGACAGCAAAATCGGTGTGGTGGGTGACAATGCCAAAATCGAAGGCGGAATGCATTTTTAGGGAAAAAATATGACCCAGATATCTGATGCGAAAATCGGAGTGGTTGGGACAGCGCATATTGAAGGCGGAATGCACATTTATGGCAATAAACCCCAGAATCCGCCACTGTACCTTCCCCCGCGTTCAAAGCATTTCACAGACCGCAAAGCAGAACTGGAAAAACTGCTTGCCGAACTACAGCCCGGTCATACGGTCACGCTCTGCGGCCCCGGGGGTATCGGCAAAAGCGCACTCGCTGCTGAGGCTCTGTGGCATCTGACATCAGGTTCATCTCCGCCCGCGTGTTTCCCGGACGGCGTGATCTGGCATGATTTTTACCGGGAACCCAAATCAGAAACCGCTTTGGAACACATTGCCCGGTGTTTTGGGGAAGAACCGGTTCCCACTGCCCTTACTGCTGCCGGAAGAGCTTTGTCCGGCAAAAAAGCGGTGCTGCTGCTTGATGGCACGGAAGACACAGACAATCTTCCCGCAGTTCTGTCCGTCATCGGCAACTGCGGTGTCATTGTCACCAGCCGCAAACGCAGGGATGCGGAAGAGAAAAGAGAGGACATCCGGCCGCTGGAAGCAGATGAGGCTGTGAAACTGCTCCGAGCGTGGTGCGGAGATCAGGCAAAAGAGGAAAATCCGGCCCGGCAGATTTGTGAACGGCTGGGAGGACTGCCCCTTGCTGTGCGTCTGGCTGGGCGTTATTTAAGTCAGACCGGTGACAGTGCTGCTGAGTATCTGGAATGGTTAATCTCGGCACCGTTTGAAGCCCTTGATCCGGATAAGGAACATCACCGGCTGGAAAGCGTACCCTGGCTGATAGAACACAGCCTGAAGCAGGTGGATGAAACAGCCCGGCAGATTCTGGCTGTATGCGGCATTCTGGCTTTCGCTCCTTTTCCCAGACAGGTGATGGAATCCGCGATGGAAGACAAATCCGCTGTCCGTGCAGGACTCAACACCCTTGTCAACTATGGTCTGCTGATTCGCATGGAAGAACGGTGGCAGGTTTCCCATGCCCTGATTCACAACTATGCCCGAACCCGTCTCCATGTTCCGGAAGACACGGAAAAAAATCTGATTTTGTATTATCTTGCCTTTGCTGCCGTGCAAAATGAGGGTATGGCAGAAGGCTTTGCCAGACTCAGCCCGGAAAAATCCCATATTCTGTCTCTGATACACAGCACTTCCAATGACAGCAGTGCGCTGCATCTGCTTGATGCCATAGAGAAATACTGCACATATCAGGGGCATTACGCTGAATTCCGCGCGGCTGTTCTTCACTGTATAAGTGTATCACAAAAACTGAAAGATCGTCATCAGGAGGCCAACTGCATAAGAGCCCTGGGCGATGTCCACAGAATGCTTGACGAATATGAGGAGGCCCGGAAACGTTACGAGGAGGCCCGGCCCGTTTACGCACAGATCGGGGATCGCCTGGGGGAGGCCAACTGCATTAAATCCCTGGGCGATGTCCACA
>CAZHPS010000358.1:0-7220 GCA_964534335.1 uncultured Desulfobacterales bacterium
TCATGGGTGTCAGCATCAATATGATGTCCATGTTTGCCTTTATTGTTTCCCTGGGTATTGTGGTGGATGACGCGATTGTGGTGGGGGAAAACATTTATCAGCATCATCAGCGTGGGCTTTCATGGAAAAACGCGGCAGTGGGAGGAACCAGGGAGGTTGCCATGCCGGTCATCTTCAGTATTCTGACCAATATGGTGGCCTTTATGCCCATACTTTTTGTGCCGGGATTCATGGGCAAGGTGTTCCGGGAGGTTCCGCTGGTGGTCATCAGTGTGTTTGCAGTTTCCTTTATCGAAAGTCTGTTCATTCTTCCCGCGCATCTGGGACATCAGAAAAACTGGAAACCGGCCGGATTTTTCGCGTGGTTTATTGAAAAACAGCAGCAGTTCAGCAAAGCCTTTCTGCAATTTGTGGACAGATACTATGGTTCCTTTCTGGATCTCAGTCTGCAATGGCGGTATGTGACAGTGGCTTTGGGCATATTTGTTCTTCTTCTCAGCATCGGATATGTCAAAAGCGGCCGACTGGGATTTGAACTTTTTCCCAAAGTGGAATCAGATTATGCTGTGGTCACCGCGACTCTGCCTTTTGGAACAGCGTTTGAAAAAACGCAGCAGGTGCAGAAAATTCTGGTGGATGCAGCGCGGGAGATTGTGGCAGAAAACGGAGGGGAAAAACTCACAGACGGCATTTATGCCAGTATTGAAAACAATGTGACTGTGGTGCGGATTTATCTCACACCGCCGGATGTCCGGCCTGCCTCAACAGCGATTGTTACGGAAAAATGGAGGGAAAAGGTGGGGGAAATTCCGGGACTGGAATCCCTGAAATTTGAATCAGATTCCGGCGGCCCGGGCAGTGGTGCAGCCATTACCGTTGAACTCAGCCACCGGGATACAGCCGTGCTGGAAGCCGCAAGCGCGGAACTGGCCTCAGCTTTGCGCTATTATCCGGAGGTTTTTGACATTGATGACGGATTTTCTCCGGGCAAGCAGCAACTGGATTTCAAAATAAAACCTGAAGCCCGGAGTCTGGGACTGCAATCCAGGGAAGTGGCCCGGCAGGTGCGTCACGCGTATTACGGCGCGGAGGCTCTGCGTCAGCAGCGGGGGCGCAGTGAGATCAAGGTTATGGTCAGACTGCCCAAAACAGAGCGGGTTTCAGAATACAATCTGGAAGAAATGATCCTGCGAACCCCTGACGGCAGTGAAATTCCTCTACAGAATGCTGTAACCGTAAGCAGGGGCCGGGCTTATACCAATATTGAGCGCAGAGAGGGCAGACGTGTGGTAAACGTGTCCGCAGATACCCGTCCCAGAAGCAAAGCAGGCCAGATACTGGAATCTGTGAAAACAGACATTCTGCCGGATTTGCAAAGCAAATATCCGGGGCTGCGCTACAGTTTTGAGGGACGTCAGGCAGATCTGCGGGACAGTATGCAGAGTCTTGTCAGAGGACTGATGATAGCACTTCTCATCATTTTTGCCATGCTGGCCATTCCCTTAAACAGTTATATACAGCCGATTATTATTATGATAGCCATTCCCTTTGGCATTGTGGGCGCAGTTGCCGGACATCTGCTTATGGGATACAGTCTGAGCGTGATGAGCATGTTCGGCATTGTGGCCCTGTCCGGCGTGGTGGTCAACGGTTCGCTGGTGCTGATTGATTTTGCCAACCGGGACAGACTGGAGGGAGCATCTGCTTCCCAGGCCATTCACAGAGCCGGGATTTACCGCTTCCGTCCCATTATTCTGACCACAGTGACAACTTTCGGGGGACTTGCGCCCATGATTTTTGAAACCTCGCGGCAGGCAAGATTCCTGATCCCAATGGCAATTTCTCTGGGCTTCGGTGTGCTGTTCGCGACAGTTATCACCCTGATGCTGGTTCCGTCCCTGTATCTGATTGTTGAGGATGTGCAGGGACTTTTCAGAACAGAGGGGACAGCCGAAAATGTACAGAATTAAAATCAATGCTGTTTCCCTGAAGACCGGAGGAATCCAGAACCGAAAGTCCGGGACACTGAAATGATTCAGAAAAGACTGCCTGCCTTTCAGTTCTGCACTCTTTATACCAAACCGCTTTCAGAAAACGGGAACTACCTGTTTTTTTAACCACGAAACACACGGAAAAACAGGATTTTAAGATAAACCGATAATGGGTCAAACCGGCTGATAATGTCATCCCTTCCGGGATTCTGATTTGTTTTTCAGATTTTTTTTCTGTAATAATATCAATCCTTTCGGATTTTTCCCGACCGTGTGTCATACCTGAATCAACGGATTTGACCCACTACCAAAATTCAGTTTGTCTCATTCACCTGTCTGCTCCCTGAGAAAAGCGGCAGGTCTCTGATGCAGAATAGAAAACGAAGCAAGATAACCGACTGTGATCACCAGAAAAAGGGCTGATACGGTCATCAGCAGGCTTTGTGTGATATAAGGCCGGTATATTATATCAAAATATTTCCCGCAGATGATCCATGTGCCGGTATGGGAAATCAGCAGCGCGAGAAACGCGCTGATTCCGCCGATCAGCACATTTTCCATTGTGAACACTGCAAGCACAAAACGGTTTCCCGCGCCCAGGATTTTATAATACACAGCCTCCTGAATCCGGGCAAAACGGGTAGCGAGAACCGAACTGACAATGATCAGAATGCCGGCGGCAATGCTGAAAAAAGTGAAAAAACGGATCAGCAGGGAAAGCCGGTGTGCAATGGACGCAAATGAGGCAAGGGTCTGTGTGACATCAATCACGCTGATATGGGGAAAACGGGAAACCACACGGGTCTGGGTATCTGCCATCTGATCAGGCCGGACACGGATGGCTGTGAAAATGGTCTGGGGAGCGTCTCTGAGTATGGAATTCTGCGGAAAAACAAAATAGAAAAAAGGCTTTATGGATTCCCCTTTTCTGCTCCGGATGCTCGATACTGTGGCTTCCACCGGAACCCCCTGTATATTGAAAACAAGAATATCCCCGATTTTCATGGCTTTCATTTCCACAACCGTGTCCAGCACGGAAACCTGCAGTTCCTGTCTGTTTTTGTCAAACAGACTCTCTCCTTTGATCAGAATCTCATCTTCCAGAAGCTCATCCCGGTACGTCAGATTAAAGGCACGGGACATATTGTCGCCCCTGCGTTTTCCCTCCTGATTTCTGTCAATTTTTTCTCCGTTGACAGAAATAAGTCTGGCGCGGATCACCGGATAAAAAACCGGTTTCATTCCCAGCATTTCTGAAACTGCATCAGCCTGATCCGGCTGAATGTCAATGAAAAAGAGATTGGGCGCATCTGCCGGATAAGAGCGCACAAATGCTGCATCCAGATTTTCCTCCAGCAGGTAAATGAAGAAAATCACGGCAAGGGACGCGCTCAGGGTGACAATGACAGAACGTGTGGCATTTCCGGGACGGAACAGACCTTTTACAGACTGCCGCAGAATCAAAGATCGGAAAGGGATACGCCCCAGACCGGACAGAATCAGGCGCACGGCCAGAGCAGTGAGCAGAATCAGTCCGCTCAGCCCGATAAGCACATAGGCTCCGGTTTTCAGATCCGCAATCTGCCGCAGCACCAGTGCAATGAAAAAGGCAAGGCCAAAGAGAATTGACAGATAAAAAGCGGTTCCTTTTTCCCGCCCCTGCGTTTCCAGGCGGAATACAGCCGCAGGCCGTATATTACGCACCCGGTGCAGGGGCAGAAACGCGAAAATTGCCACACCCAGAATGCCCAGAACAGTTCCTTCCCCTGCTGTCTGCCATGAAAAAACAATGTGCATATCATGGGGCAGCAGGTTTGCAAAAAGATACAGGATGATATGCTGCAGCAGAAAACCCGCGGACAGACCCAGCA
This sequence comes from uncultured Desulfobacterales bacterium, assembly GCA_964534335.1. Classification (GTDB taxonomy): domain Bacteria; phylum Desulfobacterota; class Desulfobacteria; order Desulfobacterales; family Desulfococcaceae; genus JAABRU01. The sequence goes on from CAZHPS010000358.1 coordinate 3,863, forward strand.
TGGTTCCGGTTATTCCGAGTATGCTGATCAGAGCAATATAGTTGACAAGCACAAATCTGCCGGTTCCGCCCATTGCCCGGATAATGGCTATGCTTTTTTCCTTTTCCCGGAAAATGGCATGTACAGTGCTGCGGATGCCGATGCCCGCGAGCAGAAAGGTGAAAATGGCAATCAGAGCCAGAAAAAAGAAGAAATTGTCAAAAAATCTTTTGATCCGTGATCGGGATTCTTTGAAGGTTTCCACACGTTCCTGATCTGCAAGAGCTGATTTCCGCAAATCAGAGGCCAAATCATCCGGATTTGCATTTTCCGGGATTTTCAGCAGAATGGCATACCTGACCCGGCTGCCTTTTTTCAGCAGATCAAGGGCTTCGATATCCGCAGCCGCAACCAGAAGTCTGGGGCCGAAAGAGAGAAAACTGACAGGCCGATCCGGTTCTTTCACAATCACATCCGCTATGGTGAGAATCGCGCTGCCCGCGCGCAGGGAATCTCCCACACGCAGACCAAGACGATCCAGCAGATTCTGTTCCGCAACAGCCTTTCCCGCGCGCAGCACGTCTCCAAGTTCCCGGCCTGATGCAAGTTCTGCTTTTCCGTAAAAGGGCCAGCCCGGTTCCGCTATTTTCACATCTGCAAGCAGTGAACTGCTTTCATCCGGGGAGCGCACCACAGAATAAAACTCGTATACTCTTGCACTGCGGACTTTCCCCTGTTTTTCCAGTTCCGAAACCCTGTCTGTCAGGGCCTGGGAAAAGGGAAAAGGGGAGCGGAGAATGATGTCGGCTCCCTGCAGGGTTCTGGCATCCCGCAGCAGAGAACTGCGGATACTATGGCTGAATCCGTTGAGTGCCGTAAGGGTGACAAGGGAAAGCATGACACAGAGCACAAAAACCGCATACTGCCGGGGGGACGCGGTCAGTTCCCTGAAAACAAATCGTTTATGCAGCATGATTTTTCATTCCCAAACTGACGTTTTTTAAAGTAGGCAAACGAAATTTATCGTGTATTCAACAAACCGGATTTTTTGGAAAAATTCGGTTTTTCTGAAAAGTTTTAACAGGAACCGGAAGACAGGAAAACTGTCAGGATTTCCCCTTCTGTCCTTTTCCGAATTCCGGAACCCGGTGAATAAGGTCAGCGCGCAGTTCCCCAGCATCCGCATAACGCTTCAGCAGATCTTTTTCCAAACATTTCAGCATCACGGATTCCATATTTTCAGAAATGTCCACATTCAGCTCCCGTGGCGGCATAGGCGGCATTTCAAGAATTGCATCCATCATGTCTTTGTCATTGGCAGCGTAAAAAGGCAGACTGTCTGTAAGCAGAATATACAGCAGAACTCCCATAGCCCACACATCGCTGGTCAGGGAACTTCTGCCCATAATCTGCTCCGGTGACATGAAAGGACGGGAACCCACCACTGTTCTGCTGATGCTTTGGCGTGACATATCTGTGCATGATCCGGTGCTCATGGGCATGGGACATCACCGAAAGCAACTGCAGAAAAATTTTTTCTTTTTCCGGCTGTGGAATGCCCTGATTCAGCATGGTCTGAAGGGTTTGCCCTTCAATATATTCCTGAATCAGGATCACCTTTCCCTCTTCCCTGACCACTTCGATCAGATGAACCACATTGGGATGCACAGATATACGCCGAAGAATGGCGGCAGAACGCAGAGCACTGATATTCATCTGCGGATGATGGGGAATCTTTGCCACTGCAAGCATATCTTTTCCGCTTCTGCGAACAAGCCAGACCTCGCCGAATCCCCCTGCTCCGAGCAGACGGATTTTTTCCCATCTGCTGGCAATGGCAGTGTCAGTCTCTCTTGCGGCAATCCTGGGGGAAAAATACCGCAGACTGTCCTGAAACCGGGCAATAAAACGCTGTAAAAACGAGGGACGCGGTTCATCTTCTGCTTCGGATTTACCGGTTTTGGGAGCAGCAGAATGCAGCATGGTCTGGCCGTATTCCAGCAGTACGTAAAAACGGACGGAAAAAGCGGTTTCATCCAGGGGAAGAACCCAGTAGTCATCTGCCCCTGCTTTGATATAATCCCGAATGCCGGACAGCATTTCCGGATCAGTCAGCACAAGAATGGGAATGGGATGGGAAAAATGCCGTCTGAGTCTCCGGATAGTCTGATCCGGCCTTATGCTGTTTTTGTCAATCCTTAATATTGCAAGGGATATGTCCTGCTCCAAAAAAATGGCATCAGGTTCATCATTGCATATCTCAGAGGATTCGGTTTCAATCTCAAAAGAGGAAAGCAGCCGCCGGATATGCCGGATTTCTTCGGGTTTCAGACAGATCAGCAAAACACGTTCTTTTGTTTTCATTGGCAGTCACCTTATAAGCAACTGATGTTATACCAATTTTCCATTGATTTGATACAATGTTTATTGTATAGTGGGTCAAATCGGCTGATAATGTCATCCCTTCCGGGATTCCGGTTTGTTTTTTTCAACTTTTTCTGTAATAATTTCAATCTGTGTGTATTTTTCCGGCATCGGTGTCAGGCTCAGATCAACGGATTTGACCCACTATCAAATATTGTATCAAATCAATGGAGAATTGGTATTACTCTGTCAACCCTGAATCTGTGAGTTGAAAAAAACCGGATTTTTCCAAAAAATCCGGTTTTTCTGTACACTTCAGCGCATAAAACCAAAGTTGACAAAGCAATATCAACCTTGAATCTGTGAGCTGAAAAAACCGGATTTTTCCAAAAAATCCGGTTTTTCCATAAAATAAAAGTTGACAAAGCACTGTCTGAAAAACATCTGCTTTCAGATGACTGCATCCGTTTCCTTTCACAGTCACCGTTTGCAGGCCGGAAACCTTTATGCACCGCCGCAGCATTTTTTGTATTTTTTTCCGCTGCCGCAGGGACATGGCTCATTTCTGCCAACTTTCGGTTCTGGCCGGACATACTGTTTAATCTGGGGCATTTTGGCATCAAAGAAAAACCATCTGTCATTTTTCTTCTTAAACTCTGCGAGTTCATGATGCTTTCTTTTTTTGCCCTTTTCTGTGTAATCCGCCATAAACTCTACAGTTCCCTCACTGTCATCGGGGCCTCCTCCGGTGCATTCAACTATCTGCAGACCATGCCACTGCGTCTTTTTGCACCAGTCCTCCACTGTTTTCCGGGTATCTGCCTGCAACTGATCCGGATGGGTGGTTTCCACAATATAGTCCGTGATTTTTCTGGCATAGGCCGTATACCGGGAGCGCATCAGTGCTTCGGGTGTTTCAGCAGGATGTTCGCCCTTAATCATGGGTTCGCAGCAGTCTGCGTATTCCTTTTCCGATCCGCAGGGACATTTCTCCATATCAATCTGGCTCCTTTTT
>CAZHPS010000359.1:0-7219 GCA_964534335.1 uncultured Desulfobacterales bacterium
CTGTTTATAACATACAATACAACTTTGTTCAGGTTATTTTGTTACAAGCCCTTAGATCATAAACCGGGATTGCGGAGATATTCACAGTTCCCCCCTCGGAAATCCTTCAAAGACTTCCTTCCGCATCATAGCAATATCCTCTTCGGAAGGGGCAGATCCGAAATGTTTGCAAATTCCGCAGGCTGTTTCCAGAGGTCGTTTGCCGGATAAACTCTGATACTCGCTCTGAAGATCTGTCATGATTATTTTGACAAGATCTATTTTTTCAGTTGCATGAAGTCTGCTTACCAAATGAACAAGCTGCCCGATATTTGGGTTGGAACCTATTCGGGTTATCTGCTGATGTGGCATTTTCAGTCTCCTTTTCATTTGACAATGCGAATGAAGAGTCAGAGTCCGATAAGATTTGACAACTTTTCAAAAGTTGTCAAATCTTATACAGATGCAGATTGTATCAAATCAGTAGCGAATTGTAAGGTGATTTCTTAAAATAAATATATACCGATACTTAAAACATTTTTATATTTCTGCCGGGCAGATTTTAACCGCAGAGTCACACAGAGTTTCCTCAGAGTCACACAGAGTTTTTCTGTGCGGAATTCAGATCTGAATCTGAACCTCTGCAAATGTTTCAGGTAATGGTATACCTATCCAGTTCACTGCACAAGCTGGAAGCTTATGCTACTTTTTTGGGATATTCTTTTCTGGAAATCGCCTAACATCAGTTTCTAAGGCAGCAGCACCTGGAGGGGAATGTTTCACCGGATTGGAAAAATTCTTACTTCCTGTCCCTGTTCCCTATCCTCCAATCCCTTTCCTTTTAATCCATCACATACAGGATCCGCCTGCTCAGTTTCCGTTTTTCCATCGTATACAAGATCCTGTGCCACTGTATTTTCTGTTCCGGGACTTTATCAGCCGGGGCTGAAGGCCCGCTCATGGAATAAACACCGCCCGAAGCCTGGGACGGAGCCACTTCCGCAGTTTCCAACTGCACAGGCGCGCCCCACAGATATTCAATGCCCAGCATGGTATTTGCGATAAACTCCTGCACCAGAGGTTTTTCCTCAAAGCGGTGAACCAGATAGAGCCTGCCGCCTGTGCTTTTTGCAGCATCCAGTTGGATATGGGGCGGATGATACAGGGAATCATTGATCATCTCCCGGTATTCCGCTGCCTTGCGGGATTTGACAAAATACTCCCACACCATTTTTTCCTGGTTCATGCGTTTTCCCACCACAAAGAGATTATAATGATCCATGAAATCCTGGTCGGTAAAGGTGTTGATGAAAAGAAAATCATCAAAGTTTTCACGGACTTTGAAAATGAATTCCCGGCCTTTTCCCGTTGCCGCATTATAGTCATCCCGCGTACGCGTGTCCGTAATCCTCCGGAAATCAAAGGTGTAGTGCCCTTTGCCCGCCATTTCCTCAATAAAATAAAAAAGCCGCATTCCCAGAGCATAGGGGTTGAGTCCCACACGGGGCATGGAAGTCACGCCCGCGTTTACCCGTGCAAAATCCACTTCATGGCCTCTGATCCTGTCATCACTCATAAAAAGGGTTTCATGCCAGTAACTGGCCCATCCCTCGTTCATAATTTTGGTGCGTATCTGGGGCTGGAAAAACAGGGAGGTTTTGCGCACAACTTCAATGACCGGTTTCATCCACCGGTTCTCCTCTTTGTTCAGAAACTCGGAATGATTGAGCAGATACTGCATCAGATCCTGTTCCGGTTCAGTTTTCTTTTCCATGCTTTTTTCAAAAACTGCACGGAAATGGGGATATTTTTTTTCCGCTTCCGCGAAAAATGTCTGTTCCCCGAACTGGTTTCCGAATTCCCGTATGCACTGGTTGTAGCGTTCAATTTCCTTGACATAGTCGCTGACATTCACCTTTTCCTGATTCTGCAGAAATATGTCAAAATAATAATCCATCCGTCTGGAACCTGTTGTTGTCGGGGGCTGATAATGCCGGGAAACTTCATGATGATAAGCCACCAGATTGTCAATTCCCCTGGCAAACTCAATGACATAATCCACCTGATGCCCTTTTTCCGAACGCAGTTTGGCAATCAGTCTTTTGTCCGACAGGGCCAGTCCTGTGAAGTCATAATCCCAGGTGTGGCGGAAATAGAGATTGTTCTGAAAAAAATCAATATGACCAATGACATGGTAGAAAATCATGACATTGAGCCAGTCCGGATTATTGTCGTTATAGAAAGAAATGGGCGGCCGGGTGTTGATCACCGTTTCATAGGGATTGCCGGGATAAAGTTCATATTTGCCTTTGCCTTTAAGCACTTCCACATCATGAACCCAGTAGTCGTACATGGTGGGAATCATGACTTTGGGCGAAAGTTCGATCAGATCCCGGTTGGTCACGATATATTCCAGGCTTTCATCCTGAAAACGCAGACCCGCGTCCCGCGCTCTTTGCTTGCACCCTTCCATGATAATTTTGGCATGCTGATCAATGAGTTCCATAGCGTATCCTTATTCTGAAATCAGATTTCTGATTCCCTCAATGAGGCGGGCTTCGTCCGCGTCCTTTTGGATGACATCCATCCGTATCAGTTTGGGCTTTTCTTTCAGCAGTCCGGATTTGTTCAGATATTTTTCCACTTCTGTGCTTCCGGACCCCACGCCGTGGGTGGCAATGGAAATGCCCACCCGGCTGGCATAGGTGATCATCTTCTGCATTTCCGGTATGGTTTCTTTGCCTTCCGTATCCCAGTCATCCCCGTCGGTGCCGTGGAAAACATAAATATTATAGTCGCGTATCAGGTTTTCCTCTTCCACAATTTTGTTCACCAGCCGGAAAGCTGAGGCCACTTTGGTTCCGCCTGCGACCTTGGAATTATAATAGGTGTAAAAATCCTTTACCTCTTTGGCCTCTGTGTCATGGAGAATAAAGCGGGATTCCACCTGCCTGTCATACTGGTACAGCAGCCAACTGTAAATCAGCACATGCTGGGAAACCACCAGTTCCGTGGGTTTGCCCATCATGGACCCGGAATAATCCCTCAGAAAAAAGACCATAGCCTGGGATTCATAATCTTTTTCCCGTGAAAGAATGCGGTAAATCCGATCTCCGGGAGAAATGAGAAATCCTGTGGGATCAATATCCCCCACATCCGGGATATTGCCCAGATGAATATTGGTTTCCACAATATTGCGCAGAGTGGCTTTTTTGTCCAGAAACTGGCCGAATCCCTTGTGCCGGTCAGTCATGTCATAGGTATAGCGGGTAAGGGATCGTTTTTTGCCTTTGTCCTGGAGATTGGGGAGCTGAAATTTTTCCGTAAGGATTTTGCCCAGATCATACGCGCTGGATTCCATTTCATGGGGGCCTCCCTGACCTTCGCCCGGGCCTGCACCCTCGCCTTCCTGGGAGCGGATGGGTTCCTCACCGATGATCTCGCCTTCCTCCCCGTCACCGGAACCGCCGGATTCCCCTCCCTCTTCCGGAGCTTTGACACTGTCGTGGTAGAATTTTTCCTCCACAGTGGTGGGAACCACCACAATCTTGCCTTTTCCGCTTTTTCCGGGCTTGATCAGTCTGCCCACGCGGATTTTGCGCGGAAATCCGTCTTTTTCCCTCAGTTTGTCCCGTTCCAGCAGTTCATCCAGGGAACGGAGACAGGTGGTATAACTGAAATGGGGAAAAGACATGTCCTGCAGGACAAAAAGATCCGCGAATTCATAGAGATTCCGGGGCGGGAGAAAGGGATGATCTGCTGTCTGATCCGCAGATGTATCCGGCATATCATGTGACTGCCGCCCATCCATCTCTCTCAGGATGATGGCCTCCTGTTCGGCGGTCAGTCCCATCGCCCTGCGTTCTTCCAGATACTGCCTAAGATTTTCTTTCATGCTCGGTTTCTTTCCTTTGCGGGTCAGTGTGCGGTGTGTGTATTCCCATAATAACCATGAAAAGGTTATATTTCAAATGATTCCGGATTTTCATGAAAGGATTTTTTCCTGTGCGCAGAACAAAAATCATCCCGGTTTTCGGATATTTTTTATATCAGACAGGTATCCGTTTTTATGTGGAACAGTCAGATTTAATAATATCAGGATGTTATAATTTCTCTTTTATTCTGTACACAAAATTCTTTTGTAATTATCTTCCTGACAGCCTGAAAAGTCAACGGTAAAGTGAGGATGAATCCCCCAGCAGTCTGAAATCAGGGATTTGTTCTCTTTGGCTGATACCAATTCCCCATTGATTTGATACGGTACCGTCAGTTTTTCCGCGTGTGCAGAAAACCGCTCCGCTTAATTTTTGCACTCCTCCGGATCAGCATCAGTTCAATGGAGAATCGGTATAATACCGATTCGCTATTGAATTTATACAATAAGGTGAATTATTTCCTCTGTGTTCTCTGCGGTTTTTTCTCTCTGTGTCCTCTGTGGGAAACCGAATCATAAGTATATTTTCAATGGAGAATAGGTATAGTAGGCAAACAAAAATTTTCGTGTATTCAAAAAACCGGATTTTTCGGAAAAATCCGGTTTTTATGAAAATTTTATACCGAAAATTTTCATAAAAATCTGTTTTCTCTGCTTTTTTGGACGGAAACGGATGTTTTGCTTCGGTCAGACTGAAATGCAAAAATCATGCCGGAAAAGACCAAAGTCGGAGCCTCCGGTGAGGAAGGAAGGGTATGGATAAAAAAAAGCCCGATCTGAAGCAGATCGGGCTGTAATAATCTTGGCTCCCCAGCACGGACTTGAACCGCGGACACGGTGGTTAACAGCCACCTGCTCTGCCGACTGAGCTACTGGGGATTATCAAAAGAACATCAGGCTTATAACCGAAAATCCGTTCAAAGTCAAGAAAAAAATTTTTTTTCTGACCCAAAAGGAAAAACAGTCATGGGAAACCCTTTTTTGTTACTTGTTATCATTGGAAATAATACCGATATCCTCCACAACAAAGGGTGTGCATCTGACCCCGATGGATCTTTTTCTTACCCATATCCGCGCCATGCTGATGGTTTCTCCCTCCAGACTGACCAGACTGGGCAGGTCTTCCACAAATGTTATATCCACAGTATTGAATTCATAGTAAAAAGTATTGCGGCTGTAGGGATCGGCCACCAGAATGACCTTGTTTTTGTCATAGGGATGCTTCAGTGGCGAACCGGAAAAGGGTATATTTTCCTGTTGCAGAATTTTCACATCCCTGGGTTTTTTGTATGCCTGAATCTCAAATTTTTTTGCTTCCTGAAGAAATTTTGTCATCACCATTTGGGATACCTCCTCCTGTGTCACTGTATTTTTTACTCATTTCCAAAAATAGGTGGGAAATGGGTCAAATCCTCTGAAAAACCCCGAAGGGTGAAATTGGTACAGAAAAATATTCTGTGTCCTATGCGGGAAAGAACGGTTTTCCGGACAACTGTATCACTCTGCCCGGTTCATCCGCGTTTCCATGAGGGATGAAAAAAACAGCACTGCCAGCGTAATACTGACCGCAGCCGCATCCAAAGGGAGCCACATGACCGGAGGAATATAATAATGACCGGTACGCACAGTATCAAGCGGAAAAAACAGTGCAATTCCCCCGGAAACCGCATCTGCCAGAAGATGCAGGGCAATGGCAGTCCAGCACATAAAAGCGCATCGGAACCGGAACCGGCCGGGAAAGGCAGAGCAGAGTATCCCCAAAAAGACAAAGGCCGCCAGCAGAAACCACAGGGTATGGGTTTGACTGGACATGCGCGCGGCCAGCCGGATATGGGGCGAAAGAATGTCCGGCAGCCCTCCGCACAGGCCAATATACATCATTTCACGGTTTGAAAACAGCCTTTTCCTGCCCTTCCCAGCCCGGATCAGGTTGATACTTCCTGCCAGGAAAACCGGAGCCGCCATATGTGTGCCGATAAGCAACTATGCCTCCTGTTTACTGTCATTTTAGTAAGGAAACAGGAATTCCGAACCGAAAGTCCGGAAATCATGAAACGCTTCCGGAATGCCTGCCCTTTGTTCAGTCCGGCAGTCCGGATATTTCCTGACCTGACAGCATTGATGCCTCCCTTTCCATCGCTGCCTCCCGGAAGGCCATAATTTTTTCCAGTGCTTCGGCCTCAGAAGAAATCTGCCGGATGGCCTCCCGGAAGCGGGTGCTGTGGGGTATGCCTTTGGAGAGCCATCCCAGACGGCTTCTGAGCATGAAACAGGCTGTCTTTTCCCCCAGATATTTCACTGAATTCCGGAGATAGCTGAGCATTATCCCAAACTGCATGTCCATGTCCGGTTCTTTCACGCTCTCCCCTTTGAACATGGCCTTTATCTGGGAAAAAATCCATGGATTGCTTACAGCGGCCCGGCCTATCATGACCGCGTCACATCCGGTTTCCCTCCTCATCCGCAGAGCATCTGCCGCATCCAGAATATCCCCGTTGCCGATTACAGGAAGGGAAACAGTTTCTTTCACCCTGGCAATCACAGCCCAGTCCGCGTTTCCCCGGAACCCCTGCAAAGCTGTCCGGGGATGCACGGCAATGGCGTCTGCACCGCATTCTTCGGCTATTCGGGCAATGGTCAGAGCCTGTTCTCCGGAAGTGTCCCATCCGGTCCGGATTTTGATGGTCATGGGAATGGAGATGGCGTTCCGTACTGCCTTCAGCACTGACCGGGCCAGTCCGGGATTTTTCATCAGGGCAGCTCCGGCTCCTGTTTTCACAACCTTTTTGACCGAGCACCCGAAATTGATGTCCAGAATATCCGCGGCCGATGCTTCGGCAATTTTCGCTGCCTCAGCCATACTGTCAGGTTCTGCTCCGAAAATCTGAACAGAAAGCGGTTTTTCCTCCGGAGTGCTGTCCAGGTACTGAAGCGTTTTCCGTGCCTGAAACACCAGCCCCTTTGCACTGATCATTTCGGAGCAGACCAGATCACATCCCCCCTCTTTGGCGAGCATGCGGAAGGGAAGATTGCTGATGCCTGCCAGCGGGGCAAGCACTGTCATACTGTCCTGAAAAAGCAGGGGCCTCCGGAAATGGTTCAGAGACATTTACCGTTTCCTGCGGCTGCTGAAGGAAATCACCTTGCCGCTGCTTTTGCCGGAACCTTCCCTTTTCGGTTTTTCATCATAATTCTCTTCCGGCCTTTCCCTGTCTTCAGGGCAGACCACAAGTTCCATGCGTATGAGTTTCCCGTTCATGGTAAACTCATCACCGTTGATATAGGCATTCCGGAGAATCCATGTCA
>CAZHPS010000360.1:0-7190 GCA_964534335.1 uncultured Desulfobacterales bacterium
ATCATATTGACTTTACAATATAAAGTTTTTTTATTAATTTTCGGATAGGTTCATAGAAACAATATGCAAAAAAACAAAGCAGAATCCCGGTAGGGATGACATTATCAACCGGTTTTTTGAATACAAGAAAATTTTTGTTTGCCTACTTATAAGTAAGGTTCCATAAATTTTCGGGCATAAAATTTTCAGAAAAACCGGATTTTTCCAAAAAATCCGGTTTTTTGAGTACACGAAAATTTTTGTTTGCCTACTTATATCATGCTGTTTTTTTACCTCTCCGCAATATCATCTGATTGAATTCGAATATCACCCCGCCTGCCAGAGCGATCAGTCCGCTGATGGCAAAAAGTTTAAATGATCCTGTTTTTTCATAGAGATAAGCACTGAGAAAAAATCCTGCTGTCATGCCCAGTCCATAGGTAATGGCATTATTGACACTTTGGCCCAGGGTTTTGGATTCATCAGGTGACATGCGATCCATGTTCAGAATAGTGGCAATATGGAATGTGCCGTAGGTAATGGCGTGCAGTCCCTGTGAGGCAAGAATCAGCCAGGGTGAGTGGGCTTTGGAAAGGATAAACCATCTCAGCACTGCCGCGCCAAAGGAAAAAAGCACAACATCTTCAATGGCAAATCTTTTGAATATCCGCGCAGAATTCATCATCACGCCCACTTCCACAGCAGAGGCCAGAGCCCAGGCAAGACCGATAAAGGTTTTGCTGTATCCCAGTGTTTCCAGATGTATGGAAAAAAATCCGTAATAGGTTCCGTGACTGACCAGCATGAGAAATGCGCAGAACAGAAAAACAAGGGGCCTGACTTTTAGCAGAAAATCCGGGTTTCCGTACTTCCGGCTGTTTCCGGAAATGCGGGGAACCGCAGGGGAAAGAACTGCCTGCACGAGTGAACCTGCCAGAACCATAACAACAGTCAGATGCACTGAATACAAATCAATCAGTTTCCCCATTCCCCCGGAGATAATGACAAAGGCAATGGTTCCCCAGGCCCGCACCTTTCCGTAACTGCTTTTTTCTTTCCCCAGAATATCCATAGTAAAGGCTTCCATAAAGGAAATCATGGGCGAATAAAAAACGCCGTACAGGATGCTGATTGTCAGAATCATACGGAAATCTGCGGTAAACAGATAAGCTGTCCAGATGATGGAGGCGGAAAAAGTGCACAGGATAAAAATGCCGCGGCGGATTTGGAAACGGTCTGCCGCCATACTCCAGAGAATCGGGAAAAACGACATGGACATGGAACGGATTGCAGACAGAAGACCTATCTGAAATCCGTCAAATCCCAGGTGAAAACAGTAAAGATTGAAATAAGGCAGAAAAATGCCCATGACCCCGAAATAGAGAAAATAATGTCCGGCCATAATCCGTCTCAAAGAGATGCTGCGTGTGCTGTCCATGTGCATTTTTAAAAATATCCTGCCTCTGTTTTTGTTTTTATGAAAACTGTCCCCGGTTTATAATCGGCATTTATAGCACATCTGAAGATATAAGGAAACGTGAGTTCAAAATAAAAATTTAATATATGAAATCAGTGGTTTTTTTCACATATTTTGTAAACGGGCATGGATTTTTACACAACTGTCTGAACATACCCTTTACAAAATGGTGGAGATCCGGTAAGTATACCGAACTCACGTTAAAATATTGCATAAGTCTGTTTATGCACAGCTCAGAACCGGGAAAATTACGGCAGAAAATCAGATGAAAAACGTATTGGACATCCATAATAATATACCGGCACATCACACAGGCTGGCACATCCATGACAGACAGACAATGACTGCTTATGCAATTACCTGCACCCTGTTGTCAGTCCTGTTCCTGCTTAGTATGATTTTGCCCGGCGATACCAGAAATTTCCTGATCGAAGAGGGTGGGATAGTTGAGTCCGCATCGGTTTTCGCTTATTTCCTGGGTGCCATGCTTATTATTTATAATCATAAGACAGATCATTTAAAATATTTTTTTGTTATAATCATTTTTTTTATGCTAAGGGAACTGGATTTTGACAAGCGGTTTACAACCATGGGCATATTCAAGATTAGATTTTTTACAGGCAGCAGTGTGCCGTTTATGGAAAAAGTCATTGGGGCAATGGTTATTCTGTTACTGGTTTATGTTTTCCTTTCTGTTTTATATCAGCATTCAAAAGACTTTTTCATGGGATTGAAAAAAGGTTCCGCAGTTTCTTTTGGCACATTGCTGACAATCACTCTCCTGCTTGCGGCAAGAATAACGGACGGGCTTTACCGAAAACTGCTTAAGATGCTTGGTATCGCATTATCGAAACAAATGTATGGGCATATATCAGCATTGGAGGAAATATCAGAGATGGCTATTCCCACAGTCATTTTCATTACGCTCAATGCCTATTTCAAAGCCATAAAAATCTCACAACTCCCTGCACCGGATGACAAGTCTGCGCTCCGGTTCACTGCTGCGGGTAAACTTTAATGGCGATGTGTCACCCGTAACCCAATGCCATTGACGTAAGCCGAAAATGATTCATCAGAAGTCCCATTCCGTTTGGCACCCTTAAAATCAATGGCATTGACCTGTGAACCATTCCGGAACCTGCCTGTGCTGTGTCCGATTGGCAACAAAGAATAATAATATGGCAAAATGTAACAAATATCTGCAGCAGGAACTGGAAGAGCAACTGCGTTTTGAGACTCTGCTGACGGAAATCTCCGCGAACTTTGTCAACCTGCCTTCTGACCGGATAGACGCTGCAATCAAAGACGCTCAGCGCGGTATCTGTGAATTCCTCCATCTTGACCGCTCTGTTCTCTGGAAAATCATTGAAACAGAGCCCAATAAGATGCTGCTGACACATATCCACCAGCCTTTGGAGAGTCTTCTCCCGGACAGCCCCTTTAATGCAGATGATTATTTTCCCTGGATATTCAATAAATTATTCCGGGGGGAAACTGTCACGGTTGTGCGTCTCAGGGATCTGCCGCGCGAAGCTGACCGTGACCGGGAATCATTAAAAAATTGGGGGAACAAATCTGCCATTGCGGTTCCGATGTCGGTCGGCGGCAAACTTGTGGGGGCCCTGTCTTTCGGCAGTCTGCAGGAGGAAACGCTGTGGCAGGAGCGGATCGTCAAACGGATACAGTTAGTTGCACAGATATTCACAAATGCACTTGTCCGTAAGCAGGCTGAAGACTCTCTGGAAGAACGCCTGCGGTTCGAAACACTGCTTGCCGAAATATCGGCACATTTTGTCAATCTCCCTGCTGATCGCATAGATGATGAAATTGAACAGGCCCAGAGGCGCATCTGTGAATGTCTCGGGCTGGAAATGTCCATTCTGTGGCAGTGGACAGATGATACGCCGCGTTTTTTGACAATTACGCATTTCCACAGTCCGCCCGGTGGGACGCCCCGTCCGCATCGGATGGATGCAAAAGAGGCTGTTCCCTGGATTCTGGAGAAAATGCTGTGCGGTGAACTGCTCACGATTTCCACAGATGATTTGCCGCCGGAGGCAGCGCGCGATCGGGAAACCCGGCTCCGTTATGGGATCAAATCAGCAGTTACGATTCCGCTTTCGATAGGCGGGGGGGCTCTCATCGGTGTATTAACCTTCAATGCCCTGAAAGAAAAACGATCCTGGCCCGAGGCAATTGTGAGAAGGCTTCGTCTCGTAGCCCAGATATTCACCAATGCTCTTGTCCGCAGGCGCGGGGAACTTGAACTGCGTGAAACTGAGGAGCGTCTGAATATGGCAACCGAGGCAGCAGGAGTGGGCCTGTGGGTTATGGATTCTGAGAGAGGCCGGGTCTGGGTTACGCCTAAAACCAGGGAACTGTTTCATTTTGCGGAAGCTGAGGAACTGAATTATAAAAGTTTCTTTAAAATGATTCACCCCGATGATCAGGAACGGGTTTATCAGGCTGTGCAGACGTGCATCCAATCCGGTGATGCCATTAACATCGAATACCGCATCATACTCCCTGACAGAAGCATCAGGTGGATAATCGGCAGAGGGAAAAGGTTTCTTAGATCAAACGGGAATCAAATCCGTCTGATGGGCGTTTCCATTGACATCAGCGAACGCAGGCAAATGGAAGAACAACTGCGCGCGCAGCTTGAAGAGATAGAAAGCCTCCGGCAGAAACTGGAAAAGGAAAATATCTATCTGCGGGAGGAAATCGAACTCCGGCATGTGCATGGTGAGATCGTGGGCCGGAGCCCTGCTATGATGCGGATTCTCGCCCAGGTGGAGCAGGTGGCACAAACAGATTCCACTGTGCTGATTGAGGGGGAAACAGGCGCGGGAAAGGAACTTCTGGCCCGTGCTGTGCACCGCCTGAGCCTTCGCAAAGATCGCCCCCTGGTTACGGTCAACTGTGCATCTCTGCCGCCTGCCCTGATTGAAAGCGAACTGTTCGGTCGGGAAAAGGGAGCCTATACCGGAGCCATGACCCGGATGGCAGGACGTTTTGAGGTGGCTGACGGAGCCACACTGTTTTTGGATGAGATCGGTGAGATTCCGTTTGAGGTGCAGAGCAAACTGTTAAGGGTGCTTGAAGAAGGGCGTTTTGAACGTCTGGGATCATCCCGGACAGTTCAGGTGGATGTGCGTATCATAGCGGCCACCAACCAGAACCTTGCACAGCAGGCAGCGTCCGGAAAATTCAGAAAAGATCTGTATTTCCGGCTGAATGTGTTTCCCATTTTTCTGCCCCCCCTGAGAGAACGCACGGATGATATTCCCCAGCTTGTCTGGACCTTTGTCAGAGAATACGAAAAAAAAATCGGCAGACGTGTGGAGCATATTCCACTAAAATGTATGCAAAAATTGCAGAGTTACGCGTGGCCTGGCAACGTCCGGGAGTTGAAAAATGTGATTGAGCGGGCCATGATTGTATGCAGCGACAGAACACTGGAATTATACCCGCCTCCCAGTGCTTTTTCGGAAATCCCGGAGGAACTGAATCTGGAAGATGCTGAACGCAGACATATTTTAAGCGTTCTGAAACAAACCGGGTGGCGCGTTTCAGGACAGGGCGGTGCTGCCAAAATTCTGGGACTGAAACGCACCACCCTGCAATCCAAAATGAAGAAGCTGGGCATACGGCGTTTGCCGGAATAATGCCTTTATACCGGCTTATTGCCGAAATAAAGGCAGACTGTTGTTTCCATCTCTCTTTCCGGCCCTGCAATCCCGGTATAAATTTTTTTGAATTAAGGAGTGTTATAAAAAAAATGCCTGACATTCCGGCTCTGGCATATATTGTGCTTAACACTTTCTGATGACCGAATACTCTGCTGAATTTTTCGGCTGTTTCAGGAACGCAGATGTTATTTCAGGATATTTTCCGGCAGATTCAGCAACATGGAGACAGGCGCATGGGCAAACAGCATAAAGACTTTTTCAGAGCGGGTATGATTCGTTCCTCCATCAGGATGCTGATCCCGCTGAATAAACAAAGTGAGGCACTTGAAATTCTGGGATCTGTAAACACACAGATTCAGTTTGAGCCGGGCTGCGTCAGTTCCCGTGTTTACCGGGGCGTGGATGAAGTGCGCGCAATTATGGTGGAGGAACTCTGGACCGGCGATGAAGATGTGCTGCGCCATCTGCAGTCGGATTTATACCGCCGGGTTCTTCTGGTAGTTGAGATGTCCGAAGAACCTCCGGAAATCAGATTCGACACGATCATGCGCTCAAACGGGTTTGAGGTCATAGAGAAAGCGAGAACACGGAGAAAAACTGCTGAAGCAGTGAAAGATTTCAGCAGGCGGGTAGTTGTATCAGAGCCGTGAGATCGGGCGGTTTCACATGGCCTGAAGCATTGATCTGTTCAGGCTTTACGCCGTTCCCTGATTCTTTCGGCAACTGTGTTGGAAAACTGTAAACGGAAAGAACAGAAACAGCAAAAGGAGACAGAAAGATGAAAAAAATCAGAATGACAGTAATGGCCGCAGTTGTACTGCTGGCAGTATGCGCTGCGTCCGTTGCAGCCGAAGTCGAAATCACCCCTTACATATGGTTCCCAGGGGTTGATGGTGAAATCACAATAGCCGGACAGAATGCCGACTTTGATGCCTCGGCCAGCGATGTGTTTGACACAGCAGATGTCTGCGGTTCTCTGCTCAGTGTGGTTCAGTTCAACAGGTTCCTTATCTGGGGACAGGTGGACTATTTTTCATGGGACACGGACGAACTGGATGTGGAAGACCAGCCGCGGGGCGGATCTCTGGAGATGGAAATGCTGCTCGGAGAGATCGCTGTGGGATATCAGATTGACGGCTGGATGGAAGGCATGACCTTTGATATACTGGGCGGTGCGCGCTTCCTCAGTATTGAAAGCGATCTGGAAGTGTATGGCAGAGGTACAGCCAGCAGAGACAACGATATAGTTGATCCCATACTGGTCGTCCGGCCCAGCGTCCCCATTTTTCCGTCAAAAATCACAGGGCTCCGTTTCAATCCAACCTTTGCCATCGGCGGAGGGGGGGATTCTGATCTGGTCTATGAATTCTTCCCCCAGATTCAGTATCAGTTCACGGAAAACTTTGCAGCGCGCCTGGGTTACCGCACCATTGGTTACGAGTTTGAAGATGATGACAACGAACTTGATTTCACCATGTCCGGTATGATTATCGGTCTGGGCCTGATGTTCTAACGCGTAATGATGTGCCTGATAATCTGTATGAAACAGGAAGACAGGCAGCCATCAGGAAGGAAAGGGCATAGTGCTCTTTCCTTCCTGAATCAAAATGGAACTATTTGATTTATATAATAATAATTTCTATAATAATATCACCCCTTCCGGGGTTTGGGATAATGGAATTCTTTGATTTCTATAATAATTTCACCCCTACCGGGGTTAGAAAAATCCCGAAAGGGATGATATTATTATAGAAAAAATATGCAAAAAAAACAAAACAGAATCCCGGAAGGGATGACATTATTATAAAAAAAATATGCAGAAAAAACAAAACAGAATCCCGGAAGGGATGATATTATTATAAAAAAAATATGCAGAAAAAACAAAACAGAATCCCGAAAGGGATGATATTATTATAGAAACAATATGCAAAAAAAAGCAAAGCAGAATCCCGGAAGGGATGATATTATTTCAGTGGGAATCATGGGAAAAACGGTCAATTCTATAATAATATCACCCCTGCCGGGGTTAGAAAAATCCCGAA
>CAZHPS010000361.1:0-7189 GCA_964534335.1 uncultured Desulfobacterales bacterium
TTTCACAGTATCCGCACTGGGGCAACTGGCTCTGATACCGATCCCATACGGTTTCAATCTGATCCCTTTCGGCTTTTTTCAGCATCAACTGACCATCTTCGGTAATGGTCAGTTTTTCAAATTTTTTCTCCATTTAGATATCCTCCGTGGAAGTCATTGGGCTTTATCAGAAATAAGGTGATTTCTGAAAATAAATATCCCGGTTCAGTTCACAGGCACATTGCACAGGCCGGAAGCTTATTCTGCTTTTCTGGTATATTTTTTTCTGCAAATCACCTAAGACTGCAGCAGAACAATCTTCCAGATTGTTCATGGGGCGTACACAAGCTGGAAGCTTGTGCTACTTTTACACAAACTGGAAGTTTTTGCTACTTTTACACAATCTGGAAGTTTGTGCTACTATATGACCAATTTAGATTTTATGGTATCAATTCCCCTCTTGAGAGGGGCAGGGGTGTGTTATTGGACTGTGCAGTTTCGGAGACACCCCTGCCCCTCTCAAGAGGGGAATATATAAAATTCAACGTGGTCGTGTGCTACTTTTACACAAACTGGAAGCTTGTGCTACTTTACCCCGGAACTGTCAGACGTGGACATAGGCTTTTTTCACAGCATTGAGCAGGGCAATTCCGGGGGGAATCAGCGATTCTCCTGCTGCTTCTGCGGATACGGTGCGGGCCACAGCATCTGTTTTGCGTTTTTGCGCGGCATCTGATTCCTCAAAAGTGAGCGCACCGGATTTGCAGGTTTCCACACAGGCCGGAATCAGCCCGTGCCGCTGCCTATCAATGCAGTTGTCACATTTCAGCGCAACAGTTTTGCCCGGAAATGCGGATCTCTCCTGATGATAACGGATTACGCCAAAGGGACATGCCATAGCGCAGGACGCACAGTTGATGCAGGTATCCGGATTGACGGAAACCGTGTTTGTCTCCGGAATGCGGGAAATCGCTCCGGGCAGACAGGCCAGCATACAGGGAGCAGGATCGCAGTGCCTGCACCGGTTGGGAAAACCTTCACCGTGCAGGCCTGCTCCAATATGGATTCTGGGTTTTGGGAGAGGGTTTTCACAGATGGCTGTGAAAAGGGATTTGGATGCGGAATGGGATACAGCACAGGCAATCATGCACTGCATACATCCCAGACAGCGTTCCGGATGAACCACAACCTGTTTCATAATACCTCCTTTTTTTATTGGGGTATGACCGGTCGCAATCCGTGAGAACTCAATTTTATAAGGCTTCCGCCGGTATCTGCTCCCACGGATCAGAAAAGGGGAATCTGTGAATTTTGAGTAAGAATTTCATAACACAGAAAAAGGGGAAATATCAAGAGCGGTTTTGGAAGATTTTTATCTGCTTTGCAGTATGGTTTGATTTACGGCAGAATGCGGATTTCCCCTTCCCCTGCATTTTCATCCGGAACAATCCTGAGCAAATCAATGGCAAACATTTTTTTCAGGATTTCCACATTCCGGTTTTTCATTCCCCGCATTTCCGGAATATGCCGGGGATGCACGGCCAGAACAATTTTTTCTTTGGAACCGGGAAATGCCCGGAGCAGTTCCACAGCCCTGTCCAGATAGATTTCCGAATGAACCAGAAACCCGAATGCCGGATGCCAGGGGCCTGCAAGAATGGCGGAATCCTCACTCAAATCGCCGGATGCCTGCAGTCCCATGCGGATGACCCTTATATTTTTTTCCGTAAACAGCAGATACAGTTTTTTAACCTGTGTTACAGCAGTATCCAAAGAAATCGGAGTATAACGGCCTTCCCTGTACCAGCGGGCCAGCACACTGTTTTCAAGTACAAGAGTCGGATAGATTCGCACAAAATCCGGTGAAAGTTCTGCAATTTTCCGCCCTGTTTCCATCAGATTTTCTGCTGTTTCTCCCGGCATCCCAATCATCATCTGCAATCCGCATTCATACCCCCGTTCTTTGAGGAGTGCCACGGCATTTTCCGTGTCAGCAGAACTGTGACCACGATGGGACATTGCCAGCACCTGATCATTCATGGACTGCGCGCCGATTTCCACTGTGGAAACCGGAAAATTTTTTATCAGATCAAGTGATTGAATAGAAATGGTATCGGGACGGGTGGAAAAACGGAGACTGTGAACACGGCCTGAATGAACAAACTCTTCTCCGATACGGAGAAATTGAAGAATATCCTCTGCCTTCAAACCGAGAAAATTGCCCCCGTAAAAGGAAATCTGCACTGTCCGATCTTTTTTCGTGCTGTATCCCAGAAAGGTCTGAATGCGGGAAATAATTTCCTCCGGAGAGGGAAGTCCCCGTGAAATCTGCGTAATGGCCTGCTGATTGCAGAATGCACACTGATGCGGGCATCCGGCATGGGGAATAAAAACCGGCACAATCAAAGGTTTTTCAGATGGGGATTTGTGGAAAAGAGTTTGTGTCATGTAACAAAAATTTCAAATAAAAATGAAGATATATGAGTTAAGCATGTGCAGTGCAACATCAGCATCCATAAAAATCAGCAGGTTAAAATTCAACTGCGTAACTTACAGTTTAATTATTATGATTCCTGATGTTATGATGCTGAAACTTATTTTTTTATGCAGGGCAGGAAATGAAACAGCTTGTAATTTTGGGATGATTTTTAAAGAATAACGATAAGATGGTCTGTATCAGTCAGTGAAGGTTTTCACATTTTCTTTTCCCTGAAAATGTCTGCTGACGGGGTTCCGCTGTTTTTTCAAAAAATTGTCAAATTCTTCATCAGGCATATCATTCCGGCATCCTGCAAATTTCATGATCTCATCCGTACTGTTTGCAGGTATTCCCAATCCCGGTCGGCAGAAATATACAAAAATACAAAGTTCCGGCAGCTTTTCATGCGGAATAAGGCTGATTTATTCTGTCGGTCTGATTTGTATTCAGATACATTCATCTGTTATATCTTCCTTATCAAATGTATAACGCTAATTTTACTTTGTCAACTTATGAATTTTCTGCCGCGAAGACACAAAGGCACAAAGTTTCACGAAGATGTTATGCACACCTGTTTTTCAGATTTCCTGTCATCTCCGGCAAAGTTGACAAAGTAAAACTAAGCTAACCGGTGCAAAAGGGTGGAGGGAGCGATAGCGACCGGAAACCTTTTGCGTCCGAGTTCAGCGCTGGGTTATGTTTTTTTATTTTAAAAAGCTTTTATCTTCTTAAATTTCATAACCTTGATTTTCCCATATTTCCTTCATTTCTCCAAAAAAATGTGCTAAATGATTAAGAGTGTCAGAATCCATTTCAGAAGTGTCAGCTTTAAGAATTTCCTCAATATACCAATCTGCTAGACCAGCATAATAGATACCTTTTCGATAAAGTTTACCAACTGTGTATCCACCAATTGATTCACCGATAATAAAATATATTGGTCGAAGAATAATAAAAGTTACTATTTTAGTTAAAATAGAAATTATTGTAATAAAAATGCCTAATGGACTCCCTAATCTTATATAAGGGGCACATATAAGAAAAAAATTGTAGCTGGTATTCACGAAAAAATATATAAATGAATATATAAAAGGATGAAGCCAATATCTAGAGATAGGTAACACTGCGACAAAGCAAGAAAATACATGCAAATAAAATATAATTGCAAACATTATTTCTAGTGAACGAGAAAGGAAATCTTTAAGCTGTGGTACAGTCTCTGAGACAATAATACCTCCAACAATAAAAGTTGCAAATAATGATATAACAATAAGGGCTATACCGCTAAAGAAGGATATAACACATATTTCTGGTATCTTATCCTCTATATCCGATTTAAGAGCATCCTTCAGAGTACTACCTTCATATACCATAGTTTTTTCATGAGTACGTTTGTATCCCTGTTCTTTTATTGTTTCCCACACTTTGCGCAAAATATTTTGCATTTTTGGAGCATTTCGGCGTGTTATATCTTCCGATTCATCCTGAGATGATGCATCATAATTTTGTGAGTAAGCATTCTGTTGATTTATTTCACCTTCTAAATAGCGTTTGATACAATCTTTTGCTTTATCAATCAGTTGAAAATTACGCTTATACTTTTCAATAGTTTCCTCTGAATTCAAGTACGCAACCCTATCAGGATGCCATCGTTTTTGCGCCTTCTTGCATAGCTTATCCAAATCTTCTGTTTTAAGATCTTCTAAATTGGTAATCCCTAGAATTTCAATGGCTTTCTCAAGTGTTATATCTTGATTCATGTTACCTCTCTTTTTGCGAGTTAGTCAAATGCTAAGAAATGCCAGCTTCTTTTGATTATCATACCGAAAAAAACTGACAGACATTGATATACCTCTATTCAATCCTCCAAACCTCAGTTTCAGCATCTCTTGGACGTGGTATCAATTCATTCCTGTTTTCACCTTCAACATACACTTCCATTTCATTACGGATTAGCTCCCCCTTCCTTAATTGCGATGTTTTATTCTGATTTTCTGAAGTTACTTCAATGCATTTTACAACTTTATTATCTTTAACAATAACAAAATCTTCGATTCTGTATTTATTATTAACTCTTGCAGTCCTCCATTCTCCATCAGATCTTTTCTCATTCACTCTTAATGTTCGTTGTTCGAGAATTCTGTATCCATCACTTTCAGGAAATCTTTTTTGTAATACTCTCTTAATCTCCTCTTCTCTTATTTTTCCGATTTCTTCAATAGATCTAAACGGATGTTTATTAACCTTTTCTATCTCAACACCTATCTTCCCCAACTTTACATTTTCACTGTAAAAATATGTGTCTTTTTTATTTTTTCCTTGAATTTCTCTTGTTTTTAAGGGGATTGGCTGCCCGGAAAATTCATTCCTTAATATTTTTCCTCTTTCACTATCAATCTTATTTTTTACAACATCAATAGACTTATCTTTATTTTCAATTTCTACTCCCAATCTTTTGAGTTTTACAGAATCGCTTCCATACGAATAATCATCTTTGAGTCTTTTATTAATGTCAGCTTTCTCAAGGTTCTGAATTTCAGGGTGGCTCATTCCCCCAGGTTTTCCATTGTTTCCTTTTAATGACTGTCCTTCAGAGTTTTTTTTTCACCTTTAGGAGTCTTTTTTAGTTTAATACCATCGGTAGTCATTTCCAATTCTAGTCCTGTTTTCATTCTAGAAAGCAGATTAACCCCAAAAGTCGCTTCTTGGTAATTTCTTTTTTCAGTTGATTTATCACCTTTTTCAATACGTTCAATATTTTTCTCTCTTTTCATTTGATTCTCCATTATTTTTCATATTTGAAACACAACATAGCTCATAGCATATGTTCCTTTTAGCATTATCTGATACATTCATTTTTTCAATTTCCTGAAAACCAAAGCATAGAGCTGCATCTTTTAATGAATTCATAGATTTCATTAAAAAAAATTGAGAAGCTGCTTCTGAACATACAGAGAAAATTCTCTTATAATAATTTATTATAATCTCTTCTGATTCTTCAATAGCTCCTGTACTTTCATAATTTTTTTTCATGTTATTGTTAACTAAAAAATAAAATTCGTCTCTTTGTGCTTCAAGAATTGGGTTTTGCATATCATAACGGTATTGACATTTTGAATTACAATATCCACAACCAACATAGGGGGTTATAATTGTTTCATGACGCTCATAAAATAATTTTGATAAGCTATCAAGTTCCTGATAATATGTTTCTTCTATTGGTGTATCACTCACAAGCTGCGCCATTATGGAATAGGATATTCTCAGAATTTCTTCAATTTCTTCATAAAGCCAATTATATTCTTTTCCACGCCGTTCAATTTCTACATCAAGCAATTTTTTCAAAACACAATAAATTTTTGGAGATTCTGAGTATCGAAAAAATCTTTGACAATAAACTTTATAAAAATCTAAGTATGCTTCAGAAACAGAGGTTGGATTTACATTTATACGAAGTGAATTAAGTAAGCGTGTAAAAGAAGTTTTGAGTGATAGATTTTCTATGTTTTTGCTTAATCTTAAATCGCAACTGTATTTTGTTTTTGAAATAGTACAGTTTTTACATTCTATGAAAGTTAGTAGCTCAGGGTTATTTTCCCAAACAGATTTTATTTTTTCTTTTATTCCTTCATGAAAAGAAAATTCTTTTAGATTTTTTACATCTTCAGATGGTTCAATCTTTATTAGAACAGGCTTTTGCATTCCTTCTGCATAACCAATACAATGCCCCTGTTCTAAAACACTTATACTGATCCAATTTTGGTTTTCTTTGGCACGGAAATTGCGTATGCGCCAAAACAGTTTTTTTCAGCCCTTCTGCGGGGTTTTTCAGGCCCAAAACGGATGATTTTTCATTTTCAGCCCGTCAGGCAAAAATCATGCCGGATAAAACCAAAATTGGATCAGTATAAATATCTTTTTTGAGAATTAGTAAGATTTATCGTATCGCCAATTATATCACGGTCATCCTTTGCAACAAGTCTGTGGACAATTTTCAGATTGGTATTTTTAATAGCATCAGGTACAAGCTTTGCAGGAATTTGTTCTGAAATAAAAATGCCTTCACCATATGCTCTTATTTCAGATAATATGTTGGCAAATACTTCAATAGCTCTTCCTTTTGGATTTGCAGCTATATCACTTGTCTGCTCTGTTGAAACATTTTTCAAAAGGCGATGAGCTTCCTCAATCAATGTGAGATGCTGTAATGAGTTGGAGTTATCCTTTTTTGATCTAATCTTACAATGTTCGTATAATCGAATTAAAATAAGCCCAATAATAAATGCCTTTTCATCATCACTGACTATCTCTTCTAACTCAATTAAACATGGAACTTCAAATAATTGTTTCGTACTTATAGATTTTTTTGTGTTCAGCATTTCGCCTTTTCCACCTGCCAAACGAAGTTGGTCCAGACGAGCAAGCAGACCTGCTTTTACATCCATTTTAATGCGTTCTTCATAACCCATTCTGTCAACTATTTCTTTTACTTTTTCTGTTAAATCGTCAAGAGTGGGGAATAGTCGTTCAGAAAAATAATTATCATGTTTAGTCCTTACATTAATATTCTGAGTCAAATCCCAACCACGTTCTTCATAAATTTCATGAATACTTTGCTCTAAGACATAAGGCATTGGCGGATAAAGCACAAAGGCGGCGGAAAACAAGAATTTGAGATAAGTAGGGTTCCATAAATATTCGGGTATAAAGTTTTCAGAAAATCTGGTTTTC
>CAZHPS010000362.1:0-7142 GCA_964534335.1 uncultured Desulfobacterales bacterium
TGCTGGAGTACCGCACAGAATCCCACAACATCAAACAGCAAAACCTCAAACGGCACAGGAACAGGAACCTTCACCAGTTCCCTTACAGGACTGACAGCCAATACAACGTATTACGTCCGGGCCTATGCCACCAACAGCGCAGGCACAGCTTACGGAAATCAGGTTTCTTTTACCACATTGGGTGAGAATGATGATCTGATCTGGCTGACATCAAAGGCTGCGGCAGTTTCAGCCGCACTTAGTCAGGGAAAACGAATTCTTCTTTTGGCCGGACGGGATACCTGCTGTTATACGACTTATATGCGGGATACTGTCTGTGAAATGACGAATCCGCCCATTAAAAATGTGATTATGGAGTTTTATGTCCCCTGGTTTTGTCACGTGGATAACAGTACAGAGTGGTACCAGTATGCAGGCGGTCTTGGCAGTTTCTATCTGCCGCTGATCTGCCGTATAGATCCCAGCAACCCGGACAGTTATATAGATCAAAGCACCAACACTCAAAATCCGGACGATTTCTACGCCAGATTGCTTGATGGAATCAATATATCTGTACCCACTGTAAGCACCAGCGCGGTAAGCGCAGTCACCCGGACAACCGCAACTTACGGAGGAAACGTGACCTCTGACGGCGGTGCAACTGTGACTGCAAGGGGTGTTTGCTGGAATACCGCACAGAATCCCACAACCTCAAACAGCAAAACATCCAACGGAACAGGAACCGGTCCTTTCACCGGTTCCCTTACAGGATTATCCCCGAACACAACTTATTATGTCAGAGCTTACGCCACCAACAGCGCAGGCACGTCTTACGGAAATCAGGTTTCTTTTACCACATTGGGTGAGAATGATGATCTGATCTGGCTGACATCAAAGGCTGCGGCAGTTTCAGCCGCACTTAGTCAGGGAAAACGAATTCTTCTTTTGGCCGGACGGGATACCTGCTGTTATACGACTTATATGCGGGATACTGTCTGTGAAATGACGAATCCGCCCATTAAAAATGTGATTATGGAGTTTTATGTCCCCTGGTTTTGTCACGTGGATAACAGTACAGAGTGGTACCAGTATGCAGGCGGTCTTGGCAGTTTCTATCTGCCGCTGATCTGCCGTATAGATCCCAGCAACCCGGACAGTTATATAGATCAAAGCACCAACACTCAAAATCCGGACGATTTCTACGCCAGATTGCTTGATGGAATCAATATCAGGGGGGATATCAATACTATAGCGGGGCTGGATTTGGGAGATGCCATTCTGGCTCTGCAGATATGTTCGGGGAGAAGCGGCCTTACGGTCAATATGGCAGGAGAAGTGAACGGCGATGGCCGGATTGGTCAGGAAGAGGCTGTATATGTGCTGAGAAAACTGTCTCAATAAATAGGGCAGGTCAAACCGGCTGATTCCCAAATTCCCCTCCCTTTGGGAGGGGAGAGCATCATCAATGGATTTAACCCACTATCAGAAAAAAAAAGACAGCCCCGGAAGACAGAAAGGATAACCCCAATGGCAAATCTGTTCACAGACAGTTTTTTCCGCAAACAGATGGGAAAAATCAAAGCAGAACTCGGCATTGATGACGCTCAGATGGAAAAATATGCTGAAATTATTGAGAAACGGGTTGCCTATGTGAAGGATTTCAATCCTGAAACCGACAGTGAGGAAAAGGACTGGCCCGGATTTGAAAGGGATGTGTTTCATGATCTGCTGGGATACAAAATCAAGGATGATGATCCCTCGGACTACCATATTTTCCGGCAGAGCAAAGTAAAAGGAGCGGGAAAACACGGCGGAACCGGAAAAACAGACTGCACTCTGGGGTTTTATTCCAAAAAAAAAGAAAGGGACGGAAATGATCCCGTGATGGTGGAATTCAAGGCTCCGGATACAAAAAATCTGGATGAGGCCGCAGATCAGTTGTGGAATTACATGACACGTCATGAAAACTGCAGATGGGGAATTGTTTCCAATTTCAATGAAATCACTTTGTATCACCGGAACCGGGAAAGGGACAGAAAACAGACTTTTTATTTTGCCGTGCCGGACAAACAGAAAGAGACTGCATCCCCTCTGATCCGTTTTTTGGAAAAGAATAAAACAGAGGATGACAGCAGTAAATCCGCATGTATCGCAACTGATAAAGACGGGAATCAGTATGATTACACGGAACTGACAAAATTTCTTGCCATTTTCCGAAAAGACCGCCTGATTTGCGGACAGGGAAAATCCCGGACTGAAGAAATGCTGGAAATGCAGGAGATTGAGGAAAAGAAAATTGAAAAGGAGTTTTATGAAAAATATTACCGGCTGAGAACTGATCTGTTCAATGAAATCGCGCTGCACAATCCGCCATACCGGAAAAAAAGGGCGGAACTGGTTGCCGTGACACAGAAAATTCTGGATCGCCTGATTTTCATCTGGTTCTGCGAAGATTCCAGGGAGGAACTGCTGCCCCGCAGTATTCTGCAAAGGCTGATTGGCTCTCTGATGAAAAAATCCCCGGATCTGCGATCTGAAAATGATGTGTGGGATGAAATCCGGAAACTGTTCAAAGCCGTTGATGAAGGAAAAGGTTTCAGCATCGGAAGCGGTTACAACGGGGAACTGTTCAAACCCGATTCCCGCATTGATGAGCTGATTATTCCCGGCCGGATTTTTGAGCAGCAGGTTAAACCAATTGGGGAAGAATATGATTTCGGACATGAAAATGAACTGAGTGTCAATATTCTGGGACATATTTTCGAGCAGTCCATTTCTGATCTGGAGGAACTGAAACAGGAGGAACCTGCTGATAAAAAGACAGGAAAACGCAAACGGGAAGGCGTGTATTATACACCGGAATACATCACCCGTTATATTGTGAAGCAGGCTCTGGGCGGATGGCTGGCAGAACGCAGAAAAGAACTGGGAAAAGAGAATCTGCCGGTTCTCACAGATGAGGTGAAAAGGAAAAGTCCGAAAAAAGGAGGGAAACCTGCTGCCCGGAAACCGAAAATCACTGAGAAAATGAAAAAGGATTTGCAGGCAGCCACCGGCAATGAGGAACTGATAACAAAACTCGGTTTTCTGAAATCCTCTTTCAAAGATGAGGCAGAACTGCGCCGGGCGCTGTCCACTGTTCCCGAAGCCGAAGCATACACCGATATGATTGCGGAAATGGCAATGCCGGAGGATCCTGACCTTGCAAACTGGTATGTTTTGGAAAAATACTGGAGAAGCTATCGGGAAGTGCTGAAAAATGTGAAAGTGCTTGACCCGGCCTGCGGTTCCGGCGCGTTTCTGATTCAGGCTTTTGATTATCTGCAAAAAGAAGGGCGGAAAGTGAATCAGGCAATGGAAAGTCTGGGGCTGGGGAGTGAGAATATTTTTGATCTGGACAGGCAGATTTTGGAAAACAATCTTTACGGAGTGGATATAAACGATGAATCTGTTGAAATAACAAAACTTTCCCTGTGGCTGAAAACTGCTTCAAAACATAAAAAACTCAACAGGCTGTTTAATAACATCAAATGCGGAAATTCCCTGATTGATGATCCCAAAGTCGCGGGAAAAAAGGCGTTCAGATGGGAAAAGGAGTTTCCGGAGATTATGAAAAACGGAGGCTTTGATGTGGTTATCGGGAATCCGCCGTATTTTAATATTCAGACTCTGGGAGCAGGTTCACCTTATGCTGCTTATATTCAGGAAAAATATGCGGATATCTGGATGGATAAAAGTGATATACTTTTCTATTTTATCAGAAAATCAATAGAATTGTCAAAATCGGAAATCTGTTTTATCGTCTCCAATGCGTTTCTTTTTTCAGATAAAGCACGGAAACTCAGAAACTATATTCTTGATAATACATATGTTATAAAAATCATAAATTTTGAACAGTTTATGGTCTTTCAGGATGCTTCGATAACCAGTGCGATCATCCATCTTGGTAAAAACAAACACAGTCATCAGACAAAAGCCTTTATTCTGAAAGACAAATTTTATTCAGGAGAAGCAGTGGGCAGAATTATTTCGGATGAAAAAAATGCCATCAGTGTAACGCTGAAAAAAGATAATGTTTTTGCATTGACAGAATATAAAACAGATTTGTTGAATCAGAAAATTGATGGCAAAGGAAAAAAACTGGGTGATCTGTGTCTGGTCGGCAAAGGAATGGAAACTGCGGCAGATAATATTTTTATTTTTAAAGAATATCCTGATCAGTTTCCTTCGGAATTTATCAAAAAAAGAGTGACAGGGCTGAATACAGAGCGGTACTGTATTTATGATGATACAGATTACATTTTATATTTTGAAGATACAGAGAATTTTGAAGACCTGCCGGAAGCAGTACAGCGGTATCTTTTGAAAAACAGAATAATACTTGAAAAAAGGGCGACTGTAAAAAATGAAGGCAGAGTCTGGTGGAGATACAGTCGTCCTATGCACAAAGAATATTATCATCTGCCGAAACTCTTTTGCAGCCGCAGAAGTTTTAACAATACCTTTTCATTTGACAGCGGATTTGAATTTTTAAGTTTTTCAAACATGACGGTGATTTTTGAAACCAATCAGAATATTTCGATAAAATACGTTCTGACACTGCTGAATTCCAAGTTGTTAAATTTCAGATATAAATCCGTTGGAAAGCAGACAGGTGGCGGAAGTTTTGAATATTTTCCTAACGGTGTCAGTAAATTACCCATTTCGGAGATTTTTTCAAACTTACAAACACCCTTCATTGAAAAAGCAGACATCATGCTTGATTTGAACAGACAGCTTGCGGAACAGAAACAAAACCTGTCTGAATACCTGAGCGTCAACCACAATATTGACAAACTCCCCCAGAAACTTCAGCATTCTGAACATCTGGAATTTGCGGACTTCATCAAAGAAGTGAAAAAGAAAAAAGTGAACACAGAAGACAAAAGCATTTATGAATCCCTTAAAGATTTTCACAGCAGAATCAGGCAACTGAAATCAAATATTGATGAAACTGACCGGGAAATTGATAAAATGGTCTATGATCTTTACGATCTGACAGAAGAGGAAAGAAATATTGTGGAACAGGCCTGCAATTAAGGCGATTTCCAGAAAAAACATCCCGCAGATTTGACAACTTTTAAAAAGTTGTCAAATCTGTAAAATATGAGGAAGCAAGAGAATTGACAAGTCAGTTATAAAAGAATGTGAAGCGGGAATTTATGATTTTTTTGAAACAATTTCTTAAATTAATATAAATTACAGGTGTTATATGCTTGAAGTTGAATATCTGATGACAAAAAATGGACAGCCAAAAGCTGTTCTTATTCCCATTGAACTTTGGAATAAAATTCTTCCCAAAGAAGAATTTTCAGCAGAGGAACTGTCAGAAGCAGTGGAAGATTACTGCCTGAACAGGGCTATGGATGAAGGTCAGAAAACTCCTTTGCTGAATCGTGATGACGCCCTGAAATACTTGGAGGAATAATCATATTGGAAGTTTATTACCGCAAGGCATTTTTAAGAGACATTAAAAAGTTGAAAAAGCTGCCTGTTTACAATGCGATATTTGAGTTGGCTTTTACGACTCTGCCGGGTATCAGAACACTGAGGGAAATACCGGATGTCAAGGCAATGCAGGGATATTCAAACCGATATCGTATAAGAACAGGGGATTATCGTATAGGAACAGAACTTCACGGAAATATGATTGAAATGGTATGTGTTTTACACCGGCGGGAATTTTATCGCTATTTTCCTTAAAGCACTGGCACACGCTGGCGGAGAGAGGGACAGAAAATATCAGCAGAACGCAGAGTAACACCACATTTTTGAGAAAGAGAAACAATATGCCTACAGTTCAATTAAAAGCATAATTGTCATTTGATCAGATTGCAAATGCAGTGAAGCAGTTATCATTGGATGAACTGAACAGACTGTTTTCACATGTTATTTCTGTACGTCCTTTGTATGAAAATCATCGGCTGCCGAATACTGAATCTGAACTGCTGATGAAGATCAATCAGGGAGTTCCGGATATTGTTCAGCAAAGATACAATAAACTGATTGCCGGACGGAACAAAAGGACGCTGACAGAAGAAGAATACAGTGAACTGCTGCAGTTGACGGATCAGATGGAAATGCTGGACGCAAAGCGTCTTGAATATCTTGCAGAACTGGCCCAAATTCGGAATAAGCCTCTTCCTTTGCTTATGAATGAACCGGGAATTGTGCATCCCCTATATATGCGTAAATATCAGTTGTATGCCATGATAAACTGACAAAATGAGAGTATTCAATGAACATAGATGATTTTATATGGTTGCCGGATATTATCGAAAAATTGATTGTCAAGCATAATATTACACAGGATGAGGTTGAAGAGATATTCTTCAACAAACCGCGATTTCGATTTGTTGAAAAAGGCATCAGAAAAGATGAAGATGTATATTCAGCTTTAGGCCAAACTGATGCAGGGCGATATGTAATTGTCATATTCATTTGCAAACAAAAAAATCTTGCACTTATTTTAAGCGCAAGAGATATGGATAAGAAGGAAAGAAATCTGTATGGAAAAAAATAATAAAACAAGCAGTGTTTCAAAGGCAGATACATTGGAAAAAATTGGGGAATTTTGGGATACCAACAGCTTGGCTGATTATTGGGATAAGACGGAAGAAGTTGAATTCAATGTAAGGGCTGTAAGGAGACATCGGATTACAATTGAACCGGTTCTTTATGACAAAATTGCAAACCGTTCACATGTAAAAGGTATCCTGCCTGAAACATTGATTCATCTGTGGCTGTCTGAAAAGATCAGAGAATCAGAAATAATGATATAAATCCTCTGGTCATAAAAATGTTTCAGATGATCTGCGGGTTAAAACAGGTGAGGTAATATTTAATCCGCAGTGTTGCCGGCATTCCAAGAGAGAATATTGTGCTGGGATTTCACCCGTCTGATGTGAGAAAATACACCAATTACTGCAAGGAATAAGCCCCAATGGCAAATCTGTTCACAGACAGTTTTTTTCGCAAACAGATGGGAAAGATCAAGGCAGAACTCTGCATTGATGAAGCCCGGCTGGAAAACTGTGCGGAAATTATTGAGAAACGGATTGCCTATGTAAAGGATTTCAATCCTGAAACCGACAGTGAGGAAAAGGACTGGCCCGGATTTGAAA
>CAZHPS010000363.1:0-7141 GCA_964534335.1 uncultured Desulfobacterales bacterium
CCACTTCAGAACCTGCAAAAGCAGCAGAAGCACTCAGAAGGATAATCCCAGCCAGCATTACGATACTTTTTCTCATTTTCCTGCCTCCCAGTTGAATTTAAAAAAATAAAATAAAAGTGATGAATTGCCAAAAACGCCAAAATTTTGATAAAAAAATGTCCGAAACCTTTCTGCTAAACTGATACTTGGAAAACCACCTCCTTATGTTTCATGTTCAGAAGTTTTTCATCTTTGCATTTCTTATCGTTATTCAAAAAATTCCGGTCAAAAGTTTTTGAAATTTTTTGTTCCGGTTTTCCATGTGACAGAGATTTGCAAAGATGATTTTTTCATCTTTACAATACATATCGTCATCGTGGAAAAATTCGGTCAAAATTTTTTGAAATTTTTTGTTCCGGAATTTCACAGAACCGATATTCGGAAAGATGATTTTTTCATCTTTACAATCCTATCGTCATCTAAAAAAATTCCGGTCAAAATTTTTGAAAAATTTTTGTTCCGGTTTTCCATGTGACAGAGATTCGCAAAGATGATTTTTTCATCTTTACAATACATATCGTCATCGTGGAAAAATTCGGTCAAAATTTTTTGAAATTTTTTGTTCCGGAATTTCACAGAACCGATATTCGGAAAGATGATTTTTTCACCTTTGCAAACCCTATCGTCATCGAAAAAAATTCCGGTCAAAAAAATTTTGATTTTTTTTGACCGGAATTTTGCAGGATAACAGAAGCTCACTCTTCATACAGTCTTTAAAATTTCATAAATAACCCAAGTTGCCAGTTATAAAGGGGTTTAATTTTTTAAAATATTGTCAAAACAAAAGGTTATAAATTTTATCTTTTTTCTGCATAAAAATCTGCCACTTGAAATCGTTACGATTTTTTATAACTGGCAACTTGAGTTAAATACCATTCCGTATGTTTTCATGTATAAAATTCTCAAAAAGCCCGGTTTTTCTGAAAAAACCATTTTTTTTGACACACGAAAATTTCCGGTTGCTTACTTATGTCAGCAGGATACGGTCAACAGTTGTCAGGGGTCGCTTATCCTCACTGACTGATGGTTTGACATAAGCTGGTGCGTCTTCGCAGTTGGCAGAGGTATCGGAGTTGAAGTCTCCTGACACAGGATTTGTCTCCCGGCATGTATTGCCATTTTTCCCCAAGGCCGACTGTTTGGCAACCTCATATAATCCTTTTAAATCTGCAAATACTTTGAATGGGCGCATTATTCATCTCCTTTCCATAAGCAAATAAGTAACCTTCCATAAATTTTCAGGTATAAAATTTATGGAACCGTCATTAATAAACATAATTTTTTCCTCTGTGTCCTCTGTGGTTTTTTTTTCTCTGTGTTCTCTGTGGGAAACCCCGATCCGGACATCCTGAAAACTTTATACACGAAAATTTATGGAACCCTACTTATGTATAAATCTTCCGTACAGATTTCCGAAGTTTCGGAAACTTCGGAAATCTTTATAAGCGAAAATTTCCGGTGGCTTACTCAGCATCTATCGTCATTTCCAGTATTGCCGGTCAAAATTTTTTCAAATTTTTTGTCCGGTTTTCATTTTCATGACGATAGGCAATATAAAGGAAGAAATTCTCTTGCAGCGTTTACAGGATTTATCGTCATGCCGGAAAATTTCGGTCAGATTTTTTGAAAAAAAATTTTTGAAACGCAAAAAGAATATTGCAAACTTCCCGGAAAAATTGTTTATTGGAAGCAGCCTGCCGGTTTATCCGCAGGCCCCAATGTTTCCGTGCGGGGGGTTCAGTTTCCTGAAATGGACGCAGACAGGATAAGCTGTTTCAGGCTTGGGAAGACAAACAAATATATAAGGATGGAATAATGAACCGGGGATTATTCATTTTACTGGCTGAAAAAACAGAAAAATTCACATTTTCAAAAGTATCAGGGGAACCTTCTGACACATCTGAGGAGAGACTCAGACTTTTCCGGCTCAAGGAACTTCTTGCGCAGGTGCGGAAAATGGGCATCCGCAAATATCACCAGATGCCGGAAAGTTTCCGTATTTCCCGGACAATGGATGACTGGATTCAGGATGCCATGATTGTCCTGTGCGGTCTTTTGGATGAGTATGATCCGCAAAAAGGGCCGTTCAACAATTATGCCCGTTTTATTGTTTCCCGGCGGCTGACTGATATTCAGCGGAGCCTGTTCCGGAAAAATCCGCCGCTGGATGATGATCTGCGGAAAGTGGCACTTTCCTGGAAACGGGAAAACAGAACTGAACCCACAGCAAAGGAACTGGCTGATCTCACAGGCCGGGATGAATCTGAAATACGGAAATTTCTGGAAAAAGGCGGGGGAGAAAGGGTTTTTGTCCGGGAAAATGAGGAAACAGAAACAGCGGATGTCCGGCCATGTGCATCGCCGGAGCAACTGTATATCAGGGAGGAAGCCCGGCATATCCTCTGGGAATGTGTTGAAAAACTGGCCCCGGATTTGAAAATGCTGTTTATGCACAGGGAGTTTGAGGGA
This sequence comes from uncultured Desulfobacterales bacterium, assembly GCA_964534335.1. Taxonomy (GTDB): domain Bacteria; phylum Desulfobacterota; class Desulfobacteria; order Desulfobacterales; family Desulfococcaceae; genus JAABRU01. The sequence goes on from CAZHPS010000363.1 coordinate 2,509, forward strand.
TTTTCCTTTCAGAAACTCTGGGAGGAACCGAAAAACCGTGAAATACTGGACAGCACCAGTGAAAAGACTTTTCAGCGCCGCTACAGAGAGCGGATTTATGATAGGGTACAGGACTGTGTGCAGACAATGTATTCCGTCTGCAAATGAAAATTCACAGCAGTCTGCTGCTGTGACAACTTTGAAGCAAAGAGAGGTGCAAAATGAATATTCAGCCCAATTTTGAAGATATACTCAGAGATGCAAAAAATGTTTATGCCAATCTGCGCGCAGGCGCGTCCTGCCCCCCGGAGGAAATGCTGCCGGACTATGTATATGGCGATCTTTCTGAAAGAGAATACAGGCAGATGACCGGGCATGTGAAAACATGCGAACACTGCCGTGTGCAGGTGCTGAAACTGGAGGCGGATTGCAGGGCATGGGAAAATACTCTGGATTCTGACCCGGATGCCGCACTTGCAGCCGCGCTGGGGCCTGAGGGAATAAAAGTATGGAAAACTTCCTTATCTCCGAAAACTCTGCCACTGCGGTCTTTGATTTCAGAGATCAAAGAATCCCTGATTACATGGATGAGCCCCCTTTGGGAACCCATGTGGGCCGGGGAAATGCTGACAGCAGCGGATATGCCGGAGCAGGATCGCAGTTTTGAAATGGATCAGGGGGAATATATCAATCTTTCCTGTTACTGGCAGGGAAAGAACCGGGATCTGTCCCCCCATATCCGGCTGTCCTGGAATGCCAATATCCTGACATACAGCAAACTGTGGGCGCGTTTCTCCGATCCCCGTACAATGGAAATCCTTGCGGAATTCTGTCTGGGAACGGATCTGAGCGGGGAACGGGTGCTGGATTATGAAGAACTGGGCTTTGATCCCTCATCCCGGAAATGGGCGGTTTCCATGATTGTTGAGGCAGCACAATGATCCGCTTTGTCTATCCCAATGTGATTCCCAAAGAAAAACTGTTCATCGGGTGCGGACGGTATGGGGTTTTTGCCCATGAAAACATCCCCGCAGGTTACAAAGAACAGGAGGAATCCCCCCTTACGCCGAACCGTCTGCATCTGGAAAGGACAGCGGAACTGCTTGCACCGGAATCCTTTGATTCTTCGGAAATAATCTGCGAAATGCAGGATGAACCGGAAAGGCGATATCAGGGGGATTCCCTGGATTTTGCCTGGGTGCTGGCCCATATCAGCCGCTCACGGAAAATCAGGGACAGATGGAAATCACGCAATGCGGATATATGGTGTACCGGTCTGATTCAGGTCAGGGAATCCGGTCCCATGCTGCACAAAGTGGAAAGTTCAGGCTTTGATCTGAAACTTTCAGCTTTTCTCTCTGAACAGAACAGCGACACCCTGTTTGCTGTTCCCACTGCCAATATCACAAAAACGCATTTGGAACAGATTGCAGGGGCAGGTGCGCAGGTTCTTTCCCTCACGCAGTTTCAGGAAAAGGGGTTGGAAGATCAGACAGAAAAAAAGACCGTGCTGAAAGTGCTTCCGGGTGAGCTGCCCAAACTGACGGAGTTTTTGTTTGAAAAAAGGGAAGGAAAAAAACAGGCACCCGGGTTTACTGTTTCCGGACGGGCTGTTTTTCTGATTCTGGTGCTTATTGGGGCTGTATGGGGACTGCATTACTGGCAGGCTGCAAAAGGCAAAGCAGAGTATATTCTCATCTGCCTGGAAAAAGGGGATTTTTCCCAGGCCGGAAACATGCTGGAAAAATCATGGCTGCAGAATGCGGAGATGCAGGCTCTCCGGGAGCAGATGGCTGAAAACATTGGCACGGAGCTATTTTTCCAGTATCAGAAGTCCGGATATCCGCCTTCGGAATTTTATTCTGCTTCTGCGCTGCCTGTCCGGGGGATTGTCCTGACACTGACACACCGGGACAATTACCGGCTGAAAGTGGAACGCAAAGCGGAAAACCCTTGTATTTATCTCTATGTATTCCAGAAAGATGAGAGGGGAAATGTGGACTGGATTTTTCCCAATCCTGTATGGAAACCGGAGAAAAACAATCCGCTTTTCCCGGATTCCTTTCCTGTTTTCATTCCTCCGGACAAAAGCGGGTGGCTGTATCTGGATGAAGTTTTGCCGGAAACCGGAGGAAATATTCCCGAAGAAACCATTTTTATGATAGCATCTCCTTGGAAGGCACTGGATATTGAGGAAATGTACGGGGTACTGTGCAAAGAGACCGACCTTGCAAAACGGAAAGAACTGCTTGACCGTTTTGTCCGCATTCTGGAAAAGCGCAAAGATGCGGGGCTTACTTCGGTGACATATCAGAAATTCTCTTTTCTCCACGGGGAATAGAGCGAATGAGTGCCAAACGGAAAGTTTGGCAAAAAAACGCAGACTCCCGGACTTTGACTTCGGTACCTCCGGATTGCAAAAATTGCAGTTGCTGAAGTTCAGTTTGTCACTTCGTATGGCAAAACTGACATTGCCGTAATCATCTGTGCATAAAAACCGTCTTCCGGATCAGCAGTTCTGATACATCCAGATTGATTTTATACGGCAGTTCCTTTCTGGTTCCGGCCATTTTCCTGTCTTTGCTGTAACTTTCATCCAAATGCCCCTCAATGACCATTTGGCAGATCTGTTCCGGGTCTGCCAGGGGTTCGCTCCGGGCTATCAGGATCACCTGTTCCTCACCGGTATTGTTATCCAGCCACAGCCATTTTCCTTTTGGCGGAATCCTGAAGGATTTTCCCGAAATCACGGGGTTGGTTTCCCCTGAATAGCGAAGATTGGGAAACAGTCTTTCTTTTTTCTTCTGACTGTCCACCTGAAAGATGTACACATAGGCTGGGGTTTCCGGGGTGAAACGGATGGCGTACCGATCCCTTTGGGTCAGCACATCCCCAGGGTTGATTTCCGTTTCCCCGCTGTTTTCACATTTCAGCAGAGTCAGCAATACACCGGGCCGCAGTATTTCATGTGTTTTCTGTGCCACCACTCCCGAAAGCCCCCGGTCAGTGCTTTTGTCCGAACAGGTTTGAGAATCGGGAATCACACAGCCGGAGAGGAGAATCAGGCCGGAGATGAACCGCAGAAGGAATTGTTTGCGGAATATCATAATTCAACTCCTTTGGAAAATTCGGACTGGCGCTGAACGCGTCAGTCCGAACAGTTATTCATGAATAAAATACCGTTTCCATACAAACAGAATATCCCCATTTTTCTTTGAAGCCGGGGGCCGGGCTGTTTTTTTCTTTTTCACATGCGAAGTGGGAGAATCCGAATGCGGATCATCGGCCACACCGGCCACGCCCCGATCCTCCTTTCTTACTGTTTTGAATTCTCCGCTGTCCGCTGTCTCAGCCACCATCACACCCCCGGACGGAGCGGAAGAATTGCCGAGAATGCCTTTGCATATTTCATCCGGTTCTGTCAATACTCTTTCTGCCGCGAATACGATAATATCTTCCCGGCCTGTATTCTGATCCGGATGAAAAACTTTGCCCTTTTCCGGAATCCGGTACAGGCTTCCTGCACGCACCGGATTGCTGACAGCCGAAAACTCCGAGTTGGGAAACAGCCGGATCAGTTTTCCTGCTGAATCCGACTGGTAAATATACACATGCAGATTCTGCCGGGGCATGAATTCCACTGAATAACCGTTTTCCTGTGTAAGTCTGTCCCCGTCCTTCACCACGTCTTCTAGGAAGTTCCGGATACATTTCATCTGCACAGCAACTTTTTCCTGCATCGGTTTGTTAAGAGTGATTTTTTGCAGTGTGTTTTTGATGACCACTCTGCGGTTTTGCTTTCTGGCCCTTTCATCAGTGTTGGGAACAATGGGCAGTGTTTTTCCGTATCCCGCGGTTTCAAACTGACGGGGAGAAAATCCGAAATTCTGCACCAGAAAATTCTGCACAGTCTGTGCTCTTCTGCGTGAAAGATCCTTGTTGTATTCATGGCTTCCCAGATCACAGGTATAGCCTTCAATTTTATAAACATATGTACTCAAGGTGGCAGACTTCAGAGCCTTTCCCAGATTCCTGAGGGGTGGAATATCTTCAGATCTCAGTTTTGCACTGTCCAGTTCAAACTGTAGATGAAGAGTGACCTGCGGCTTTTCATCTGATAGCTGCACACCTCCTACCCCCCTTGCAAGCCCTTTCGGCTGGAGTTTTTCTATTATTTCTTCCACTGAGGGAATATCCGAGGCAACTGCCCATGACAAAAACAAAAAACACATAATGGCAGTAAATGAAGCATGTTTTTTCATCCTTTTCTCTCCTTTGCTGTTTTTCTGATGGCAAATCTGCTCTTATTTTTTGCCTGTTTTCTCAGATGACTGTTTCTAATATACCGGGTTTATCAACAGGATTATACGGAGTCTCAGGAGTCACATGATAAATTCATCCTGTTTTTTATAGATGTTAAGAAAAAAATTGCCATTCTGAAACCCTAAGGGGTTTTCGGACAAACATTTTCTTAAACACAGCATAATCATGTTTAGACAATCCCCTGCGGCATGCTCAGTAACCATGATTTATGTGATTCGTATGACCTGCCGTGATTTTTCCCTCATATATCATAATAATCACAGTTCAGGCTTCTCCTATAGTGTTTAAGATAATTATTTTGGGGTTGCTATCCGTTGCATTCATCCGAAAA
>CAZHPS010000364.1:0-7131 GCA_964534335.1 uncultured Desulfobacterales bacterium
AAAAACTGGGACTGTGCGTACTGCCGGGAATGGAAATCTGCACCAAAGAGGAAGTTCATATTCTGGCCCTGTTTGCCGATATGACGCAGGTTATGACCATGCAGGAATATGTGCAGGCCCATTTGCCCGGAACCAACCGGCCGGATTATTTCGGATACCAGATTATCGCAGATGAAAACGATGAGGTCATCGGCGAAAATGACAGAATGCTTATCGGAGCCACCACCCTGTCCATTGAAAAAATTGTGGAAAAAACCCATCAGCTTGGCGGTCTGAGCATTGCCGCTCATGTGGATCGCCAGGCTTTCGGGCTTATCAGTCAACTGGGGTTTATCCCTCCGGATCTGCCTTTGGATGGCGTGGAAGTCTCCTTTCGCATGCCACTGAAAGACGCTCGGAAAAAAATTCCCGGTATCAGTCATCTTGCCTGCGTGACTTCTTCGGATGCCCATTTTCCCCAGGACCTTGGAAGAGCGAGAACAGAAATGATCATTGACACGCCATGCTTTGAGGAAATCCGGCTGGCTCTCCGGGGACAGGACGGAAGAAGTATTGTCAATGCCGGTTAAGGATCAGAAATTCCCCAGTCAGCAAAAACAGAATCTTTCTGCAACTGACTGAATCAAAATCAGTCAGTTGCATTTTTCCAACCGGCATTTCAGATGCCTGTCAGAGCAGTTCCGTATCTGCATGGGAATAGGGAGGAGAGCAGCAGCAGAGGATTTTCAGGGATTCTGCACCTGTATTCCGAACCTGATGCGGAGTTCCGGGCCGGATACAGATAGAATCTCCGATTTCCAGCCCGAAACTTTCATTCCCCAGATACATGACACCTATGCCACTGAGGATATGGTAAATTTCCTCTGTGCGCACATGCCGGTGCAGCAGTGTGACCGTTCCCTGCGGGATTTCAGCCTCGGCAAGACTCTGATTCAGACAGCCGTGAACCCCCGGATGCATCAGTTCCCGGATCAGCGAACCGTCCTTTGTGGTATAGGGGGAAATCTCAGCATACCGGGTTTTAACTGTCTTATGCCCCATAGTTTTTTTCCAGCCATTTGCGCATGAAATCCGCAACTGTTTCCCAACGGTCTTCCACCATAAGCGCATGACCTGCTTTTGGAAATATGTTCATTTCCGCGTGATAGGTTTTTGCAGTTTCCCGGATGAATTCCGGAGGAACAATAATGTCTTCCTCACCGCCAAGAACAAGAACGGGTTTTCCGTTTTTTTCCGGGCATACGCACACGGTGAAAGCCATATCCATCTGCGCACGCAAAGATTCATGCTGTATAAAAGGCAGCAGTTTTTTTACCGTATCCATACGGGTGTATTCAGAAAAAATCAGTTTGCGGAGTTCCTCAAGACTGACAATTTTTTCCCAAGCCCATTTTGGTATCGTGTTGATCAGGCTGAGTTTGTGGCATAAATGCGGATAGCACCACCACATGCGTATGGCCGGTCCCATCATTCCCTGGGGCGGAACCGATGCCATAAGAACTGCTCCCGCTGTAAGGGTTTGGGAATCAGTCATACATTTCTGCACCACATATCCGCCCATGGAATGTCCAATGAGCACCGGAGCCTCATCCATATCCCGGACAATTGTTCTGACTTCCCTCAGATAGTCCTCCATGCCGTAACACCAGAGACAATCCTGCCCCGGACTTTCACCATGTCCCTGCAGACTGACTGCATGAACCTCAAAACCGTGTTTTACAAAATATTCAATAAAATGAATATCCCAGCACCAGGCCCCCGCGTATGCGCCGTGTATGAAAAAAAGCGGGGGATACGCGCTTTTCTGTTCAGGGGATTTACGTATGATTTCCAGTTTCATAACCACATCCTTCTGTGTTGATGGTCTCGTAAAAAGTCTGAAAAGGGGTATTTTGACAAATACAACTTGCTGATTTCATTATATCAGAATTTTGGAAAAATGACTTTTTACGGATTCATCTGTGTTAAGCAGGCAAACGAAATTTTTCGTGTATTCATAAAATCCGGTTTTTCCGAAAAACCGGATTTTTCTGAAAATTTTATACCCGAAAATTTATGCTGACTTATACCAATTCTCCATTGAAAATATACTTATACCATTACTTGAAACATTTGCAGAGGTTCAGATTCAGATCTGAATTCCGCACAGAAAAACTCTGTGTGACTCTGCGGTTAAAATCTGCCCGGCAGAAGTATAAAAATGTTTTAAGTACCGGTATATTATTATTCTTAGCTGATTTCCAGAAAAAAATATCCCGTAAAAACAGCATAAGCTTCCAGCTTGTGCCCTGTGCCTGTGAACTGAACCGGGATATTTATTTTCATAAATCACCTTATGTCGAATTCACGTCAAAAAAACTCAAAAAAATCAAACTTCAACTGACAGGTGTTCACTGCAGAAGAATTTCCCCCAATGTTTCCTCAAAGAATTTCTGGCTGCGGAATGGACTGTCCGCAGCGTTGGTGGGACAGACCGAAATGCAGTTGCCGCATCCTTTGCAGAAGGCTTCATCCACGCACGCATACCAGCCCCCGGTTTCATTCTGTTTCATGGAAATGGCCTGATACAGACATTTTTCAATGCACTGTCCGCACCCCCTGCACAAAGCCTGTTTTATATTTACGGTAAAACCCTTGCTCTGTCTTGGTCCGTGTGGCATGACTGCGGCAGCAAGCATGGCTGCTGCTGATCCTTTGAGTTTGTCTGAAATGCTGATGCCGGCAGGATTTGCCAGAAAAAGACCGGAAATGGAAGTCATGCCCGGATAGAAAAAGGGCAGTCCCGTGACTCCAGCAGACTGCATATCGGAAATTACGGGTTTGGCTGGAAGTCCCTGCTGATGAATATAGGGAATTTTTTTTCTGCTTTTTTCCCCCAGAATCACTGCGCCAGCCTGAATATTCTGCACATAACCGCGTGTTTCCACTTCCAGTTGAAAATCGCCCAGCGCGCCGCTGAAATGCCTGAGTTTCGCGTCTTCAAACGCGTGGATATTGGGATGAACAGGCGCGTCTTTCAGGGGCATATCCGCTGTGCCGAACATGAACACATCTGCTCCGGTTTCTGCCAGCATGAGCGCGGCTGTGCGTGCTGCCTTGGACTGACCAATGACAGCAGTGGTAAAATTGTAAAGCCGAACCGGTGTGGGAAATGGATTGAGTTTTGGCGCACGTTTCACAGAACGGTCAATCAGTCCTTTGAGCCGTTTTACAGCCTGTTTTGCATCTGTTTTCAGCAGACTCAAAGCCTCTCCCCGGATATTGCGGGTGATAATCATGGAACGGCTGATGCCGGTTGCAGTGAACAGGCCATGTTTCAGACGGGTGCGCTGGTCTGTACATGCGCTGCACACAAAATTGAGGGGACAGCATACACAGGAACCCAGCACAATACGGGTAATGCCTTTTTCCCTAAAGGTTTTGACCATTGTATTGATGCCTTCGGGAACACAGGCTGATGCAATGGTCTGGGAATGCACAACATGGGGATACTGCGCAAGATTTTCCACGTACTGATCAATCTCATCCGACCATCCCAGGGAATCATTGCACCGGCAGACAAATACGCCAATGCGCACATCAGGGGAAAGCCCCGGATCAGGCTGATAAAAGGAAACACCGCTTCCTTTCTGCGTATAAGATGTGGTTCCCAGCGTGATAAGAGCCTGTGCTGCTGCGGCATAACCGCGCATCATCATGGCATACACATCATTTTTTGCAGATTTGGAGCCATAGGCACGAATCACATCATCACCTTTTACAGCGGGAGCGAGATCAGGATCGGCAATAATCACTACTCCGGCATGTTCGATGAGTTCTTCTTCTTTCTGACTGTGATCAACGGCCCCGGCCTGACACAGATCCGCACACTGCATACATTCAGAACAGACACCGCACTGGAGACATCGCCCGGCTTCATACCGAACCTGCTCTTCAGACAAACCCAAAGCCACTTCTGCAAAATTTCCAATCCTTGCGCCGGTCTGCATTTCCGGCATGGGAATGCGGCTTAATGTGGGAATATTTTTGGGAATCTCCGGAAAATCCCGATCCGGTCTTGCGCCCTGCATCGTCTCTGTTTTCAAATGACAAATATCACACAGAATATTGGCTGCAATATTTTTTCCGCAGGCCATTGCACGAACCACTGTAGACGGGCCGGTCACGGCATCGCCAATCGCGTAAACCTTTGGAATGCCTGTGCAGAAATTCTCATCTGCTGCAATGAAACCGTAATCCGTGATTTTCAGATCTCCCATTGGCACACCCGGAGCAAAAGGCCCGGCCTGTCCGATGGATACGAAAACCCGGTCAAAGGCCATTTCAAAAGGCTGACCGTCTTTGACCATCACAGGCCATTCTATGCCTTTGGCATCGGCTTTGCCCGGTTTTGTGGGTCTGCATTTCACGCGGGATAATCTGCCATTTTCTCCCAGAAATTCCACAACCTGACATTTATCTTTTATGACAATGCCTTCTTCCAGCGCGCCCTGCATTTCTTCGGGATCTGCGGGAATTTTTTCTTTTTCAAACCAGGAAAGAATGGTTACGTCCGAACCGATGCGGCAAAGGGTGCGGGCCAGATCAAAGGCTGCATTGCCATCTCCAATCACAGCAACTTTTTCTTTGCATTCTGAAATTTCCCCCCGGTAAAAGCGGTTGAGAAAAGACAGACATCCTTCCACGCCCTGCAAATCCTCGCCCGGTGCGCCCAGTTTCCGGTCTTTCCATGAACCGGTGGCAAGAATCACAGCATCGAATTTTTCCGCAAAAGAGGAAATTTCAGCCAGATTCACAGAATGGGAAGGGACAAACTCGACACCCAGTTTTCTGATGTACTCCAGTTCTGCATCCAGAATATTCCGGGGCAGCCGGTGGGGGCCGATGCCGTAACGCATCAATCCACCGATTTCCTTTTCTTTTTCAAATACCGTGACCTGACATCCCTGCCGTGCCAGTTCTGCTGCTGCGGCAAGTCCTGCCGGGCCGGACCCGATAACTGCAAATTTTTCCCCCCGTTTTTCCGCAGGTTTTTTCACTGCAATTTCATCCGGATGAGAAGCATCGTAATCTGCAAGAAAACGCTTGATGTCACGGATGGCAACCGGATCATCCAACTGTCCCCTGCGGCAGTCTTTTTCACAGGGATGATTGCAAACCCGTCCGCAGATGCCGGGCAGAATATTGCGCTCCCGCACCAGTTCCAAAGCCTGCGCGTATTTTCCCGCCTTTGTCAAAGCCACATATCCCTGCGCATTTACACCCAAAGGACAGTTTTCCCGGCATAAAGGCAGACGGCGTTTGTCAATTACCGGACGTCCCGGCAGACTCAATCTGCCATCAAACTGCACAGCTTTATGTCCCTCTTCCGGGCAGACCGGGCAAATCTCAGCACAAAGCCCGCACAGCACGCATTTTTTCAGGTCTGTAAAAGTCTGCAGTTTGCACAGTCCCACACGGAAACCCTGGGGACTGTGCCGCAGAGAGGTCACTTTTGCAGGCAGAAGACAGCGGATTTTGCCATTGCGCAGAATCCGGATCAGTCCGGGCCGGTGCGCATGGTTCAAAGGCATTCCTGATCTGAGTTTCCATTCCGGATTGGCAAGTTTGCGATCCAGATTGGCATCTGTATCCACCAAAGTTACGGGAATGCCCAGTTCACCGAGTTTGTTGACTGCCGTGATTCCCGCAGGCGTGGCTCCAATCACAATGACACTGTGCAGACGCTCTTTGCTTTTTTTCATGCAACTGCTCCTGTTTTTCCCTCAGATTTCTTTTCCCGGCCCTTGAGCGTGGACAGCCCGTAATCATAACCTTTGGAAAAGGCTTTGAGATTGGTTTCCTCTGTGCCTTTGGGAACAGAGGAGGTCACGGCCTGTTTCATGGCATCGGCAGACACCACGTCCGTAACTGCGGTTGTAAATCCCAGCATGATGATATTTGCCATCATTTTCCGTCCCATTTCCTCTGCCATGCGCGTGGCTGGAACCGAAAAATAATCGCGTTTGCCGTCCGGATTGACCAAATCCCTGTCTGTAATCAGAAATCCTTCGGATCGCACAGTATCCTTGTATTTTTCATACGCGGACTGGGACATGCACACCAAAATATGGGGCGTTTTGATATAAGGATACTGAATGACTGCATCAGAGATGACCACCTGCGCGCAGCAGGCTCCGCCTCTTGACTCAGGCCCGTAAGACTGCACCAGAGTGCTTTCTTTGTGATCTCCCAATGCGGCAGCCATGCCGAGAATTTTTCCGGCCAGCACAATCCCCTGCCCGCCGAAGCCCGTGACAATGATTTCCTGTTTTTGGTTTTTGTCTGTTTTTTTCATAATAGAATCAGCTTTCTGACAACCGCCTCCGTGCAATCTGATATATTTCCAAATTTTCCCGCTTTCCCACTGCGATAACCATTACATAAAATTCTTCATTTTCAACACAGTATATGATTCGTATCCGTTTTTTGTCCACATACAGTTTCCGATAACCGCTTAATTTTATACCGGCTTTATTTCCCAGCAACTGTCCCATCTCCGGTTTCTGTGCCAGTTGATCAATCTTTTTTACAACTTTTTTACGGACACTTTTATCCATAGCTTTCAGATCATCGTAAACATCCGGATGATACCTGACGGTATAGTTCATTATTCATTTTCCTCAAGTTTCCGCATCATCTCTTCATGAGACAGATATGCTTCCCGCGGGGTCTGTTCACGAATTTTGATAAGATTATAAATTTCAGCATCTTCTGAAATTTCATGCAGTTTGCAGAGATATTCATATTCATCAATGTCAATGATGACAGCCTCCGGTCGGTTGTTCCTGACAATGGCAATTTTATCCCTGCTCCGGTTTTTGATGCTGTTTAAAAATTTATTTGTATTTTTGGCAAATTCACTTATCGGAACCAGTTCGTTTTTGGTATATGCAATCATGGTTTCTCCTTAAATAAGAGTGATTATCTGACTGAGAATTTCTCTGACAGGTGATATGTCATACATAGATCGCTTCCGCATCAATGCGCTGTTTCAGAAAAGAATTCATTCTCTCCCGGTAACGGATGATGTCAACCTTTTTCTGATACGCATTTTCCAAATCCTCTTTCACATGCACCATGAAAAAAAGA
>CAZHPS010000365.1:0-7129 GCA_964534335.1 uncultured Desulfobacterales bacterium
TTCATATGACACTTTTGTCTTGTCCGGTATCGGAACCGGTTTTTTTCCAACTCGGGACATCTGTCACTCCTATTACCAAATCCTGCAAAGGACCTCGCCCCCGATTTTTTCTGTACGGGAGCGGGCATCTGTCATTATGCCTTTGGATGTGGACAGAACCGAAGTGCCGGTTCCGCTGAGAAAGGGTTTTAAGTCCTTATGCCTCATATACACCCGGCGGCCCGGTCTGCTGATTCTTTCCAGACGGCAGATTGCATGTGTATTGTCAGGACCGTATTTGAGATAAACCCGCAGGATTCCCTGCCTGCTGTCTTTGATGAATTTGTAATTTCTGATATACCCCTCGTTCTTGAGCACCTTTGCCAATTCGGTCTTCAGATTCGATCCGGGGATATCCACACTGTTAAACTTTGCTTTTCCCGCGTTGCGTATCCGGGTAAGCATGTCCGCAATGGGATCACTCAACGTCATTTGTGCGTGCTCCTTACATTTGTGGCAAAACCTGCTACCAGCTTGATTTGACAACTCCCGGAAGCCTGCCCTGGGAGGCAAGGGTCCGGAAACAGATGCGGCAGATGCCGAATTTCCGTATATAGGCACGGGGTCTTCCGCACATGGGACATCTGTTGTATGCCCGGACAGCAAACACGGGTTTGCGCACAGCTTTCATTCTGAGCGATTTTTTGGCCAATCCAACCTCCTTAATTCCTGAAGGGCATACCCAGGAGTCTGAGCAGTTCTTTTCCCTCTTCATCTGTCTGCGCTGTAGTGACAACCGTGACATTCAGACCCTTGATTTTGTCAATTTTGTCATATTCGATCTCCGGGAAAATGATATGCTCCCGGATGCCCAGGGAATAGTTTCCGCTGCCGTCAAAGGCTTTTGGGGAAATTCCCCGGAAATCACGGACACGGGCCAGCGCGACATTGACCAGTTTGAAATAAAAATCATACATCCGGTCACGGCGCAGGGTCACCCGGCATCCTATGGGCATTCCCTCCCGGAGTTTGAATGCAGCGATGGATTTCCTGGCTTTGGTGACAACCGGGTGCTGTCCCGCGATCAGTCTGAGTTCCTCTACTGCGGAATCAATCAGTTTGATATTGTGAATCGCTTCCCCAAGTCCCATGTTCAGGACGATCTTTTCCAGCTTTGGGACCTGCATACGGTTTTTGTAAGCGAACTTTTCCACCAGCCTGGGAACAACCTCATTTTCATAATAGCTTTTCAGCTCTGACATGAAAAACCTCCGGCAGCAATTCTAGGCATCAATGATTTCATTGCATTTTCTGCAAACCCGCATGTTTTTGCCGTTTTCGAGCTGCTGCATTCTGATACGCACCGGGGTCATGCATTTGCTGCATATGAGCATCACATTGGACCAGTGTACCGGCGCCTCTCTTTCCACAATTCCGCCCTGCCGGTTCTGCGCATTCGGTCTGACATGACGCTTCATCATATTAATATTTTCCACAAGAACCCGGCTTTTCTTCCTGTCAATTTTCAAAATCCTGCCTATTTTGCCCTTGTCTTTTCCGGCAATGACTTTGACCTTGTCTTCCTTTTTGATACGGCACTTGTTTCTTATCATCCTTCAAATCTCCACAGGTCGGCGGGACTGGTCTACAGGACCTCGGGGGCAAGGGAAATTATTTTCATGAATTTCCTGGCCCGCAGTTCTCTGGCCACCGGGCCGAAAATCCGGGTTCCGATGGGTTCCCTTCCGGCATTGATCAGCACGGCGGAATTGTCGTCGAAACGGATATAGGAACCGTCGGGCCGCCGAATTTCCTTTTTGGTACGGACCACCACGGCCTTGAGCACATCGCCTTTTTTGACCTTGGCATTGGGTATGGCCTCTTTGACACTGACAACAATGACATCCCCTATACTGGCGTAACGTCTTCTGGTTCCGCCAAGCACCTTGATGCAGTAAAGCACCTTGGCACCTGAATTGTCCGCGGCTGTCAGTCTGGTTTCTGTCTGAATCATTGCTATTTCCCCTACCTTACACAGCTTTTACGAGAATTTCGCTTACACGCCATTTTTTCGTCTTACTGATGGGCCGCGATCCGGTGATCAGTACCCTGTCCCCGATCCGGCAGGCATTGTTTTCATCGTGCGCGGCAAATCTGGCACGTCTCCTGACGTATTTCTGGTACATGGGGTGTTTCACCAGTCTCTCAACTGCAACAATGACGGTTTTGTCCATCCTGTTGCTCACGATCATTCCGATAAGCTGTCTTCTCATTCCCCGTTTTTTCATGCTTCTGAGCCTCTGCCTTTGATTTCCGACTCTCTCACAATCGTTTTAATCCTTGCAATATCACGGCGGGTCTGCCTGATTTTCTGGGGATTCTCCAGTTGACCGATGCTGTGCTGGAAACGCAGATTGAAATACTCCTCTTTAAGCTCACCAATTTTCCTCTGCATTTCATCCGGACTCAGGTCCCTGACTTCGCTGGCTTTCATACTGTATCTCCCCTTTCTATGAATTTTGTTCTGATGGGAAGTTTGTATGAGGCCAGTCTCAGGGCCTCCCGGGCCAGTTCCACAGGAATTCCTTCCATTTCATAAAGGATTCTTCCGGGACGGATTACTGCCACCCAGCCTTCGGGTGCGCCTTTGCCCTTGCCCATTCTGACCTCAGCGGGTTTTTTGGTATAGGGTTTGTCCGGAAAAATCCGTATCCACATCTTCCCGCCTCTTTTTACATGACGGGTCATGGCTATACGGGCTGCCTCAATCTGCTTGGCGGTAATCCAGCCGCATTCCATTGCCTGCAGTCCGAACTGGCCGAAACTGAGATTGCTGCCGCGGCTGGCCAGTCCCCGCATTTTGCCTTTCTGCTGTTTTCGGAATCTGACTCTTTTGGGACTCAGCATTTTCCCTGTCCTCCCTGATTAATTGGCGCCTGTTTCAATGGCTTCCTTTTTTAAGATTTCGCCTTTGAAAATAAAGACTTTTACGCCCACAATGCCATAGGTTGTGTGTGCCTCTGCAAAACCGTAATCTATATCGGCTCTCAGGGTGTGCAGCGGAACCCGTCCCTCTCTGTACCATTCGGTCCTGGCCATTTCTGCACCGCCCAGACGGCCTGCGCAGATGATTTTGATGCCTTTGGATCCGAAACGCATCGCAGATGTGACACTCCGTTTCATGGCGCGGCGGAAGGCCACACGTCTTTCAATCTGCACAGCAACATTTTCCGCAACAAGCTGGGCATCCATTTCAGGTTTGCGCACTTCCTGAATATCTATCAGCACTTCCTGGGAAATCATTTTTTCCAGTTCTTTTCTCAGGATTTCGATTTCAGATCCTTTTTTGCCGATCACGATCCCCGGACGGGCTGTAAAAATCCGCAGTCTGACACGCTTGGAGGATCTTTCGATTTCTATTCTGGAAATGCCTGCATGATACAGTTTCTTTTTGACAAATTTGCGGATATTCTGATCTTCGAGGATATAATCCGCATATTTTTTTCCTGCATACCAGCGCGACTCCCATGTCCTGACGATGCCGAGCCTCAGCCCCACAGGATTAACTTTCTGCCCCAAGCCTTACCTCCTTGAATTTTCAGCCAGTGTGACCGTGATATGAGCGGTGCGTTTCAGTATCCGGGCCCCCCTGCCCCGGGCTCTTGCCCTGAAACGTTTGAGCATCGGCCCCTGATCTGCGGTGATATTCCGGATAACCAGTGAGTCCACATCCATACCACTGTTCTGATCTGCATTTGCCACCGCAGAGCGAATGAGTTTCTCCAGAATGCCTGCACCTTTCTGAGGCATAAACCGGAGCCTGTTCAGACCCGTTTCCACATCCCGGCCTTTTACTGCGCCGATCAGGGTGCGGACCTTCTGCGGAGAAATGCGCACATACCGTAATACAGCTCTGACCTCCATTGCAACATTCCCCTTTTACTTCCTGACTTTGGATTTTTTGTCTCCGGCATGCCCGTAAAAAGTCCGTGTCGGTGAAAACTCCCCGAGTTTATGTCCGACCATGTTTTCTGTAACAAAAACCGGAACAAACTTTTTTCCGTTATGAACCGCCAGGGTGATTCCGACCATTTCCGGTATAACGGTCGAACGCCGGGACCAGGTTTTGATTACCCTGGTGGTCCTGCTTTCCTGGGCTGCCTGCACTTTTATCATCAGTTTCTGATCGATAAAGGGTCCTTTTTTCAATGACCTGGGCATAACTTCTCCTGCTGGTTTCACCGATCCGCGCTGTTAATGGCGGACCGGAACATTTTCTGTCATCTGCTGCGTCTTTTCACAATAAAGCGATCTGTGCTTTTGTTATTGCGGGTTTTGTATCCCTTGGTGGGCACGCCCCAGGGTGTGCATGGATGACGGCCTCCGGAGGAGCGTCCCTCACCTCCGCCCATGGGATGATCCACAGGGTTCATGGCAACTCCGCGCACTTTGGGACGTCTGCCCAGCCAGCGTTTCCGTCCTGCTTTGCCAAGGGAAATATTTTCATGAATCACATTTCCCACCTGTCCGATGGTGGCCCGGCAGGTCAGGAGCACCATGCGGACTTCTCCTGAAGGCAGTTTGACCAGCGCATACCGATCCTCTTTTGCCATAAGCTGGGCAAATGTCCCCGCGCTTCTTACAATCTGTCCGCCTTTGCCCAGTTTCAGTTCAATATTGTGAATATGGGTTCCCAGAGGGATGTTTTTCAGGGGCAGTGTATTACCCGGCCGGATATCCGCGGCGGGGCCGGACATGATATCATCCCCAACGGAAAGATGGAGCGGGGCAAGGATATAGCGTTTTTCTCCATCAGCATAATGGAGCAGGGCGATACGCGCGCTGCGGTTGGGATCATATTCAATGGATGCGACTTTTGCGGGGACTCCGATCTTGTCCCTTTTAAAATCAATGATCCGGTAATGCCTTTTGTTTCCTCCGCCGCGATGACGGCAGGTGATACGGCCGCCTGCATTGCGGCCGCCGGTTTTTTTCAGTACTTTCAGCAGGCTTTTTTCAGGTTGTTCCCGGGTGATTTCATCACGGTCTGCATATTCCTGAAATCTGCGTCCGGGTGATGTCGGTTTTGTCTTTTTAACAGCCATTCCCACTCCTCAGCATTATACCCCTTCGAAAAACTCAATCCGTTCGCCGGGTCTCAGTGTCACGATTGCTTTTTTCCAGTCCCTGCGTTTGCCAACAATCCGGCCTCTCCGTTTGACTTTGCCTTTTACCTGCATGGTACGGACATCTGAGACACGCACACTGAAAATCTTTTCCACAGCCTTGCAGATTTCAATCCGGTTTGCACTCCGGGCAACCTCAAATGAAAGCTGGTTATGGGCCTCTTTCAGCCGGGTGGTCTTTTCTGTAATCAGGGGCCTTATGATGATATCGTAAAATCCGTTCATGCAGCCAGCCTCCCTTCAATTATCCTTACCGCAGGTTCCAGCAGTATGAGATCTTTGCATTTGAGAACATCATATACATTCAGTCCCTCGCATCTCATCACTTTTACATTGGGAAGATTGCGGGATGAGATTTCCAGTTTTTCATCTTTGTGATCCGTGACAAGAAGCACATTGTTTTTTCCCAGAGTCTGAATGACGGCAAGGACATCCTTTGTCTTAATCCGTTCCATTTCAAAGCGGTCCAGAACTGTCAGTTCATTTTCCCGCAGTTTGCCGGTCAAAGCCATTCTGAGGGCCAGTTTTCTGACTTTTTTCGGAACTTTGTAGGCATATGATCTGGGACTGGGTCCGAAAACAGCGCCTCCGCCCCTGAGCAGAGGGGATTTGATGTCACCCCGCCGCGCCCGGCCCGTGCCTTTCTGACGGAAAAGTTTGCGCGTGCTTCCCCTGACATCCCCGCGGTATTTCACGGATGCGGATCCTGCCCGTCTGCTGGCAAGCTGCATGACAACCACCTCATGCAGTACCGCTGATTTGGGTTCCACATTGAACACGGCATCTGTCAGTTCGATTTCCGAAACTTTTTCGCCTTTGCCATTGAGTACATCTACGACAGCCATAACTCACTCCGCATCGGCCATCTGCCTGTGAAAGGTGACGGCCGGTTTTGCTTTCATGCTGTATTTATTTCGGAATTCCTGCTTTTTCCAAAGTAAGCAGGCCTGATATATGACCCGGAACTGCGCCTTTTATCAGAATGATATTCTCTTCGGGCCGGATATCAACAATTTCCAGATTTCTTACCGTACTTGTCTTATTCCCGTAATGACCGGGCAGCTTTCTTCCCTTTGCCACCTTGGACGGCCATGCACTGGTACCGATGGAGCCGGGTATTCTGTAGCATTTGCCTCCGTGTGTTTTGCGTCCGCCTGCGAATCCGTGGCGTTTCACCACGCCTGCAAATCCCCGCCCCTTGCTTTTTCCGCTTACCCGGATTTTTTCACCCACAGTGAAAAGCTCTGTGCCGATAATCTGTCCGAGGCTGTATCCATCAGGATTGGCCACAAAAAACTCCTTCAGGACAGCACAGGTGCCGGGTCCGCTTTTTGCAAGATGGTTTTTCAGGGGTCTGGTCATACGGGATTCCTTTCCGGTGCCAAATCCCAACTGAAGGGCATTGTATCCGTCAGTGGATTTGGTTTTGATTTGGGTAACCACGCACGGGCCGGCCTGTACGGCTGTTACCGGAACACGTTTGCCTTCCGGTGAAAAAATACCGGTCATCCCCATTTTTTTTCCGATCAGTCCTTTGCACATAACAATAACACCCCTGTTTTCTGTACACCTATAGTTTGATTTCCACATCCACGCCCGGAGACAGATCCAGCTTCATCAGGGCATCCACTGTCTGCTGGGTGGGATCCAGGATATCCAGCAGCCGTTTATGGGTCCGCATTTCAAACTGTTCACGGGATTTTTTGTCAATGTGCGGAGACCGGAGTACGCAGTATTTGCTGATATCCGTAGGAAGCGGTATGGGACCGACAACCCTGGCCCCTGTCCTGTTCGCGGTATCCACTATATCCGCAGCAGACTGATCCAGCAGTTTGTGATCATAGGCTTTCAGACGGATTCTGATTTTACTGTTCATTATCATGGATTGCATATCCCTGGTTACTGGATTACCTCACTGACCACGCCTGCGCCGACAGTGCGTCCGCCTTCCCTGATGGCAAAAC
>CAZHPS010000366.1:0-7125 GCA_964534335.1 uncultured Desulfobacterales bacterium
TCAAAAGGCTCAAAATGAATATCACTGGCACGCTGTTCCACTGCATTTAAAATCAGGCGGTTGACCAGACGGATAATGGGAGCTTCCGAGGCCATGTCAATGAGATGATCCACATCCGTATCACCGTCTGCGGAGATTTCATAAACATTTTTCCCGGCCTCTTCAATAATGTTTTCAATGGACTGTCTGCCTGCGCCGTACAGACGTTCAATGGTCTCCAGAATATCTTCTGTTTTTCCCTGACAGATTTCGATTTCCAAATCATAGGCAAATCGAAGTGTCTCAGCAACCGAATCATCTTCGGGTCGGGCCATGACGATCCGCAGAGTATGCCCTTTCAGTTCAATGGGAACAAAGCGGGATTCCTTCATGAATTTTACGGAAAGATTATCCAGTGCAACCGGCTCTTTGGGATAATCTTTGTATCCCATCTGGACAATATGTTTTTCTTCTGTCACAGAGGATTCTTCATTTGTCTGAATGTCAGGTGTCATCTGAAACGTATACAGCTCCGCTTGGTGAATTCCATATGCTCCGGCACAGGATTCACTTAAAATTTTTAAAAAATACGGATGATTATATAAAAATTTTTTCCTTAAAACTTTTGATTATTGAACATATTCAGGATTCTGTCAAGGAAAATTTGAACACCGGTTTTCTGATACAAAGCAGAAAAATAAATAATTGAAGGGATTTGTCAATGAATTTTCATGGCATTCGGCAGGAGAGTTTTTTGGGATTCCACCGGGCAGCATCTGAGAGACGGACTGCTTTATTCAGTACGGATGTAAAAACGGATGGCATTGAAGGTTCCCTGTCCAATCCCTCCGACCTTTACAATGTCTTCCGCACTTTCAAAGGGGCCGTTTGCCTCTCTGTATCTCACAATCTTCACAGCCAGAACAGGGCCGATTCCCGGCAGCAGAACCAGGCGGCTCAGGGAAGCTGTATTGATATTCAGAGGTTCCTGCAATCCGGTTTTCATTGCTTCTTTTTTATACTGTTCATAAAGCATCATCAGAAGTTTCCGGGCTGCCTCTTTCTGTGCAGTATCAACCCACGATTCTTCTGCAAAAGTTCCAATCACATATATCAGTTGCTCATAATCTGCTCGCCCTTCTGCATCACGGTAAGGACAGTGGAGTATACGTTTTCCATCTTTGTCTGTTTCCACAGCCGCAAAAGAGGTATCCGGAAGATGCCGGATCACTTCGCTGTCCCATCCCATGCAGAAGCCGAAATTTTCTCCGCCAAAAAACAGAAGGGTTGCCGTGATGAACAGTTGCAATGAAAAAAAACTGGAGGAGAATTCCCGCTTGTATTTGTCCTGAAGGTACTCCATTTTAAACTCTCCGGAAAAACCGGTTCTCCATCCGGATACCTGCACCGGAATGGAAAACCGGGAATCAGAATGTTCAGGATTTACTTTTTTTGGGTATCTGTTACTGGGGGAGGAATGGCTGCTTCCGTATCCGGCGGAGTCTTTTTTACCGCATCAGCGGCCTGTTCCTTAACGGATTTTGTCACTTCCCCTTCTGTTTTCGGCAAATCCGCAATAATCCGGTCTTTGTTCAGATCAAATGTGGCATCTCCGATACCTTTGACCTTTTTCAAATCCTCAATGCTTTTAAACGGGCCGTTTTCATTGCGGTATCTGACAATTTCCGCAGCCTTTGCCGGGCCAATTTTATCCAGTTTCATCAGTTCGGATTCTGTGGCAGTATTGATGTTCACCATTTCCGTAGCCCATGCCATGGTGCAGATTCCCGCGACAAAAGCGCAGATCATCAGGCAGGCTGCAAATGCTCTTTTCATTTTCATTCTTTTTCCTCCTTTTGTCTGTTTAAAGTAAATGGGTTACAACAAATTTCCCACACGGGGAACTATTGCTTCATTTCATCTGAAATTTGCAGACCGGGTTAGCGTCAGCGTAACCCGACATTCCGATATGCATCTGGATATATCCACAATTTTAGCTGAAACAATGCACTATATCATGGAAAGAACCTGATTCACCAGTTTTTCAATACCCGCCGCAATATCTTTGATACCCGGCCCCAGCATATAGGCCGGAGTTGTGACAATTCTGTTTTTCTGATCTGTGTGAATCTGATCCACTGCACAGTTGACATGTTTTGCACCGGTTTTTTCAATGCCTGCTGCCGTGCCCGCATCTGTGCCGATGGTGACTTCCGGCTTTTTGGCGGACAGGGCTTTTGCCACTGTGGCCGGTGCAATGCAGATGGCTCCGACCGGCTTGCCTGCATCTGTCATTTCTTTGAGAATCCGCGACACTTCCGGATGCACGGTTGCCTCCGGGCCTTTGACGGCAAAATCACTCAGGTTTTTGGCAGCACCGAATCCGCCGGGCAGAATCAGGGCATCCATATCCGCAGACTTCACATCTTTGAGATTGCGTATTTTCCCTCTGGCAATTCTTGCGGATTCCATCAGCACATTGCGCTTTTCCGTTGTTGCCTCGCCGGTAAGATGATTGACCACCTGATGCTCCATATCCGGAGCCATGCAGATGACTTCCGCTCCGGCCCTGTCCAGAAAAAGCAGTGTCAGCACGGATTCATGAATTTCCGCGCCGTCAAAAACACCGCATCCGGACAGCAGAACCCCCACTTTTTTTGACATGATTCATCCTCCTTCAAAATTTGAAATTTAGTGTGTAATGCAGATGTCTCCTGAAAAAATCACTGCCAACTGACAGTCTCCGGAATTTTGGCATAATGTGCAGTTTCCTGTCAGACTTAAAATGCCGCTGATATAACGCTCTGTATTCATTTCCTGTTCGGATTGTGTTTTACGGGTTTTCCTTCTATTCTTTCAATGGGATCGTTTACATAGACTTTTCCCAATCCAATTGGCGAAGTAAGAACGCCTCCTTTTTTATCTTCTCTGATTCCGTCCGAATATCCCAGATCTACCGGAACCTTGCCTCTTCCACCCTGTGCATCTACGACATAGGTGGGCCGAAGGAAACCTGTTGTGGCTCCGCATAAATCCCTGCAGATTTCTTTTCCTTTGTAAATTTCCGTTCTGAAATGGCCTGTTCCCTCAACAAGATCAGCATAATACAGGTAATATGGTCTTACGCCCATTCTGCCGAGACCATGTACCAGATCTCTCATGACATCCGTATCATCATTAACCCCTTTGAGCAGCACACTTTGGTTTGATATTGGAATGCCCATATCCCTTAAAGTTTTAACGGCCTGATAGCTCTGATCAGTTATTTCATTGGGATGATTGAAATGGGTGTTTATGAAGAACTGCGGATCTTTCAGCGACCGGGGCGTATGCTTTTTCAGCATATCAGTCAATTCTGTGTCTTCAATGATTTTCTGCGGCCAGACGCATGGAACTCTTGTACCTATTCTGATTAAATCAAGATGTTTGATTTCTCTCAGTTTCCCAAGTATTTCATCAAGTCTTCTGCTTGAAATCAGCAAAGGATCCCCACCGGAGATCAGTACATCTCTGATGTCCTCATGGGATGCAATATATGAAATTCCCTTATTTATTTCCTCCAAAGACGGATTTTTCCGGTCATCACCGACTTTCCGTTTTCTGGTGCAGAATCTGCAATACATTGAGCATTCATTTGAAACAAACAGCAAAACCCTGTCAGGATACCTGTGGATAATGGTTCTTGGCCCCCCCAAAGGAATATCCCCTTCCTCATCCAGAGGATCTTCCGACAAATCCATATAATGCTCAAGTTCTTCAATATCTGGAATTGCCTGTTTCCAGATGCCGTCATTCATTTTTTGAATAAGACCGAGGTAATACGTATTAACTCTCATAGGGTATCTGGCAATGACATCCCTAAGCCGGGGATCTGCTTTCGCCTTTCGCCCAATAAGCCATTTTTCCAAATCTTCAAATGTCTTTACGGCATTTTTCAAAATTTCTTTATATGCCATTGAGAATTCTCCTTTATAAGTATCTTTTCATATATTTTCGGGTATAAAGTTTTCAGAAACTCCGCTTTTCCTGAAAACTCCGATCTTTTTTGATACACGGAAACTTTCGTTTGCTTACTTAATTCTGTCTGCCAAATATATCCTCTGCTGAAAAATTCGTCAAGTATTTTCAGCAAGAGAATGCGTTTCTCCATTTTGGTATGGACATTAAGGTGATTTCTGAAAATAAATATTACGTTTCAGTTCACAGGCACAGGGCAAAATCTGGAAGCTTTTGATACTTTGGCGGTATATTCATTTTTGTAAATAGCCTTAAGTTATTATTTCAGCGTCTGCATCAGACGCTGTGTTTCATAAAGTGCCACAATAATTTTCTGCCAGTGCAGATTTTCCTGTGCGCTGAGTTTTTTTCCTTTGCGGTCTTTAAGCCATTTCTGTGCGGGCTGATAACCGCCGATGTAAAATTCCCATGCCTCCGGCGGCACTTCGTCAAAGTATTGGGTATCATTGATATAAACACGCAGTTTGCCATTTGGCATGGGCCTGTTTTTTATCTGTGTGATGATATTGTCACCATGCACAGGGTATTTGGTGATGAGTTTTTTGAGTTTGTCACTTTCCATCAGGTGCAGGGAGCGCAACTCTTTGCCTGCTTTGGTATAAAACCTGAAAATATCAGCATTTTCCGGGTATGGCACATGGGGAAAGTCAATTTTCAGAAATTCTTTGTATTTTTCTCTGTATGAAGGTGAGTGCAATACTCCGTAAATATAATCCAAAATGTCAATGGGTGCAAATGTGTTTTCGGTTTCCTCTTTTTCAGGCGTGAATGTGAGATTGAGTTTATCTGCAACCTGCTGAACGATTTCCATGTTCAGATTGGGAGTTCTTTTTTGCTCTGTATCTGCGGATTGCAGAGCGTCTGTTTCGGGATAGAGATAAAGGGGAAATGTTGTTCCTCCACCTCTTCTGTATATATTTTGATCTGTCAAATACTTACAAATAAAAAGGACATTCCATTCATCACCACCAACTGCCTGCCCTTGTCTGCCAATAATCAATCCTTTATTTTCTTTTGTTAAATGACTCAAAACTCTTGTATTCGGTCTTGCCACAAAATAAGGATTATAAAAAATTTTCCTGTTGTCAAACGGTCTGTATTGACAATCTTTAATATAATATTCAAAATCTGAAATTGAAACATTTTTTCTTGTTATAGCTGCATCCCATTTGTCTTTATCTTTTATAACTAATTCAAACTTATGACATACATGTTCAACAGTTTGGGTATTGTCTAAAAAATAAGTAATTTTTTCTTTAAGATCAGTTTCGTTAAAACCAATTGATAATTCATCTCTCTTGGTGAGTAACCCTAAAGAATTTAATGGAAATAAAGCAGGAATATGAAAACCTTGATCATATATTTTCTGAATATCAAAATTCTTCTGCACAAAAAAATAGTCAGGCTTTGCATTTGGAAGTTCTTTAAATGCAACCTGTTTTATTTGATTTTCCTGAAGAAAAGCATATTTTTCTTTCCTTTTTCCATACAAATCAAAATGAAAAACCCTGCCGAGTTTATCTGCTTTCTTTTTCCCTGTTTTGACAAAGATGGCAACAGAAACCCCCGGCTGAATATCAAAGACATTCTCATCTTTGCTGCCATCCGGACAGACTTCTTTCTTTTTGCTGTTTCCGTGCAGATCAACAACATAAATCTCATCAAAGGTTTTCAGCAGGTTCCAGCGCATTCCCCGGAATGTGGGATTATCCAGATAACCGTGATTGGTGATGTAAGCCAGTATTCCTGTGCCGTTTTTTTCAATATAATACTGTCCCATGCGGATAAATTTCACATAATCATCATTAATCCATTTCGGATTTCTTTCTTTCAGTTTCTCTCTGCCGCCGGGTTCTTTCTTGTAGTTTTCGATCAAAGACATAATCCATTGGCCTTTGTTCACACTTTCCCCGCTGTAAGGCGGATTGCCCATTGCCACCATAATCGGAGAGTCCCGCTTCACTGCATTTGCCGCATTAGCCTCCTTCCCCAAAAACTGGGCAAATAAGGTATTGGTATCAGGATGATATTCCTCCAGACTGTTTGTTAAATACACAGAAAGGCGCGGCGCGTTTTTGCCTGTGGGATAATAGCCGTTCTGCTCCAGCATCATGGCAAGTTTGGTGTGGCAGACCGTGTAACTTGCCATCAGCAGTTCAAAACCGTGCAGACGGGGAATCAGATCAGATTCCACATACTCGCTCCAAAGCCCGGTCTGATCTGCAAAACGCGTATGAATCTGCCGAATCACTTCAGCCAGAAAAGTACCCGTACCTGTGGCAACATCCAGCACCTGCACCCGATGCAGCTTTTTTCCGCTGATTTCTGTTTTGTTTGCGTCTGCCAGTCCCTCACTTAATCCAAAATGCGAAATCAGCAAATCATCAACAGCCCGCACAATAAAACGCACGACCGGCTCCGGAGTGAACCATACGCCTCTGGCTTTCCGTAAGGATGGATCATATTCTGCCAGAAATGTTTCATAAAAATGAATAAAGAGATCGTCCCTGCCCGATTCTTTGCCAAAATCCTGCAGCAAAGATCTGACATCAGTGGCGCAGAAAATTTCGCACAAATCATCAACAACCCATTCAATGCGCTCATCCATATCCACACCCGCGACATAACTGTAAATCTGGCGCAAAAAGGGATTGGTTTTGGGAATAAGATTCTGTGCCTCAAACCGGGAAAAATTGCTGACAGTCGGGTCATGCAGACGTGCTGAAAACAGACCGTAAGTGACGGTTTGTGCATAAATATCAGCAAACTGTTCCGGTGTCATGTCATGCACCAGAACCGTTTTGAATGCCTGATACTGTTCCTTGAGTGTGCTTTCAGCCTCATCAGACAGCACCTGAGAAAACACATCAGCAATGCGCCGGGCTTTTTTTGCCATTTTCCGGGCCAAATCATCGGGTGATTTCAGGGTGATGCCTTTGAAATCAGCGAAGTCAGCAAACTGCTCATACAGGTCTTTAAACTGGCTGAGATCAGGGACAATTTCATTTTTCCCTGATTTTTTGTTTTTCTCCAATCTCCCGGCTGTAATTGTGTTTATTTTTTTGCCTTCCCGGTAAAAACGGAATTCAAGATTGTTGGTCAGAATAAAATTCGGTTCCGCGTCAGCAT
>CAZHPS010000367.1:0-7121 GCA_964534335.1 uncultured Desulfobacterales bacterium
ATGGAAAATGAGCGGCATCTGCTGGAAAGCGAGCAGTATCTTTCCACTGTGCTGGAAACGCTGAGGGCCGGCGTGCTGATTGTTGATTATCTTTCCCACCGGATCAATGATGTCAACCGCTATGCAGCACAACTGATTGGAACTGAGAAGGAAAAAATCATTGGCCGGCCCTGTTACGGTTTTTTCAGTAAGGCAGGCCCGGGAAGATGCCCGGTAACAGATATGGGCAAAACTCTTGAAAATTTTGAACAAAGTCTTATTGCAGCGGACGGCAGGCAGATTCCCATACTGAAAAGTGTCACCACGTCTCTCCGCAATGGCAGAAGACAGCTTATTGAATGTTTCACAGATATAAGTTTTCTGAAAAAACTGATGAAAGAACAGGAAATGGATATTGGACTGGCAAAAAAAATCCTTGTTGCCATCAACGGATGCATTCCCCGGTATACAGATCTGACCGGAGGCCTGTCCCTGTTTGCCAGTGTCATTTCCCTTTCCTGCCATCAGGAAGGCGGAGATCATTATTTTATCCGCACCCTGCCTGATGATGAGCAGCATCCCGGGGGCAGAACCCTGATCAGCCTCAAAGATCAGTCCGGCCATCAGGTCAGTTGCATACTGCGCTCCATTTTTACGGATCTGATGTATCAGAAGGTTCTGCATTGCCATGCATCTGCCCCAATCGGGCATATTGTTTCCCATGTCAACAGAATGCTGGTGCAGTCTGATTTTTTTTCCAAAGAGGATTTTCTTACATCCGTGAACTGTGAAATTGATCACGCCAGTCTGATGATGCATTATGTGTCCTGCGGGCATCCCAGATTTTTTGTCCTCCGGAATGAACAATGCACACTGCTTCCCGAAGGCAGGGGCCGTGCCGGAGCAAATCCTCCCATGATTGCTGTGGAGGATTATACGTATTCCGCAGGAGAATTTCAAATGGAGCCCGGAGACAGGCTGATTCTGTACACAGACGGTCTGCTTGATGCAACTGTGCCTGCGGAAGCACAGCAGAAAGGCGGTGAATCCCTCAGTGTTTCCAATCTGGGGCATATGCTTGGCTGTCTGGTTTCAGGCAGCCCGGATATGCCGGTGGAAGAAATTATGATGCGCCTGATAAGGCAAATCGCAAATATCAGCAAAAAAGAAATTGATCCCGGTGGAAAAAATCTTTCAAGCGATGATATTACCGTGCTGGGAATTGAAATAGAAAAACACGGGGAATTTACCGAACAGATATGGTATCCTCATGATGCGCATGACTTTCAGCAGAAAAACCGGGATTTTATTCAGAAACGGCTGGAAGAATGGGAACTTCTCGGTTTTTCAAATCCCTTCCGGCTGCGAATCTGCTTTGAGGAGGCTATGATCAATGCCTGGATGCACGGCAATCACTGTGATCCGTGCAGGCCCGTATCCGTCCGGTACCGCTATGGCAATGATTTTCATCTGGAGATCACGGATGCGGGACAGGGTTTTGACATCAGAAATGCTCCGGATCCCAGAAAAAAAATCAATCTGCTTCGCGAATCCGGCAGAGGTCTTTTCATCATACGCCATTATACATCCCGCGCGCGGTGGAATGACAAAGGCAACCAACTGACGATGGTTTTCAAAAAATATCCGAATTCCACAGAGGAAAAATATATCCGTATGGCAAACGGGGATCTGCGAAATGATCAGTGTTTCTGATTGGCACGGGACAGGGAAAATATGGTTTCCAGTTCCATATCTGCCAGCAGATAATATATATCATCAGAAAGATTGATAATACTGATCCGGCTGTTTCTGTCCGGCATATTTTTGTAAAGCAGCAGCAGTTTTCCCACACCCGCGCTTCCGATATAGGTCGCGCCCTTCATGTCAATGATTACTTCTTTGGTTTGGGAAAGATTCAGTTTTTCAAAGCCTTCTTTCAGTTTTTCCGCGCCCAGATGATCCACGCTTCCTGATATTTTTATGTCAATACGGGTGCCCGCTGACTGAATTTCGCAATCCATACTGTCTCCCTCTCATTTTTGGGATAACGCAGGCAATCCTGCCTGCTAAACCATGCACAGGCAGGATGCCTGTGCCACTCTGCCTGACACCGGTTAAAAATCCGCCAGATCTTTGTCTGTAAGAAAATCTTCAGCATTTTCCCCTGTTTTGCTGTATTCGGATGATGTTTCCTTTTTCTCTGTCTGAAGGAGTGTATCCTGTTCCATGCGCCTTTTTCCCCTGTTTTTATTCTGTTTTGCGTTTATGCTCCTGCGTCCGGTGATGGAAACCAGTTCAGCAATCATTTCCCGCATGGCTCTGGCCTGCGCGTAGAGTTCTTCACTGGCTGCGGCAGATTCCTGGGAATTTGCTGCCATGCCCTGGGTTACAATGTCAATTTCCTGCACTGCCCTGTTGATCTGCTGCAGACTCAGGGACTGTTCTTTGCTGGCCGAGGTGATGGAAAAGGTTTTTTCTCCCATCAGAGTGGCTGATTCCACTATACCTTCAAAATCATGACTCATTTTGCGCAGGGATTCTGCTCCGGTGACAATGCGGCTGCGCATTCCATCCAGCAGTTCCTCTGTGCCGCTGGCAGCATCTGCGGCCCTTAGTGCCAGACTTCTGACCTCTCCGGCCACCACTGCAAATCCTGCGCCTGCATTGCCCGCGCGCACAGCTTCCACTGCCGCATTGAGTGCAAGCAGGTTGGTCTGAAACGCAATATCATCAATGGTTTTTGTGACCGATCCGATTTTGGAGCTGTCTTTTTCAATCATTTCCATATCATGGGTCAGTTCCTTGAGGGCTTTCAGGGAGTGCGCGGTACGGGCCACATTACGGTTCATCAGTTCTTCCGCACCGCTGGTGATGTCACTGGTATTCATGCTGGACGCGGACAGTTGCTCCAATGTGGCCGATGTTTCCTGCAAAGCAGCCGCCTGCCGGGAAGCACCCTGGGCCATATCCTGACTTGCTTCTGCCACATGATCCGAAGCCTGTGAAATCTCTTCGGAAGCCATTTCAAGGCCGTGTGAAATTCTGCGTATCACTCCAAATGCTCTGTCCGTAAGCAGCCAGATGGCTGCCACCATTGCTGCCATAGCAGTAAGTCCGAGAAAAAAGGTGATGGTTTTGACACGGAGAATCGGCTCCAGAAATTCATCTTTTGTTATAGTGGCAAGCACAATCCATCCCCGTTTTTCATCTGTTCTGAACGCTGCCAGTTTCCGGGTTCCGTGCCAAAGGTATTCCACCACACCGTTTTTCCGGGCCATGATGATTTTTCCGAAATCCAGATTGTTCAGATCTGTGTCAAGAATCACTTTTTTGTCCGGATGTGCCAGAATCACGCCTTTGGCATCTGCAACTGCCAGATAACCGCTTTGTCCGAGTTTGAAATCCGCTATATGTTTTTCGGAAAAATCATTGAGTTCAAGAGGGGTTCCGATAATGCCGATGATTTCCTCTTTATCCCTGATCGGGGCAGTAATCAGACAGACAGGTTTGCCTGTGGCCGGAGACTTTCCCACATCCCCCACCCATATTTCTCCGTCCCTGGCTTTGCGGATATTGATTTCATAGACCGGTATCTTTTCCACTTCTATGCCAATGGCTTTGCCTTCAATGGAATCCGCAAAAATTTTCCCCTGGGTATCTGCCAGAAATATGGCTTCATAGCAGGGCGATATCTGATGATAATATGTAAGTCTGGCCTGGGCTTCTGCGACACGGTTTCTGCGGCAGGCTTCGGCAAAAAGCGGATCTGCTGAAAAAATGGCCGCGTCATGTGACTTGTCCGCCATCCAGTTGCGGAGTTCGATCAGTGTTTTTACAGCAAATGCATCGAGATCAGCTTTCTGTGCCTGAACAATGGACGAGGACGCAGTGCGGTAGCAAAGCCAGGCAATGCCATTGATGCTTATGGCAGCCAGGGGAATGAGGACAAGCAGAAGTCTGGTTCTCAGATTCATAATAATCACTTTCTGTTGCAGATTCATATTTGGGGAAAGAGTTTTTATGCTCTCTTTATCTTTATAAGATTGCTGTTATACCAATTCGCTATTGAATTTATACAATAAGGTGAGTTATTTCCTCTGTGTTCTCTGTGGTTTTTTCTCTCTGTGTCCTCTGTGGGAAACCGAATCATAAGTATATTTTCAATGGAGAATTGGTATTATACCGGTTCACCATTGACTTTATACAATCAGCAACTGTTCCGGAGTGCAAAAATTAAGCGGAGCGGTTTTCTGCACACGCGGAAAAATTGACGGTACTGTATCAAATCAATGGGGAATTGGTATAAAAATAGCATAAGGTGATTTCTGAAAATAAATATCCCGGTTCAGTTCACAGGCACATTGCACAAGCCGGAAGCTTATGCTACTTTTCTGGTATATTCTTTTCTGTAAATCACCTGAAAACTTTATTTTGCTGAAAAGGTGTTGCACATGCTGATGTCGCCGCTTTCAAATCCCCGTCTGAACCATCCTGCCCGCTGCGCGGCTGTACCATGTGTAAAGGAATCTGGAACAACATAGCCCTGTATCTGCTTCTGAATCCGATCATCACCCAGACTGCTTGCAGCATTGAGAGCTTCTTCCGCATCACCGTCTTCCAGAAGTTTCCGGGTTTTTCCAGCATGATAACCCCACACTCCTGCCAGGCAGTCTGCCTGCAGTTCCAGTTGCACAGACAGTTTGTTGGCTTCGGCTTTGCCTGACTGCTGCCGGATCTTATGCACTTTTGGCAGAATTCCCAGCAGATTCTGCACATGATGCCCGACTTCATGCGCAATAACATATGCCTGTGCGAAATCTCCCGGAGCTTTGAACCTTTGTTTCATTTCCTGATAAAATCTGAGATCAATATACACTTTCTGATCTCCGGGGCAGTAAAAAGGCCCCATCGCTGCCTGGGCAAAACCGCACGCGGAATCCACTGAGCCTGAAAACAGAACCAGTTTCGGTTCGTTATATGTTTTTCCCATTTTGCGAAACAGTTCATGCCATGTAGTCTCTGTATCTGCAAGCACAACCGAAACAAATTTTGACAAATCATCATCTGCGGGTCTGCCTGACTGAACCTGCCTGTTCTGTTCTGATGGTACGGTTTCATCAAGCATATCAATAAGCTGACCGGGATCAACGCCAAATAACATTGCAATAATGACAACAAAAACAATTCCGATTCCCCCGCCCACGACACGCCCCGGCCTGACACCCCGCCGATCCTCAACATTGCCGCTTTCTTTCTGATCCCGCCAGCGCATATAAGCTCCTTTCTCTGTATTCCGGGTTTTAAGGTGATTTCCAGAAAAGAATATCCCGGAAAAGCAGCATAAGCTTCCGGCCTGTGCCTGTGAACTGAACCGGGATATTTATTTTCAGAAGTCACCTTAAACACTGTATGTTACAGAATCAATGGTGAATTGGTATTATATTTAAGGTTTTCATTATGAACAGACAATGAATCAAAAAAATCATTCCATTGTTTTTTTCCTGTCAATAGGAACTGTTGAATATTGACAACAATCTTTCTTTCTATCATCTGAACTGCCAAAAAGCAAGAAAATTTCAGGGATAAAAACGGAAATAAACACTTATGAGGAAAGCCCGTCCATCAAAGCTGCGGCATTCTGTCCCAGCACATCATGGTTGTAACCGCCCTCCAGAATGGCAAAACATCCGCCATGATTTTTATTTGCAGTGGCCCGCACCATTGCGCCCATAGAGTAATAATCTTCGGTTTCCAGCAGTCCGCCCCAGTCTTCCTTATGATGATCAAAGCCTGCGGAAATGCCGATAATATCTGCTTTTACATCAGCCAGCGTCCGGGCCACTTCCCGGATATAATCCTCACGGTTGCGCTCCGGAGGATTGTAAATTTTGACCCATTTTTCCTCTCCCAGAATATTGACAGTTCCGTCTCCGTAATGCAGATCAAAATCCAGAACAAACGCGGAGGCAATTTTTCCCTTTCTTTTGAGATGCCAAAGCGCAACAGCCATGTTGTTGAAATAGCAGAATCCCCAGCATGAATCCGCAGACGCATGATGTCCGGGCGGCCGGATAAGAGCAAAACAGGGTTCTGTAAGTCCAATCTCTGCTGCCTGCACCGCGCCTCCTGCCGATAGTGCGGCAATGTCATACAGTCCCGAACTGCGGATAGTCTCAATATGCCTGTCTGTATGAACCGCTGCGAGATCCTCCTCGGAAGCCGGAACTGCGGTTATGAATTCTGCCCTGCCTTTGAAAGCAGTTTCAATGGATTCCATTCTTCCCGGAGCCGCAGCCGGGTCCGAAATATAGGATTTACAGAAATTTTTGTGAAATACCACTTTCATAAATTCCCTCCTCCCTGTGAATTGGTATTACTCAGCCCGCAAAACAGTACTTTGGTTTATATTTAAATTCATGCGGCAAATTTTAAAACTTCCAGCTCCGCGCCGTTTTGCAACGCAGTTTCGGCGCGATCCAGAAGGGCTGCTGTCATTGTTTCGGAAAGATAATATTCCCCGCAATTGTTACATATATCAGCCGGGATGTTTTTAATCACCACAATTGTATTCTCCCGGTGCAGCGTAACTGTTGTTATGCCCGGGGTTGTTTCGCCAAGTCTGCACAGAAGGCATTTCATAAGGGTTTCCTTTTCTTTTTGTAATCCGATGTCCATAAAGCAGAATCAGGGAAATATACGGTAATCACGTAACAGAAATGCTTTTCCCTGTCAATGCCTGCAACAATGTGGCATGCTCTGCCATCTGTAAAACCCAATATCAGAACACTTGGGAAAGGCCGGTCATCGGGATACTCCGCAATGACTTCACCGTCTGTAATAACTTTCGCTGCTTCCGGCTCTTTGATACCGCGTTCAAACATCCGCTGAACAGCATGTCCGCTGAAAATAATTTTGTTACAGTGCATTATGTCCCAATCCCTGTTCACCGGCCCCCAAATCCGTTTCACTGCTTACCGCATTTCCATACTGATCCTGTGTCAGCAGAGTGATTTTCCGTTCTGTCTCATCCAACTGCTGGGAACAGAAACGGGAAAGCCGCATTCCGTCCTCAAATCTGCTCATGGCCTTTTCCAAAGGCAGATCCCCGGATTCCAGTTCATGAACAATTTCTTCCAGTTGTT
>CAZHPS010000368.1:0-7119 GCA_964534335.1 uncultured Desulfobacterales bacterium
TTTTCGGAAAAATCCGGTTTTTTGAATACACGAAAATTTTTGTTTGCCTACTTATTTCTCAGATTTCATATTGCATCCGGATGTCCGGGGAAAATGAATATGGGAAAATACAGAAAGAATACTTGTTTTTTGCACGTATCAAATATATAAACAGTGGGCAGCCCGTCAGGTTTGGCCCTGAATCACTCATGCGGGCTGAAAATTAAAATCAAATCCGTAAAGAGATGCGCAGTTGAATTTTGAATATTGGTTATGGATACGGATGCTGTACCGTACAGAACTGTTCCTGCAAAATCAACTATCTGAAAAACAACTGCGTAATGTATAATCTGAATAGGGACAGTTCATGAAAAACAAAGCATATATTCGAAGTGTAGGGATGTATGTTCCTGAAAATGTGGTCAGAAATGCGGATCTTCCTCCGGAGGTGGAAACCAGCGATGAATGGATTCGCCAGCGTTCCGGAATTGAGGCGCGGCGGTATGCCAAACCCGGAGAAAGAACCTCGGATCTGGCAAAAAAGGCTGTGGAAAACCTGCTGTCAAAACAGGAAGTGCAGGCCACTGAGATTGACTGTATCATTTTTGCCACCCTGAGTCCGGATTTCTTTTTTCCGGGCGCGGGTGTTTTTGTGCAGGAAAAACTGGGATGGGCAGGCACGCACATTCCCTGTTATGATATCCGCCAGCAGTGCAGCGGTTTTGTTTACGGTCTTCAGATGGCCCAGGCTTTTGTGGAAACAGGCATGTATCAGAATGTGCTGCTCATCGGGGCAGAAATCCATTCCAACCTCCTGGATTTCAGCAAACGGGGCAGGGCTGTCACTGTGCTTTTCGGGGATGGCGCCGCGGCTGTGGTGATTTCGCCAGCCTCTGATGAACGCTCACAAATACTCCTGACCGAAATCCATGCAGACGGTTCCGGAGCATTGAACGGCATACACATGAAAATGTATGATATCGGGGTGCGGCCTATGATTGCCTATAATCCGTATGATTCTGAAAACAATGCGGAACTGTATATGGAAATGCCATCCGCAAAAAATCTCTTTTCCAGTGCTGTGCGCCGGATGACGGAAGTAAGCAGATCCGTGCTGTCAAAAGTGGGGCTGGGAGTGGAGGATATTGACTGGGTGGTTCCACATCAGGCCAATTTCCGCATCAACAACTCGGTTTCCGACCATCTGGGCGTAGACAGAAAAAAAGTGCTTTACAATCTCCAGAAATACGCCAATACCACGGCTGCAACCATCCCGCTGGTTCTGGCTGAGTTTGTGGACAACGGAACCATTAAAAGGGGAGATCTGCTTCTCATGCCCGCGTTCGGAGCCGGTTTCACCTGGGGAGCGGCAGTGGTGCGTTATTAAGCAAAACACCTGAAATTTCCGCGTGAAAAGACTTCCAACATTTTGGAAACTTTGGAAGTCTTTTCAGACAGTCCCTTAACCTCTATTCAAACTGCTTCTGAAATGCAGAAAACTGTTTCTGCAACTCCCTGATTTCCGCCTCCAACTGTCCCACTTTTTCCTCCAGAAGGCTTATCCGTTCACTGTTCGTATGCCCGTCCCGCAGGGGAATATCTGATTCCGGAGAATGAAACACCTCACCTGATGAATCAGGTTTAAAAAAAAGATGGGCATAACGGTTTTCCTTTTTTCCCGGACTTAGGGGAAGCTGCACAGCATATGGGCCTTTTTCATTATTTATCAGCTTTTGCAGAGTCATTTCCACAGCCTGCAATGTCCCGAATTCTGTCAGGCGGGCAGTTCGTGAGCGCAGTTCACCGGCAGTCTGGGGGCCTCTGAGCAGCAGTTCGCAGATAAGGGCAAGTTCCCGGCTGGAAAAACCGGTAATATCCTTAAGACTGTGTTCATATTTCAGTGCGCGGCTGCCCTGCTGTTTCACCTGCCTCACCAGCCGCATATCCATCAGTTCTTCCAGAGAATTATCCACTGCGGATTCTTCCAAATCCATAACCGGATCACGGTTGGTTTTCTGATTGCAGGCATTGACCAGCGCGTTCAGGGTCATAGGGTAATAATCCGGAGTGGAAATTTCCTTTTCAATCAGCACTCCCAGAATCCGGGCTTCTATTGTGTTGAGAGTATAATCCATTGATTTTACTTTTTTATAACATAAAACAGTTTTTAAGCAGTGATGTTTGGCACAACAAAGAAATAACCGGCAGCCCGTTAGGGCTGTCCGGTTGATTGACTGGTTATATTGTATATATTTCAATCTTCAGGAAAAATTTTTTTATAGATACCTTCCTGTTTCAATTTGATGATTATTTCTGAAAAACGCCTTGATAATAGTTCACCTTCGTTATTCTGCTGAAAAATAAAATATGCATTATTAATTTCAACAGGATTTTCAGGGGCGTACTGAATATTGGTTATTCCGGCAGATTTAATTGCTTTCAAACCGGATTTCTCTTCAGTAATAAAAGCGTCCAACCTTCCCAAAGACAACATTTTCATTCCGGTTATATCATTATCAGGGATTATCTCATACTTGACATCCGGCAGATTTGTTATTTTCTCATCATATTTAAAACCGGCAACCAGCCCTATTGTTTTTCCTTTCAATTGATCCGTTGTTTTTATCAAATGGACTGTATTCATTACAAAAATATAGGTTTTTTTTTCATAAACAGAGTCCGATTTCGGATAATTCTTATCAGGTTGTATTATAGGAAATAATATATCTAATTCTCCGTTATAGAACATTTTTTTAGCTCTTTTCGGCGGATAGATAGTTAATTGGAATTTATTCTCTTTAATTCTTTTTACTATTTCGTTATACAATTCAACAAGAGTCCCTTTATCTTTATCAACTATCAATTCCGGAATAAAAAATGAACCGACTTGGTATTCTTTTGCATAACCTATAGTATTTATCTGAAATAACAGCAAGTAAAAAAATAAAAAAAAATAACTATATGTTGTCTATTCATAAATTTCTCCTTTCTTATCACTTCCGTCTCATCTAATATAACGAAAAAGTTAAGCGGCAGACCGGCAAAGAAGACACAGATCCCCTGCTTCCCGCAGATGGCTTAAATGAAATGGATTTCAGGCGGTCACGAAACAGGTCTGTCCGCTTGAACGATGGGTTGTCAGGCATAAATCACTGATTCCCTATTCCGGTCTCTTTTTCAACCTTTTTTTGCGGAAAAATATCAATGCCTTATGCCTGACAACAACAAATTAAGCGGCGGGCGGCTTTTTGCCCGTCCGCTTGAATGACGGGTTAGCCCATACCCCACATATTATTGGGCTATTAAATTTGCCAAACTTTTGACACATTGTACAAGATTAGTTATAGAGTTTGTGGTCTTTATCTAACCAAACCACAAAAAAATAATCTCCTATCCAAAACCCGTGGACACGGCCATAGTTATTTGTTCGCAGAGAAAACTGCCAAGGCATATCTACTAAATCGGTTTCTTTTGGCAGACCAAAACCATTTTCTGTCACTTCATCCCATCTTATAGCATGAGAACGAAACACTTGTCCTCCTTCCTGCCGGAAGTCAATAGCTTTATGCTTAGAAATTTCTTTAATACGCTTCAATAATTCCAGATAATAATCTTGCCCGTATTGATTGTAGTCAAATTTAGGGTTGGTATCGCTCAGATATTTAAAGGAAAATTTGATAAATTGCTTCGCATCATTTTTAGCTGATTTTTTTGCTTCCTCAATACTCTTGGCGATAAACGACTTCTGTAAGTGTTTTGGCGGTTTATTGATTCTTCCCATAACTATCAAACCTCCTGAAAACTATAAACTATTTTTTATATAAATTTATCAAAAGATTGAAACTGCATTACAGAATATCTATTTTACAAATTGTGCATAGTATTTTTCCATCCATTCGTTGTTAATGGTAGGGGAAGATGTATCATCTTCGGAAAGCCCAGCTCGTGCCATCTGCCAAGGGTCTTCAGCATGTGTCATTCGTTCCAGTTCAAAAGATCCAACGCCAAAATATTCATTAACTATGTTATCAAGCAAATCACGTTCATCAGCAGTCAGTTGCTCACGTACCTTCTGGATATGCTCTTCGCCAACTTTTTTTTGTATTGGCATCCAAGAAAATTCTTTGTATTCATGGTACAGTTGCGGAATGACAGGCCCATGCACCCAAGCCTTAAACGTAGCCTCAAATAAAGGACGTTTAAAAACCGCTAAAAACCAAGCCTGTGTATAATATACTAATTTTTGCAGTTTGAGATTAGAAATCAATTCGTGGCTTTCGTTTGAAAGAGCAATAAAATAGTCTGCAATATCCTGATAAGTAACTTTTTTCATAAGTTCTCCTCCTGTTTTTAAGTTCCCGAATACTATTTTTTATTGTGGGCTAACCATTGATTATCAGGTCAGTTTCCCTGATAACACCAAAAAATACCACTTATCAGGTAAAATTTGTCCTGACAAACTCTCCCTGATAACACCCAAAAACACCGCTTATCAGGTAAAGTTTGTCCTGACAAACTCTCCCTGATAACATCCCAAAAACGCCAATTATCAGGAAATGTTCGTCCTGACAAATTTTCCCGTTTTCAATATTAAATCCCGCCTGTTTCAATATATAAATGACATAATATTCTATCGGTTGGACTATGTCAAGCGCAAAAGATTAATAAATTCCGGATCAGGTTCGTGAGATGATGCGGTTTCATTACTTTTCAATCCGTACAGGGCAGTCATACAGTATGTTTTAACAGATTAAAATTTTTGTGCAGAACCTTTCCTCCGGAATTCTTCCCCCTCATACACCCTTACCGGATTTCCCCGCTCCAGCATATTGTGCTGGCTCCAGCGTTTCTGCTCATGCTGTAATTTTACTTTTTCCGCCTCATTTTCAAGCAGTTCTGCAAGCCGGGAAAGGGCCAGCTTCCGGTTAAGATGCTGGGATCGTTCCTCCTGCGCGATTGCACTCAGGCCGGTGGGAATATGGGTGACGCGCACAGCACTTTCTGTTTTGTTCACATGCTGACCGCCCGGCCCCGAAGCCCGCATCCGTTCTGTTTTTATTTCCTTTTCCGACCATTTCATGTTTTCCGGAGGAGAAAGGCTTTTGACACCCACAAACCAGTTTTTTCTCTGGTGATGGGGACGGAACCTGCTTTTTGCAATCCACTGCACAGTTCCTTCCCATTCCTGAAAAAAATCCGAAAGATTCTCCCCTTCCACAGCCAGCAGCGCGGAACGCAGACATCCGGGTTTTTCAGACGGAATCAGTTCAAGGGGCGAGATGCGGATGCCCCTTTTTTCTGCTTCTTCTGTAATGCACTGAACAACATGCGCAACAGCCAGACAGCATTCTTCCGGCCCGCGTCCGGATGTGATCTGCATCCACGCGGTCATTTGGCACTCCTTGTTTTATAGGTAATCAGGGGACGGAATACCGCTATGATCTGTATCAGCCCCGCATCTGTCATATCCCCAATTACCCGGTCAATGTTTTTGTATGCCTGCGGAGCCTCCTCATACAGCAGTGCTTTGTCCTCACAGATGACCAGCCCGCCCAGTTCAGTCTGGGTCATGGATTTGGCATGAAAGCGGTCTTTGAGCCGTCCTTTGACACTGGTCCGGTTCCATTTCCGGCCTGCGCCATGTGCCAGAGACCATAAATTGGCAGCCTGATCTCCCGCAGGCATTGCCAGATACGTCAGCGAACCCCGTGTTCCCGGAATAATCACCGGCCCCCGGTCAGATGGAACCACGCCTTTGCGGTGCAGCCACATATTTTTTCCGGATTCCCGGACATGCGAAACCGCATTGTGCCGGATATCCAGAATTTTTTTCCCCTCAGCCCCAAGCGCAGAGAGAAAACGATGGGCAATCAAAGCCCGGTTTGCCTCAGCCCATACAAGCGCATTGTCATGTTTTCGGATATACCGCTGTGCTTCATCCGAGGCACTTTCCAGACCGGCTGCGCCTTTCACATCCGTATGACTCCGCAGCAGAGAAGCACCCAGTCCGCGGGAGCCGCTGTGAATCAGGAGCATCAGAAAATCCCTGTCCATACCCAGCGCATCAAAAGCAGCCTGATCCCGGATCTGCTCCACCATCTGCAGTTCCGCAAAATGGTTGCCTCCGCCAATGGTTCCCAGCGCATCATCAAATCCCGATGATTTCAGGCCGTATCCGGCAAGCCACTGATTTGTATCTCCTTCCCAGGGTTCTTCAAAACCAAAGAGTCTTTTGGCCCATTTGTCCCGTTTGAGTTTGCCTTTGCGCAGATCGCTCTGCCACAGGCCCATGCCGCATCCCACATCACTGCCAATGAGATGCGGATAAAATATGTTCCGTGTCAGAAAAGCCGCTCCCACAGGCCCGCCCTTGCCCGGATGCAGATCCGGCATAGCCGCAATACATTCGGTGCCGGGAAGTTCACCTGCTTTTTTCAACTGCTGAATGGCATCGCCTTCCAGCCGGTTCTGATCCTGCACAAAAAGCCGGATCATGGGATTTTCAGAAATACTGATCATCCAGACTGCTCCATAAAATTCATGTGTTGATTCTCAGATCTCCTGCAGAATCTTTTTCACAGCATTGCCGTCCGCGGTGGCTCCGAAATGCTGCATAATATCCCGCATGGACTGCATTTTATTTTTGTATTTGGAAAAATCCACATTTGCCAGAATCCATGCCCGGATATCCTCCTCTGTCGCCATTTTCGGCAGATAGGTTTCAATAATGCGGATAAAAGGCGAATCCTCTTTTACACCGGATTTGTCCAGAGTTTCCCTTTCGGATTTGATGAGTTTTTTCATCACAGCAACCACTTCCGCATCAGAGAGTTCCTTTTTTTCCAGTCTTCCGAATTCTCCCATAATGACCCTGATGGTGCTTTTTCTGTCCTCATCTTTTTCCTTCATGGCTGTTTTCAAATCACTTTTGATCTTTTCCTGCAAGGTTGTCATGTTCTTATCCTTTCCTGCTGTTGGTTTTTACAAACCGGATTGAAAAATTAAAATGCTTAGGAATTAAGCAGTTGAAACCTGGGGCAGAGCTGTGAACGTGAGAGTGTGGAAAAACAGGTTATCCCAACAAGTTCTTAAAGGTTTCCCGAAATTTAATTAAAAACCTGCAAACCTGCGTCTGCCAGG
>CAZHPS010000369.1:0-7112 GCA_964534335.1 uncultured Desulfobacterales bacterium
TTTTTATGGGGGAATGGTATGATAAGTGTGGACAGTTCGTTATTTATTCAGATTGGAAATTTTCTGATCCTGATCTGGGTACTCAACCTGATTTTGTACCGTCCGATCCGGAAAATTCTGCTGGATCGGAAAGAAAGGGTCGCTGGGCTGGAAAAGAGCATTAACACTTTTTCCAAAGATGCGGCAGAAAAGGACAGTCAATACCAGGAAGGTATCCGCCTGGCCCGATCGCGGGGTATGCAGGAAAAGGAAACACTGGTTCATTCTGCTGAAGCTGAAGAAAAGGCCATTATCGCCAGGATCAATGAGAAAGCCCAGGCAGACCTTGCAAAAATGAAGGAAAAGGTTGCAAAAGAAGCGGAAGCGGTCCGAAAGGAACTTCTGCGTCAGGTGGATATGTTCGCAAATGAAATCGGCAAAAAAATCTTAGGGAGGGCAGTTTGATGAAAAATCCTGTGGTTAACAGGATGCGCGGTCTGATCCGGGACAGATCCGTCTGTTTTCTGGTTCTGACAGTGCTTCTGTGTTTCAGTTCGGGCGGAATCGCAGCATGGGCATCCGGAGGAGGACATGAGGGTGAACCAAAAGGCTGGGTTGCCACGGACACGTACCGGGTGATGAATTTTGCCGTGCTCGCGGTTGGACTTTTCTTTGTTCTCCGCAAACCGGTTTCCCAGGCACTGAATGCCCGTATTGACGGGATTCGGGAAAATCTGGGCGATTTGGAGGCCAGAAGGAAAAAGGCTGAAGAAGAGCTGGCGGGTTACAGGAATCGTCTTACCGTTCTGGAAAAAGAGGCGGAGAAGATTGTCGCTGACTATGTGCGGCAGGGAAATGAAGCCAGGGAAAGGATTCTCAGGGAAGCCGAATCCGCGGCTGCAAAGCTCGAAGAACAGGCACAGCGCAATATTGAGTATGAATTCAGGCAGATCAGACTGACACTGCAGGAGGAGATTCTGGAAAAGGCGCTGGGCAAGGCTGAGGAGATGCTGAAAGCCGGCATCAGGGATGAAGACCAGGACAGACTGGTTGATGAATATCTGAAGAAGGTGGTGGCATAGTGAAAAATTTGGCTGTGGCACGGCGGTATGCCAGGGCGCTTCTGCTTATCGGCAAAGAGGACGGACAGGCTGAACTCTACCGGGAGGAACTGGAACGTTTTGCAGGTCTGGTTTCTCAGAACAGAGAGCTGGAACAGGCCATCTGCAATCCCCTTTATGATACCGCAGGCCGTAAAAAGGTTTTGGATGCGGTGATCGGTTTTTCGGAACTGACCGGGGTGATGAAAGCATTTCTGCTTCTGCTTTTTGACAAGGGACGGATCGGTTTTGTTCAGAATATCAATTTGTTTTATCAGAAACTGGCGGATGAGCTTAAGGGTATTGCACGCGCCAGCATGGTTTCGGCCACCAGGCTTTCGGACGAAACTGTTGAAAAGATCCGTGAGTCCCTGTCCCGCATGACCGGTAAGGATGTCAAACTAGAAGTGCAGCAGGATCCCTCTCTTATCGGAGGGATTGTCACGAAAATAGGGGATCTTGTTTTGGATGGCAGTATCAAAACACAATTGCTCAATATGCGAGAATCTTTAAAAAGGGGTGAGAGTGTATAATGGAATTAAGAGCTGAAGAAATAAGTCAGATTATCAAAGATCAGATTACGGACTACGACAAAAAGGTGGAGCTCAGCGAAACCGGTGTCGTTCTCTCTGTTGGTGACGGTATTGCCAGGGTGTACGGACTTGAAAAAGTCATGGCAATGGAACTCGTTGAGTTTTCGGGCGGCATTCTCGGTCTGGTGCTGAATCTGGAAGAGGATAATGTGGGTATTGCCATCATGGGTGAGGATATTCACATCAAAGAGGGCGATATCGTCAAACGGACCGGCCGCATTGCAGAAGTTCCCGTTGGTGAGGCAGTTCTGGGCCGTGTTGTCACAGCTACAGGTGAACCCATTGACGGCAAAGGTCCCATCAATGCCAAAGAGACCCGCCGCGTGGAAATGGTGGCTCCCGGCGTTATTGCCAGAAAAAGCGTTCATGAACCCTGCTACACAGGTCTGAAGGCGGTTGACGCCATGACACCTGTGGGACGGGGCCAGCGTGAGCTGATCATCGGCGACCGTCAGGTGGGAAAAACCGCTGTTGCCATTGATGCCATACTGGCCCAGAAAAATACTGATGTGTACTGTATTTATGTGGCCTGCGGACAGAAAAAATCAACCGTTGCCCAGGTGGTTGCCATTCTGGAGAAACACGGAGCCATGGAATACACCACAGTGGTTGCGGCCTGTGCGTCTGACCCGGCCACCCAGCAGTTCATCGCACCCTATGCCGGATGTGCCATGGGTGAATACTTCCGTGACAAGGGCCAGCATGCCCTCATCATTTATGATGACCTTTCCAAACAGGCTGTTGCCTACCGCCAGGTTTCCCTGCTTCTGAGACGGCCTCCGGGACGTGAAGCATTTCCCGGTGATATTTTTTACAACCATTCCCGTCTGCTGGAACGCTCGGCAAAACTCAATGACGCGCTCGGAGCCGGTTCTCTGACAGCCCTTCCCATCATTGAAACCCAGGCCGGTGACGTTTCCGCGTACATTCCCACCAATGTTATTTCCATCACTGACGGCCAGATTTATCTGGAACCCAACCTGTTCTTTGCAGGTGTGCGTCCTGCCATCAACGTAGGTCTTTCCGTATCCCGCGTCGGCGGCGCAGCCCAGGTCAAGGCCATGAAACAGGTGGCCGGCACTCTGCGTCTGGATATGGCCCAGTACCGTGAACTGGAAGCCTTTGCAGCATTCGGAAGTGACCTTGATGCAGGAACACAGCGGCAGCTTACCCGCGGTGCCAGGCTTGTGGAACTTCTGAAGCAGCCCCAGTATCAGCCGCTGCCCATGGAAAAACAGGTATCCATTCTGTATGCAGGAACCAAAGGTTTTCTCGACAAACTGCCTCTGACAGCGGTTGCAAAATACGAAGCAGGTCTTTTTGTCTTCCTGGAAGG
This sequence comes from uncultured Desulfobacterales bacterium, assembly GCA_964534335.1. Classification (GTDB taxonomy): domain Bacteria; phylum Desulfobacterota; class Desulfobacteria; order Desulfobacterales; family Desulfococcaceae; genus JAABRU01. The sequence continues at coordinate 3,009 of CAZHPS010000369.1, forward strand.
AAAATATCCCCAGATTTTCAAAGGACTGGCTGAACAGAAGATCATCACCGAGGAACTCGACAAACTGCTGACAAAGGCTTTGACCGAATATGGTGAGGAGTTCAAGGATACCATCAAATAAAGAGGGACTGCGCGTATGGCTACGTTAAAGGATGTAAAAATGAAGATCTCGGCGGTCAAAAAGACCAAACAGATCACCAAGGCCATGAACATGGTGGCCGCTTCCAAATTACGCGGTGCACAGTCCGATATGGAGGCTTTCCGGCCCTATGCCGGGAAATTTGCCGAGGTACTGGGAAGTCTTGCTGAAAAAGCAGGGGAGGAGACAAACCCTCTGCTGGTGCCGCGTGCGGAAGTCAGGAAGGTCAATCTTGTTCTCTGCACCTCTGACAGGGGGCTGTGCGGAGGTTTCAACACCAACCTGATTACCAGGGCCAAAAACTTCATCAAAGAAAAATACGGCACGGATGCGGAAATTTCTTTGACAGCTTTCGGCAAAAAAGGCCGGGACTGGGCCCGGAAAAGCGGTATTGCCATTGACGAGGCATATGTCGGCGTTGTGGGCGGAAAATTTGATTTCAGTGTGGCCTCCAAGGCCGGCCGGAAACTTGTGGAGCGTTTCATGGACGAGGCATACGATGAAGTTTATGTCGTATATGCCGAATTCCGGAGCGCAGCCCGCCAGATTCCGGTGCTCAAACAACTGCTGCCGGTTCCTCCCATTGAATCTGAAGGGGAGGAAAAAGAAGCGGAAGACAAACCTTATCTGGCGGAACATATCTGCGAGCCTGCGCCCGCTGAACTGCTGGGAGAGATGCTTCCGAGGAATATTTATGTGCAGTTGTACAGCGCACTGCTGGAGACATCCACCAGTGAACACGCTGCACGCATGGCGGCCATGGACAATGCGACCAAAGCCTGCAACGACATGATCGGCAGTCTCACACTGGCATACAACAAGGCGCGTCAGTCGGCCATTACAGCGGAACTGATGGACATTGTCGGCGGTGCGGAAGCTCTCAAGGGCTAAGATAAGGACAGTATTGCAAAAACAGTTTAGGGAGGTTTATAAATGGGAGTAAATATTGGCAGAATTACGCAGGTCATAGGACCTGTCGTTGACGTGGAGTTTGAGCAGGGCAAACTTCCCACAATTCTTACCGCTCTTCTGATTACCAACCCCGCTATCAATGATGAGGCAGACAACCTGGTTGTGGAAGTCGCCCAGCATCTCGGAGATAATGTTGTCCGCACCATCGCCATGGACGTAACAGACGGTCTGGTCCGCGGTATGTCGGTCAAAGACACCGGCAAACCGATCATGATGCCTGTGGGTGCGGCCGGACTGGGACGGGTGCTCAATGTTGTTGGCCGTCCTGTGGACGGGCTGGGTCCGGTCAGTCAGGAAAAGATGATGCCGATTCACCGTCCTGCACCTGCATTTACGGAACAGGACACCACGGTGCGCGTTCTGGAAACCGGCGTCAAAGTTATTGACCTGCTTGTTCCATTCCCCCGGGGCGGCAAAATGGGGATGTTCGGCGGAGCCGGTGTTGGCAAGACCGTTATCATGATGGAAATGGTTCACAATATTGCCATGCAGCACGGCGGTATTTCCGTGTTCGCGGGTGTTGGCGAGCGTACCCGTGAGGGAAACGATCTGTATCATGAAATGAAGGAATCCGGGGTTCTGCCCAAAGCTGCCCTGATTTACGGACAGATGACCGAACCGCCCGGAGCCCGCGCCCGTGTTGCGCTTTCCGCTCTGACCGCAGCCGAGTATTACCGGGATGTGGAAGGTCAGGACGTGCTGATCTTCATTGACAATATCTTCCGTTTCACCCAAGCCGGTTCCGAGGTTTCCGCTCTCCTTGGCCGTATGCCCTCTGCTGTGGGTTATCAGCCCACGCTGGCCGTTGACCTGGGCGGTCTTCAGGAACGGATCACCTCTACAGACAAAGGTTCCATTACCGCTGTGCAGTGTGTGTACGTGCCTGCGGACGACCTTACCGACCCCGCGCCTGCCACCACATTCGCGCATCTGGACGGAACAGTGGTTCTTTCCCGGCAGATCGCTGAACTGGGCATTTATCCTGCTGTGGATCCTCTGGATTCCACATCCAGAATTCTGGATGCCAACTATATCGGAGAGGATCATTACGTGGTTGCCCGCCAGGTGCAGAGAACTCTCCAGAAATACAAAGAACTGCAGGACATCATCGCTATTCTGGGTATGGAAGAACTCTCGGATGAGGACAAACTCACTGTTCAGCGCGCGCGCAAAATGCAGAGATTCCTTTCCCAGCCTTTCCATGTTGCGGAAACCTTTACCGGAACACCCGGCAAATATGTAAAAATCGAGGATACCGTCAGGGGTTTCAAGGAGATCGTTGAAGGCAAGCATGATGATATCCCGGAGCAGGCGTTCTACATGGTCGGCGGCATTGAGGAAGTTCTGGCAAAGGCCAAAAAGATGTCTGCTGCGGCATAACAGCAGCGTATAAGGGGTTAATTATATGGCTGAAAATATCAGACTGGAAGTTGTGACCCCGCGCAGGGCTGTCGTGAGCGAGGATGTCCGGATGGTCGTTGCACCGGGAACAGAGGGTGAGTTCGGTGTACTTGTGGGACATACACCGTTTCTGACGACACTCAAAGTCGGGACTGTCCGCTATACAGACAGCAGGGGGACAGATCAGCAGATCTTTGTCAGCGGCGGTTTTGCCGAAGTTCTGCCGGATAAGGTGACGATTCTGGCAGAATCAGCGGAAAAAAGAGCTGATATTGACATTGAACGTGCAAAATCTGCACTGAAACGTGCACAGCAGCGTATGGAAGAGGCAAGACACAAAGAAAACATTGACTATGCAAGAGCAAGGGCTGCCCTTGAACGGGCACTGCACCGCATCAGACTTTTGGATGCCAGAGGTGTATAGCTGACTGAGCCGGTACCCGTGAACTTTCGCGCGGGTACTTCAAATGCAGATGTCTGAAAAGGGTGAATCCGTAAGGATTTGCCCTTTTTTTTTGCTGAACCGGTGAATACAGTATTTTCCTCAACTTTTGTCCTCTGTGCAGAAAACCGCTCCGCTTAATTTCTGCACTCCTCCACCGGGTTTTGCAGAGGACAGAAGTTGGTGAAAGAACTATAATCTGCAAAAAAAAAATGAAAAATCTGTTCCGGATACTGTCCTCCTGCAACTGTCACATGCGTTAATCTGTTGAATTTTAACATATTGATTTTTATAGATGCAAATATTGCACAGCATAAATCAGCTTATGTAAAATCAGGCAGTTGAAAATAAACTGCATAACTCCCAAATCAATAAAGACAAATCCGGTATTTACCGGAAAACGGGCATTCCGGATGAAAGAAACAGGGAATGATGACAGAATATGTAAAATATCTTGACTTTATTTCAGATGAAAGATTATATTGTCCGCAACGTGTATGAGGAGAACAACGGAGAATAATGCATATAATCCGTTTTGTGAGAAAGCTGAACTGAAAACTGGGATACAAACCGTCTGAACAAGGCTTTTTTTGCTGAGATAACTGAATAGGCCGGATGTATATTGCAGATATTTTTTGTATGCAGTCTCCCGGCCCGATACTATAATTGATTGCGGATCCAGTAAGGATATATTTGTGTTTACCGATTTGGAAGGAAGAAATGGCTGTTCCTGATTTTTTTGTTCAATGAAGCAATATTGCATAAAATTTTAATATTCTGTTGATTTGTATGCGGATGTTTTTTGTGCATGAAAAATGGGGGACCTGACAATCCGGCTGTATAACCGATTAGTTGGAGAGCAGTTGTTTCTTTCACCGGGATAAGAGAAAGACTGATGGGGAAAACTGTAAAAAAGATCAGATTTCCTGAATGTGTTTTCAGAAACTGACCACCTGTGTTACAGGAGTCCCCTGCCGTGTTCGTGATTGGAAGTTGTGCTTTGATCCAACAGTATAAAATAAAGGAACCTTCCCTGGTTTTGGTGTGCATGTTCTGTTTTTTACAACAGAAAAGCCTGAAGAAACTATCAAGGTAACCGCCATGGAAACATGGTTCAAAGACCTGCCAACACGGCACAGTGCGGGGGATT
>CAZHPS010000370.1:0-7110 GCA_964534335.1 uncultured Desulfobacterales bacterium
TTTTAACTGCCTGATTTATCAGGCTGCACAGCAGAAAATATTACCGAACCATTGACTTATCATATGTCTTTATTTCCGCACATTCACAGCCGCTTCCATCACGGCCTCGGAAAAGGTCGGATGCGCGTGAACAGTGCGGGCAATGTCTTCCGCGCTGGCTCCAAATTCCATTGCCAAAGTGCATTCCGCAATCAGATCTGCCGCGTGGGGGCCGAAGATATGCACACCCAGCAACCGGTCGGTTTTGGCATGGCTGATGATTTTCACAAAACCGTCAGTTTCGCCCATGCACCTTGCCCTTCCGCATCCGGAAAAAGGAAAGTTTCCGCTGTGAAAAGGAATGCCCATTTCTTTGATTTGTGCCTCGGTCATGCCCACACTGGCGGCTTCAGGCCATGTATAAACCACGGATGGCAGGGCATCATAATTCACTTCTCCGGCAAGTCCGGCCATGTTTTCCACTGCTGCAATACCTTCTGCTGATGCTTTGTGCGCCAAAGCCGGGCCGGGAGTCAGATCTCCGATGGCATATACAGAAGGAACATTTGTACAGTATTTCACATCCACTTTTATGTGACCCGTGCGGGAATCGGTTTCAATTCCCAAATCTTCCAAACCCAAGCCCGAACTTAACGGCCTTCTGCCCACAGCCACCAGCACTTTGTCACATTCCAGTGTATTGCTTTCCCCTTTGCTCTCCAGTTTTACCGTGACCTTCCCGTTTTCCGCTTTTGCTTCTGTGACTTTGGCATTGAGACGGAATTCAAGCCCCTGTTTTTTCAGCACCCGCTCCAGACCCCGGATAATCAGGGAATCCATGACAGAGGCAATCTGGGGCAGCATTTCCACAACTGTCACTTTCGCTCCCAGCCGTGACCAGACTGATCCCAGTTCCAGGCCAATGAAACCGCCGCCGATAACAACCAGATGCTCCGGAACAGTCTCAAAAGACAATGCCTCGGTGGAACTCACGATATACTGACCATCAAAAGGAAGTCCGGGAACAGCAATGGGTGCGCTGCCCGTTGCCAGCAGAATATTTTTGGCGTGCAAAGAGATTTTCTCACCTGATTCCGCAGTCACATCCACCTGATTATGCCCGGCCAGCTTTGCTTTGCCCTGAATCATCTCCACTTTGTTTCCCTTGAGGAGTTGGGACAACTGACCGGTCAAATCAGTCACCACCTTTTCTTTCCGGGTCATCATGGCTTTCAAATCAAGGCGTACATCACCGCATATTACACCGTGTTCCGCAAATTTATTTCGTGCATTGTAATAATGCTCACTGGAATCCAGCAGGGCCTTGCTGGGAATACATCCCACATTCAGACACACGCCTCCGGGACGGGCTTCTTTTTCAACGCAGGCTACGGACATACCCAGTTTTCTGGCTTTCAGACAGGCTGAATATCCGCCTGGGCCTGCGCCAATCACAATCAGATCATATTCCATATCAGACCTCCATGAGCAGACGTTCGGGATTTTCCACGCATTCCTTGATCCTGCGCAGGAATGTCACAGCCTCACGGCCATCCACAATGCGGTGATCGTAACTCAGTGCCACATACATCATGGGACGGGCCACAATCTCGTCATTGATGACAACCGGACGTTTTTCAATGCGGTGCATTCCCAAAATACCGCTTTGGGGTGTATTCAGAATGGGTGTACTCAGCAGGGAACCGAACACTCCGCCATTGGTAATGGTAAAGGTGGCTCCCTCCAAATCCGCAAGTTCCAGCCGGTTTTCCTTTATTTTCCCAACATAATCAACAATTGCCTGCTCAATTCCGGCAAAAGTAAGCTGATCAGCATTACGGATTACCGGAACCACCAGCCCGCGCGGAGAGCCCACTGCAATGCCGATATGCCAGTAATTGTGATACACAATATCACTGCCTTCAATAAACGCGTTGATTTCCGGAAATTCCTTCAATGCCTGCACAGTGGCTTTGACAAAAAAAGACATGAATCCCAGACTGACATCGTGTTTCTTTTTGAATGCTTCCTTGTATTCATTACGGATGTCCATAGCCCGGCTCATGTCAATGTCATTGAAGGTGGTGAGCATGGCCGTATTCTGTTTGGCTTCCAGCAGCCGCGCTGCAATGCGTTTACGGATGGGCGTCATAGGTTTGCGCACGGTTTCCTGTCTGACCGTTGCGGAAACCGGGGCAGGTTCAGGACAGCTCACTGTCTGCACAATATTTCCGGCTTCCATTGCAAGCAGAACATCGCCTTTGGTGATTCTTCCTCCGGGGCCGGTTCCTGCAATCTGACTTACATCAATTCCCTGTTCAGAAACCAGCCTTCGCACTGAAGGCGAAAGGTCTTTCATCTCTTTTGAAGAGATCTCTGGCGGAGCCGGTTTCTTTTCTTCGGATTTGGGAGATGCGGGTTTCATCTCAGCAGATTTTGCCGCTTCTGCCGGAGCAGGTGTTTCTTTGACAGGTGCTTTTCCATCTGCTGCGGCTGCAGTGCTGATTTTTCCCACCACAGTACCAACAGCCACAGTCTGACCTTCTGGAACCAGAATTTTGAGAATGCCATTGGCCTCTGCATTGACTTCCAGCGAAACCTTGTCTGTTTCAATGATAAACAGGGGTTCATCTTTTTTTACAGTATCGCCGTCCTGTTTGTACCACTGGGCAAGAATGGCTTCCTGCACGGATTCGCCCACACTTGGAACTTTGATTTCAATCTCCATTGATGCTCCTTTCACCTGATGAATAAAAAAGTTGGCGGCAGTAGGTCAAACCGGCTGCCAGATCCGGTGTTTAACCGCAGAATAACGCAGATTTTTTTTGTGCAAAACTCGGTGTTAAAAAAATTCAACCGGTTTGATCCACTGCCGTAACTTTCATGCTGATTTGCTTTCAGATTCTGTTTTTTCGTATATACCATTACTCAGAAGATTTGATGGTACAGCCACGAATTTCACGAATGCCACGAATTGCATGAATTATGGTTTGTGCATTCGTGCATATTCGTGTTATTCGTGGCTGTTTTAACTGTAAAAACTCTGCTGAGGCAACCCTTTCGAATGCGGTATTTTACAACCGAAATGTTTCAGGTAATGGTATAGTTCGTGTGTTTCGTGGTTAAGGCATTATCCAGTTCTGAAAGCAATTCAGAATTTCCTGGACGCCTCTTTCAGCACTTCCTGAACAGCCTGATCAAACCAGCAGTCAAGGAAAATCTCATTTTTGGCTTTGGCATTTTTTTCATACCGTATCCGGATTTCTTCCACGCGACTGGCTTTCATTTCGGAAAATGCTGCTTTGCTGGATGATGCCAGTAATGCCGCCTTTTCCACTGCCCGATCTTCAACGCTTTCCGGAGGGCAGATTTCATCAACAAGTCCGATGGTCTTTGCATCAGACAGGGTCATGAAATTGCCTGTGTACATCATTTCTGTCGCGGCCCGATCTCCCACAATCTGCCGGAGAATCATATCCACAGAATAGGGAACCGGAACACCAAGCCGGATTTCATTGAGTCCGATCTGTTTTTTGTCAGAAGTTGCAAAGCGGTAATCGCAGGTCAGAGCAAACACACAGCCTCCGGCAACTGCATGGCCCCGTATTGCGCACACACTTGGCAGAGGGAAAGTAAAAAGATCCATGACCAGTTGATCGAATTTATACCAGAAATCCGTCATTTCCTTTCGGTTCATCATCAGCAGTTCCGGCAGATTCAGTCCCATGCTGAAAAATTTCTCTCCTCCGGCAAAAACCATTCCCGCAGATTCTTTTCTGATTTCATGCAGAGCCTTACAAAGATCATTTACCAAATCTGTGCCGATTGCATTGGTGACACCGCTGTTCATGCGCAGCAGTGTAATATTTCCCTGATCTTCTCTAATCACTTTTGACATGTTTGTATCTCCTGTTATACCAAATCTCCATTGATTTTATACAATATTGTCAGTTTTTTCACCGTTCCGTGTGTGTGAAGAAAACAGCTCCGCTTAATTTTTGCACTCCTCCGGATTTGCATTCCGTATTGTATAAAAAACAATGGAGAATCAGTATTATACCGATTTGCCATTGATCTGATGCAATCTGCACCCGCCCCGGCCTGATTCGAAGGAGTGCAAAAATTGGGCAGAACGGTTTTTTGCACATTTGGTCGTGTACTAGTGCATCATTTCACTTAAAATTGCAGGTCGGATTAGCGTCAGCGTAATCCGACACCCGGTATTCATCAGAGAGATACCCATAAATTAAAATGAAATGAAGCACTATACATCTATATTCCAACCGCCTCCAAGCGACTTGTAGAGTTGGATAAGATAAGTGAGGATGTTCGCCTCACTTTTTGCCAGTTGATCCTGAAAAGAAAGCAGAGACCTCTGGGCATCTAAAACAGTCTGAAAATCTGTAAGACCGGAATTGTACTGATTCAGGGAAAGCTCCGTTGCCTGTTTTGCAGCTTTGGACGCGCTGAGCAGGGAATTTCTGCGGGACTGTTCCCGTGCATAGGAATACAGGGCATTTTCCACTTCTTCCAAAGCAGACAGAATGCCGGATTCATACTGAATCAAAGCCTGTTCCTGCCGGGCATTCTGCACTTCAATATTTTTGCGTATGGCTCCCGCGTCAAAAATATTCCAGGAAACACGGGGGCCAATGCTGTTGAACAGCGCGTCTGATGTGAACAAATCGCTTAGAGAAAGGGCTTCAATCCCAATAGTGCCGGAGAGCGTCAGCCGGGGATACAAATCCGCAGTGGCAACCCCGATTCTTGCAGTCTGCGCGGCCAGTTCTCTTTCTGTTTTTCGGATGTCAGGACGTCTGCGAAGTATATCAGCCGGAATGCCAGCGGCAATCTTCAGACCGGGCACAGGAAGCGGTTTTGTTTTGGACAGTTGCGCATGAACCGAGCCGGGCGTTTTTCCCGTCAGTACGGCAATGCGGTTTTTCGCGGCTTCCAGATTCCGCTCCGTGACAGGAATATTGGCACGGGCTTCCTCCACATTGTATTTCGCGCTGCTCAGATCCAGTGCAGAGGAAAGCCCTGCTTTGTATCTGTAATTGGCAAGTTCATAAGTTTCTTTGCGAATTTTCAGGTTTTCCTCTGCAACGGCCAGTTGTTTCTGATAGGTGCGCACATTGATATAATTGAGAGCCGTTTCCGCAATCAGGCTGATAAGCACATCCCGGTAATTTTCCGTGACAGATTCATAATCCGCATACGCGGCTTCCGAAGACCGCTGCACCCTCCCGAACAAATCTGCTTCCCATCCTGCGTCAATGCTGAGGGAATAGCGTTCATTGCGCTCCTGTTTTCCGGTGCTTTTGGCAGAAGTGGCAGAACCGGAGGCATCCGCAGAGGGAAATTTTGCTGCTTCCGCAATGCCCCACTGCGCGCGTGTTTCCCTGATTCTTGAAGCTGCCAGTTTCAAATCTTTGTTTTCCGCAATGGACTGGGAAATGAGATTTGTCAGAATCGGATCATTAAGAGTTTTCCACCATTGTGCAAGAGAAGCAGGATCAGATGTTTCTGAAGCATCGCCCTTTTGCAGCAGATTATTCCACTGTGCTGGCAGATCAGACTGGGGGGCTGTGTAATCCGGCCCCACAGCAGCACATCCGCTGATAAAAAACACAGCGGCAAGGATTGACAGTATTTTTATGTAAAAACAGTTTTTCATCATGGAATTATCATTTCCTTTCATTTTCAAATTGGGATAAAGTTTCCCACAGAGAATTTCCCACAGAGAACACAGAGAATCTCCCACAGAGGACACAGAGAATCTCCCACAGAGGACACAGAGAATCTATCACAGGGGGCTTTAATGAAAAAAAACCTCTGTGTTCTCTGTGAAACTCTCTGTGTCCTCTGTGGGAAACAAAAAATTCATCCTTATCCCTCAATACGTTTTCAATTTTAAAAAAACCCTCTGTGTTCTCTGTGGGAAACAAAAAAATTTCTATTCATACCGCAATGCCTCAATGGGATCAAGACGCGCTGCCTTTCGTGCCGGGAAAAAACCGAATATCACGCCCACTGCTGCCGAAAAGACAAAGGCCAGTGCCACAATCCGGTAATCCAGCACCAATGGCACGCCCAGCATTTGCACAATTCCCGCAGATGCGGCCAGGGCCAGAGCAATGCCGATGATTCCCCCGAAAGAGGCCAGCACAACCGCCTCCACCAGAAATTGGGTCAGCACGTCTTTTTCCATTGCCCCGATAGCCAGCCGGGTTCCAATTTCCCTTGTCCGTTCTGTTACAGACACCAGCATGATATTCATAATCCCAATGCCCCCAACCAGCAGACTCACAGCCGCAACCGATCCCATAAGCGTGGTAAGCACTTTTGTGGTTCCGCTGAGGGTATCTGCAATTTCTTTCATATCCCTGACCGTGAAATTGTCTGAATCCCCGGATTTGACACCCCGGCGTTCCCGCATGAGTTTTTCAATGTCCCCGCTGATTTTTTCTGTGGATACGCCATCCTGCACAGAAACCTGAATCTGACTCACATCGGTTTTGCCGGAAATCCTGCGCTGAAAGGTTCGCAGGGGAATGATGACAGTATCATCCTGATCCATACCCATGCCTGTCTGTCCTTTGGCCGTCAGCACACCCACCACTTCGCAGGAAAATTTTTTGATACGGATGCGCTGCCCCAGGGGATTCTGTGAACCGAACAGTTCTTTCTGCACAGTCGCACCGATAATGCACACGGCTTTTCCGCTCCGCAGTTCACTTTCCCGGAATTCCCGTCCCTGAGCCACAGACCAGTCCCGGACTTTGATGTATTCATTGTCGGTTCCGGTAAGGGAAGTGGTGCGGTTGATATTTCCATAAACAATTGTTACGCCCTGACTTGCGGCCGGGGCCACAGCATTGAGACTGCTGATTTGTGATTCAATGGCTTTTACATCGCTGATTTCAAAGGGTTTGGCATCACCGGAACTGCCCCCCGGCCCGCGCCGCTGTCCGGGTGTGACAATGAGCAGATTGCTTCCCAGTTTGGAAATGTCAGATGTGACTTTTGCGGTTGCTCCCTGTCCCACTGTGACCATGATAATCACGGCAGCAACGCCAATCACAATTCCCAGAATGGTGAGAAAGGAGCGCAGCACATTTCTGCGGATGG
>CAZHPS010000371.1:0-7087 GCA_964534335.1 uncultured Desulfobacterales bacterium
GGCCTACAAAGCACAGAAATACGGCATTGAATATTTTCATTACCGGTGATGCCGGGCTGTGGGCAGATCTGCGGCTACAGATGCTGTTTTCATTTATCCCCGCGCGGTGTCATATTTTCCTGTGCATTATCCTGCACAGGAGATGTGTTTTTCAAATTAATATGGTTAAATATGCTGCGCAGTGATCCCACTGCCAGGGTGGAAAGGGGTTCAATGCGGACATCCGGATCTTTGTATGCCCCAGTCACGGTGTAATTGGTCGCGATAATTCCGTCTCCCACAATCAGTTTTCCCAGAATCGGTATCAGTCCCACCATTTTGTTGATCAGATTAAAGGGAACAACCACACCGTTCAGTTCCATACTGTCATCCATAAAACTGATCCGGCCTTCGGCAGTCATGCCCATGCTCAGCCCCTCCATGCGTGTTTTGCGGATGGACAGCACCTCATTTGCGTATTCCAGTTCAGATTCCAGTGTGTCAAAGGCAACCCCGCCGCTTTTCATCTGCTCCAGAATTCCCACAAATGAGGCCGCAGACAGAATTTTCGTCACAAGGGAGATATTAACTATGGCAAAGTCACGCATATCCAGTTTGGCTTTTACAGTTTTTTCCATGGGAAAGTTTCCCTGTGCATCTGCTGCAAGTTCCAACTGGCCTCCAATAATATCTTTTGAAATATCAAATCCCTTCAGAAGAATTCCGGCATTGTCCGAGCGGATGTTTATGCGGGAGCCGTTTTTCTGTGGAGAAAGAGAGAGGGAAAAATTTTCTTTTTTGCTGTGATTTCCCTGCAGTTGTGCAGAGACAATCCGGGAATCCTTCCATTGACCTGCAAAACGCAGTCCGTAAACTTCAATGTCATTGCGCAGTCCCAGATTCTCCAGCGCAACTGATACCGTGCCGGAAAAAGAATTTTTTTCCGTTTTTTTTGTCTGTGGCTCAGGTGTGGATTTTCCTTTGGAATGATTTTGGGAAAAGGACTGGATCAGGGGCCCCGCGTCAAATTTTTTTCCGCTGATGCGAATATCATATGCAGGCCCGGTGCTGATCCCAAGTGCAAAATCACTGTCCCCGAAATGCACCCTGTCAAAACGCAAATCTGAAATCATCTTCCCTGTCTGTGTTCCGCTGCGGACAGTTCCGCTTCCGGATATATCAAAACCGTTTCCTGACAACTGAATCTGTGACAGCGTGATATTTTTGCCTGCGGCATCTGCTTTGACCCTCAACATTCCCTTCTGTCCTTTGGCTTTGCGCCATCCCAGTTGCTTCAGATTCAGTTCCGTGTTTTCCATATCAGCAGTGAAATCAATGCCAATATGATTCGGACGGAAGGTGAAAACCGCTTTGCAGGAAGCAGAACCTGTCAGAAAAGAAATAGGGGAAATTCCAAAATCCTTCAGCCGATCTGCATGTACCGTACCTGTCACGCCCAGGACATCCACTGTCTTTTGCCTTTCAGACAGGGCGGTTTGCAAATCCACTGACAATTCGGTGGCTCCTGCCCGGATGGTGCCGCGTGCTTCCACTTTGGCTCCCTCAAAACGGGCACGGATATTTCCCTGTGAAAGTGAAATCCCGGAAATATCTGCTATGGAAATATTTTTTATTTCCGAAGAACCTTTGACCCGCACATCTTTGCCGGACAGCCCCGTAACCAGGGGCAGAGAAATCTGCAGTTGCGTCTTTGCCTCGCCTTCCTTAATTTCCGGGCCTTTGTATTTATCGGCAAATGCTCCGGCAGCATTCAGCAGGTCATTCACAGGGCCGGTGACAGCAGCCTGAATTTCCACTTCCGCTTTTTCCCCGGTCATATCCGTAATATGGACAGTTGCGCTTTCTATCCCTGAGTTTCCGGCCATTCCGCTGTGAAGTTCCGCATTCATGGAATCCGCGTAAAAAATGGCAATGCCCGCTCCTTTTTCCAGTTTTGGCAGAGACGGATGATAGTCCAGTGTCACGTCACTGAAAGGAACAATGGCCTCCAAAGCTGTTTTGGGCAGATGTTTCTGTTGGAAAGCCTGGGGATCCATATTGATACGGACAGCAGCATTGTCAATTCTGCCGGATGAAAAACGGGTTTTGATCCATTTCCTGACAGACGCTGCCACATGCACAGGCCAGCAGGCAATGGCATCCTGAATAAAAAGCTGATTCACCTGAATATTGGCATCAATATGGGGATAGTCCTCTTTGTATTTCACAAAACCTGAAGCCTTGATTTGCGGGCCGTTCAAATCTGCAAACAGATTCTCCAGCACCATGCCGGGAGGATGATACAGAATCTGCCCATTGCCACGGATGCTTTTCACAGAAACCGGACTTTCCAGATAATTGGTGCTGCGCACTTTTCCTCCACTGCCTTCAAAAGCAATTTCCTGATTCCGGAGTTCAGCGGAAAGGCTTTTCAGACTGATGCCAAAACCGTGAAAATCCGGAATCCGTATATTCTGCATTTCAGATTTTGCCGTATAAAGAAATGCCTCTTTTGTAAAATGTGTCAGGGGAAAAGCAAAGGTGAGCCGGGTTCGGGCAGTGCCTTCCGCGATGGAAACAGTCGGGGATTTCTGACCGGTCAGGGCATCCACTGCCTGCCGCAGATCATCAGGCGGCCCCTGCGTATGGGCTTCAATGGAAATATCGGACTGTTCCTTCATCCATCGGATATTCACCTGTCCCTTTTCCACAGGCGTATCATACACACGTCCCTGAAATACCTGAATATTCACTCCGTGAAAGGTAAATTCTCCCACGCCGGACACATCATGAATCGGTGCAAGGGGAGGATGATAGTCCAGACTGACATGCTGAAAGGGAACACGGGCAAGCAGAACGCTTTCCGGAAGAGTGTCCCTTTGCCAGTCTTCAGGCCGGAACAGCAGTTTCACTTCTGCTCCGTCAATATCCCCGGATTTGAAATGATGCCGTATCCAGTCCCTTGCCGTGTGCGCAAGGGGATAAGGCCAGTAAAGATGCGCCCTGTCCGGTTTCAGACGGTCAGCGCGTATGTTCATATCCATCTCCGGCCTTTGCGGAACAAGGCGGATATTCCCTGATCCGCTGAATACCGGCCCGTGAAAATCCGGTTCTGCAAAAGAGAGGAGAAAGGAATGCAGATTTATACGGGAAAAATTCTCTGTAACCGCTGCCTGCAGATCCATTTTTTCCATATGCAGTGGGTTTTCCCATACACGGGGATGAAAAAGCATTCCACCGGACGAGCTTAATTTCAGAAGGCTGATGTCTGTGTTTCCGGACGCGATACTTGCCTGTATTTTTCCCTGTAAGGGAAACCGGCAGCCCCGGAGAAAATCCGCTGACGGAATCAGATCCGCCAGTCCGGAAGGATTGATATTACGGAATTCTGCATTGACCTGCCCAGATTTGTCCGGGGCTGACCATGCGATTTCTCCGTCAACAGCCGTATCCGATTCATGAAACCGTGTCCGGATATTTGTTTTCAGGGTAATTCCATTGGATTTGTGCTGAATTTTGACTCTGATCTCCGGTATTTCAAGCCAGCCTCTGTGCCGGGCAGTACCGGTATCCACCACAGCATCCTGTATATGAAATTCTTTGAAAGAACTGTATTCCCTCAAAAGAGAAAACAGTCCGGACAGGGCATCGGCAATCTGCTGTGAAGCGTTCTTCTTCCCGGATACAGGAGCGGATACCTGAGAGGGTGAGGCAGGAAAAAGCAGGGGAATCTGTGCAAAATGCGGCTCCCGGATATGAATTTTCACGGGCTGCATCTGTCCTGTTATCAGTCCGGACAGGCTGAAACTTGCAAACAGTTCCGGACAGATCAGCAGGGCGGTTTCACCGCAGTATATCCGGATGCTGCTCACCTGCACACCGGGAATCAGATGCCTGACAGAAGCAGCAAGCTTTATTTCACTGAATTCAATACGGTAATCCGGGGCCAGCTTTTTCAGGGAATCTTCAATACGGGAATTGAGAAAAGTGAAAGAGGGCAGGGTCATCCGGAGCCAGACAAAAAATCCTGCACAGGTCAGGGCTGACAGAATGGCACATACGGAAAAGCATTTGATGAGAAATTTAAGTTTTTTGTTCACAGCCAGAGCCGGTTTCAGTTGAAGTATATTGTAAATAAAGGGCAATCAATATATAAAATTTGGGTAGTGGTTCAAATCCGTTGATTCGGTTCTGACACAGGAACGGAAAAAATCCGTAAGGATTGATATTATTATAGAAAAAAATCTGAAAAAACAAATCAGAATCCCGGAAGGGATGACATTATCAGCCAGTTTGACCCACTATCAAAATTTGTGGGAAAATGCAATTGCATATGCAGCATCAAGAAATATTTCACTTCTCATCTGTTTTATCACCGTATACCATTACTCAGAAGATTTGACGGTACAGCCACGAATTGCACGAATGACACGAATTATGGTTTGTGCATTCGTGCAGATTCGTGTTATTCGTGGCTGTTTAAACTGTAACTCTCCTAATGCAGGCCTTTCGAATGCGGTATTTTACAACCAAAATGTTTCAAGTAATGGTATACAAATATTTTTCCAGATTCAAAGACCAGTCAGGCGGTCCGTCAAGATTCAGAGAACGGGCTGTCTGCAGAAAAGAAGGAGTTGTATTCTCAGAAGATGTATCAGTCTCTATAAAAATCCGTACACGCGTATTAGGTGTTAAAGTGAACGGTTTTATCGGATGAAACACCTTACCGTCAAATAATGCTTCAATCATCGTATTCATATTTGTCACCTGTTTACTTCATTTTTCGTTGTATATCAATATGGCCGGCTTTAATTTCCTGTTCCTGACACATCTGAATAATAAGAATAATTATAAACACTAACCATGAAGAAAACCCTTCAGCAATCCCATAAGAAGCGGATCAGGTACACTTGATTTATGCCGTGTTTTCAGGACACTTTTTTGGCTCATATTATGATTTTTTAAGTATAAATATCTGTAATAATTTAATTTTATTATGTATTACAAATATTTTTTCCGGCATAACGGTAAGGTAAGCGGCATAGATAGCCGTCCGCCTGACCGCATGTTTATGTGTTTACTGTCTTTCCCTTGTTTCTCTGATATAACTTACTATTTCTTCTCTGCTTAAACCCAAATCAAGCTTTGGCAAATTGTATTCAGATTTTTTTTGGGATATTATTCTTACAATAAATAAATCACCTGTATTACTTTTAATAATCACTTCTTTATTTTCCTTTGCCTCATTTAAGAGTCTGGATAAATTATTGCAAACATCCGAACAGTCATATACCGGCATATTACACCTCAATTATTGAAATATTTAATTTTTCTGCAACTTTCTTCATGCGGTTATCAAGAGTTGCCAAATCCGATTTTATCCTTTCAGCACATTCCAGCACATAAGAATCATATGCATAAATATCATATTTGCCACAAATTTCGATTGAGCGGGTCAGATTCAGAGGAAGCAGTTTAATTTTCAGATTTTGAAATGCAGTTAAGAGTTCTTTTCCTGCTTCCAAAGTAATGCGGTTTCGTTTAAACATTGCATAAACAGCATTTCCGATTTCTGCAGTTACACTTTCCGGGCATATAAAATCTTTGCCGTCTGTTATTTCAATTATGGCATTTCTTTCTGTTTCACTGGAAAGAAGTGCTATGATAACAGATGTATCCAATACTATTTCCATAATTTACCAATCATTAAAAAACAGTCGCATAACAAAAAGTTCACCAGCGCCGCTCTTTTCGGCGTCTGGTGAAACGGCTGGTTATGCCTGCGTGTTGTTATTCACTTGGTTCTTCCGATTTTTCAAAAAGCAATTTGCCGATCCACCAAATTGATCGTCCGAAATTCGAAATCAATTGTTCGCCCTGTCTCAGAAACGACTTGCTTTCGTCGATTTCAGCTAGCTTCAGAGCATCTCCAATCTTCGAGCTGGTCGGGTGTGCATCACCTACTCGCATGTCATAAGCGCCGACAATTGGGCCAAAAACGCGACGAGCTTTATCAGCCCCAATTTTCCGAGCAAGAACATCCTCAAGAAGCTTGTTCTAACCGAGCTTTTCTTTATTAGAGTGTGTTGAAATCTTGCGGATCTCACGTACATCAAGTCGATCAGAAAAGACACGAACAAGCTCTTTAGCTAACCTCAGCAATGACGTCTGATCTTTGCTCGCAAAGCGGGATATATGCACCATGGCTACAGCATGCTCTATGTCGTGAGTGTAAAGAGAAACGTTGAACTCTTGACGAAATCCCTCCTCTAACAACTCCATAACCTTGAAAAGAAGGTCTTCAACAGCATGGGTAGATGCTGGCTGAGCTTTTACTTGCGTTTCTAGTAGCTCATTTGAAACCTTCCCATCTGGAACAACGTTATGAGCAGCCCAAATATGCTGCTCCCATGCGGCAAGACGGGCAACATCATAGGCATAGACAGTGATTAAATCCGAAGAATTAATTCCGAAGTGGGTCACATACCCAGATGTGGACCGAATACCACCAGTTTCCGCCGTATACCACTCAAGAGAAAAGCCGCGAAGACCGAGAATCTCGTTGACTACGCTTGGGCGGAACCACAGCCATCGGCCAATGTCTTCATTATCTAAATCGGCAGATGCCATGCGTGTCCCGTCAGTCTCCACTATGAATTGGGGAAGATTCGTATCTGCATCTCCTCGGACACGCTTACTTTGCCCCTGATGCTCAATCCATTCATCACGCCAAAACTCGCCTTCTACCCTTATACCGACATAACCACTTCGATGCCCCCGCGAGCTTTCATAGTCGGTGTTATCATTGCTTTCTGGCCCCATCACTGGGGCGTCTTCATCTTCATCAACATCAGTTCGCCATACCCTGAACGAAGCCCAACTTCCCCCATAGACATCATCTAAACTGCGAATTAGAAGCTGAAATCGCCCGCCATCTCGCTGTTCTTGTTGATTCGTTAGATTAGCGTATGCGCTGCCTTCAAGTGCAGCGACATTTTCCACTCTTTGGCGGTAGTAAGAGAGGCGAAGTGACAGGTTTCTTGCCGCTAAATAACTAAAGTTTCTCTATTAACAATATAACTTTCTGAAATTAAATGTATAAATAATA
>CAZHPS010000372.1:0-7081 GCA_964534335.1 uncultured Desulfobacterales bacterium
AAAACGGTCAATTCTATAATAATATCACCCCTGCCGGGGTTAGAAAAATCCCGAACGGGATGATATTATTATAGAAACAATATGCAAAAAAAAGCACTACCGGGGTTAGAAAAATCCCGAAAGGGATGATATTATTATAGAAACAATATGCAAAAAAAGCAAAACAGAATCCCGGAAGGGATGATATTATTTCAGTGGGAATCATGGGAAAAACGGTTATTTCTATAATAATATCACCCCTACCGGGGTTTGGGATGATGGGAAAAACGGTTATTTTTATAATAATTTCAAATTTATAATAATATCACCCCTACCGGGGTTTGGGATGATGGAATTCTTTGATTTTTATAATAATTTCACCCCTACCGGGGTTTGGGATAATTGGAAAAACGGTCTTTTCTATAATAATATCACCCCTACCGGGGTTTGGGATGATGGAATTCTTTGATTTTTATAATAATTTCACCACTGCCGGGGTTTGGGATAATGGGAAAAACGGTCATTTTTATAATATTTTCAATATATAATAATTTCATCCCTGCCGGGTTTACATAAATCCCGGAAGGGTTCCGACGAGCATTTTTGTTTAAGGCATCGAAAAAAGGAGGAATGGAAGAGAGCTCAAACATCGGCTTCTTTTGAGATTACAGGAAAAAGAAGCCTGGAAAGGAGGGGAACTGCTCCTGTTTAAGGCTATTTCCTGAAAAAAATATACCACAAAAGTAGCACAAGCTTCCAGCTTATGCCTGAACTGAACCGGTATATTTATTTTCATAAATCGCCTAAGAGCAGGGTAAATTTCAGTCCGTACAGCAGGATTATGATTTTGGAGAACATCATGAAAACAGCGGATTTCAGGGAAACCGCTAAACCCAATTTTACGGGTGCGGGAGGAAAGAAAATTTCATTCCCACCGTCCCCAAATGATTTTCAGAGGAGGCAATGGTGAAAAAATTCACACACTTTGTACAGATGTGTCTGGCTTTTCTGCTTTTCGGCATCATGCCATGCTCAGCATGGGCCGGAGGGCTTTATCTGTATGAAATCGGAACCCCGGATCTGGGACTGGCCGGGGCAGGTTATGCGGCGCGGGCACAGGATGCGGGTACGATCTATACCAATCCGGCAGGAATGACCCGGCTGGACAGGTCTCAGGTTCTTTTTGGCATTCAGCCCCTGTATATGGATTTGGAGTTCAGTCCTGATGGGCGCACCACACAATCCGGCAGCAGCGGAGATGCAGCAGACTGGCTGCCGTCAGGGAGTTTTTTTTATGTTCAGAACATCACGCAGGATCTGAAATTCGGTCTGGGTGTGTTCGGACACTTTGGTCTGGCACTGGATTACGGAAATGACTGGGCCGGAAGATATTATGTGAAAGACACCACGTTGCAGGCCATCGGGATTCAGCCGACTGTGGCTTATCGGATAAACGATCATTTTTCTCTGGGTGTGGGCGTGATTGCCAACTATATCATCTTTGAGGAAAATATTGCCATCAACAACCTCACCGGCCCTGACGGGGAACTGCATTTGGAAGATGATCCCTGGACCTTTCAGGTCAACGCGGGCCTGCTCTTTGAACTGAACAAAGGTACCCGTTTCGGCCTGACCTATCTGTCTGAAGGCGAGATTGATATGACCAGTGATCTGGAATTCAAGGATCTGGGATCAGGTCTTAACACCATTCTGAAAAACCGGGGATTGCTGGCCGGGGAAATGGATCTGGAAATGAATATGCCCCAGTCCGCCATGTTCAGCGTATATCATCAGCTTACAGACCGGCTGGCTTTGATGGCCGACCTGGGATGGCAGAACTGGGAGGAATTCGGAAAAGTGGATGTGGGAATCAGCTCGGAAAACCTTACCACGCTTAAAACAGACATGAAGTATGATGACACTTACCATGTGGCACTTGGCGCACAGTACCGGGCTGCCCCCCAATGGCTCCTGTCTGTGGGCGCGGCTTATGACAGTTCCTGCCTGGAAGATGAAAACCGTTCCCCAGCCCTGCCTTTGGGAGAAGCCTGGCGATTTGCTTTTGGAACCCAGTATCAGTGGACCAAAGATATTGACATTGGCTGGGCCTACGAAATGATGTGGGTCGGTGAAATGGAAATGGATCTGAACCGGGGGCCGCTGGCCGGAAGGCTTGCAGGAACTTATGATGATGTGGCTCTGCACTTCTTCAATCTGAATTTAACCTGGAAGTTTTAACCGGACTGGACTTCCCCGCGAAGTCTGAATCTTCTGCTTTCGGGCCGGATCATGATTTCAGACCCGGGGTTTGTCACCATAAAAAAGCCCGATATGATAAGCAGTTAGGGATAAGAGGAAAAAACGATGAAACAGAATATGGTGTTTACAGCGGTTCTGACGGCATGGATTCTGGTTTTTGCCCTGGTTTCGGCTCCGGTGTGTGCGGAAGAGAAAAAGGATAAACCTGCGGACAACATGCAGTTTCTGAAGGATAAAATTCAGGCTGACAGGAAACTGCTTGTAGCCGCAAACATGGAACTTACGGAAAAAGAGGCAAAAGCATTCTGGCCGGTGTATGAGGATTTCCAGAACGCTTTGGCTCAGCACAATGAAAAAATCAGAACTCTCATTGTGGAATATGCCCGGAACTATCAGAGCATGAGCGATGAGATGGCGGAAAAACTGCTGAAAGACTCTATGGCACTGGAGAATGGGCGTCTGGCATTGAGAGATCTTTATCTGCCTAAATTTCAGGAGGTTCTGCCTGCCATTAAGGTGGCCCGGTATTACAAGATTGAAAACAAGATTCAGGCCATTATTCAGTATGAACTGGCCGACAGCATTCCTTTGATGAAACAGGACTGATGTTTTCCTGCTGACATGGTGTATTTCAAGAAGAGAGTTTGCAAACAGACTCTTAACAGAGGCGATTTCCAGAAAAGAATATCCCGGAAAAGTAGCATAAGCTTCCAGCTTGTGCCTGAACTGAAATGGTATGTTTATTTTCAGAAATCACCAGAAAGCAATCAACTGAAGGAGAATGTATGAAAAAACAATGTTTTGTCTGGATTCTGACGGCGTGTCTGTTCCTTATGGCATCCGCAGCATCCTTTGGTGCAGATCTGGCAATTGATTTCCCCGGCGATATTGACAGTCCCTACAAGTCAACCGTAATCGGAACCCCGCTGGAATATAAGGCCCAACTGCCAAAAACTGATGTCAAAAAATTCAGTCTGACCGTGTTCCCGGAGCGCAGAATACCGGAAATATTCTGGTATTCCGAAAGCCTGAACTGCTCTCTGGCTGCTCAGGATGAAAAGGCTCCCCTGATGTTTGTGATCGCGGGAACCGGGGCAGCATACAATTCCGCAAAAATGAAAGTGCTCCAAAGAACCTTTCACCATGCCGGGTATCATGTCATCTGCATTTCTTCCCCGACCCATCCCAATTTCATTGTTTCCGCGTCCCAGACACATGTTCCCGGACATTTGGGAGAGGACAGCCGTGACCTGTACCGGGTGATGAAACTGGCCTATGATGAGGTCAAAGAGGATATTGATGTATCGGGTTTCTCTGTCGCGGGATACAGTCTGGGTGCAGCACAGGCCGCGTATGTTTCCTATATTGATGAAGAGAAACGGATATTCAATTTCCGGAGGGTGCTGATGCTCAATCCTCCGGTCAGTCTGTACAATTCCACAGTAATTCTGGATAACGCGCTTGTGAACAATATTCCCGGAGGCCTGGATCATGCCGGTGATTTTATGGACAAAGTATTCGACAAAATTTCAGATTACTACGGAGAAACCAACCGTATTGACCTGTCAGATCCGGATCTGCTGTATGACATCTACCGGAAAGAGGGAGGTACGGAGCAGGGAGCGGCTGCAATGGTCGGCGTCAGCTTCCGCATTTCCTCGGCCAATATGATTCTGGTCTCAGATCTCATGACGCGCGCGGGATTCATCTGTCCTTCCAATCTGCCGGATTCGCCCTACAACTCCATGGAGGACTATGGAGTTGTTGCAACACGCACCTCTTTCATGGATTATTTCAATGACTATTTTTATCCTTTTTTCAAATCCCGGCAGCCCGGTCTGGCAAAAGAGGATCTGATCCAGTCATTGAGTCTGCAACAAATTGAATCTTATCTGAAAGGTTCAAACAAAATATTTATGATCACCAACCGGGACGATATTATTCTGGAAAAAGGGGAAGTGGACTGGCTCAGGAATGTTTTCGGGTCCAGGGCAGTGGTTTTCAACAAAGGCGGGCATTGCGGAAACATGGATCACAGGCAGTATGTGGCCCAGATGCTCACTTTCATGCGGTAAGGGAGGAGAAAAAATGACAGATACACAAAACAAGGAGAAAAGCATGAGGATTCACGGAACCTGTCTGAATCTTTTTAAACTGCTGCTGATTGCCGCCCTGCTCTTTTTTTTCACGGGCTGCGCAACTGCCCAGGAACCGCTCAAACCGGTCAAAAGACCGGCTGAACTGTATATGAAACCCGGTGTCGAGTATAAGATCAAATCTGTGTATGATCCCTGGGACGGGTTTAACCGGCGCATGTACAAGTTCAATTCCCAGTTTGACGAATATGTGTTTCTGCCCGTAGTCCGGGGATATGAATTTATCACACCGAATCCGGTGGAAAAAGGCGTGTCCAATTTCTTCAACAACGTGGGAGAATTTGACAATCTGTTCAATTCCATATTTCAGTTAAAAGGCAAAAAGATACTCAAAACCACAGGACGGATTCTGATCAATTCCACTTTCGGTCTTTTTGGACTTTTTGATATAGCCAGTGAAATGGATGAGATTCCGCTTGAGCGGCAAAATGAGGATTTCGGCCAGACTCTGGGATACTGGGGTGTCGGGGACGGACCTTATATTGTTCTGCCCATTCTCGGCCCGTCCAACCTGCGCGACGCGTTCGGCGATCTTGTGGACAGTGCGGCATTTACAGCGGCTGATCCCTTTAATTTTGATGTGAACACGGAAGCGCAGATGGCCTACAGCGTATTCAAACCCATAGACAAACGCCACCAGACCAGTTTCCGCTATCACGAAACCGGCTCTCCTGCGGAATACGAAATGATTCGCTATTTCTATAAGGAAGCAAGGGACATTCTGATCGAACACTGAACAAAACCTGCTCCGGAGTGCAAAAAATGAATCTGTGCACTTCGGAGCAGTACTGCATAAGCAATTTACAGACAGGAGAAAAATTATGGCAGACGAAATCAAACGGCTGAGTATTTTCTTTATTGACGGAACCTGCATGACGGTTGAATATCCCTATCAGATGCCGGGGGCAGATCCTGTTGCCGTTGCCTCGGCCTTCCGGAAAGTGATAGACGGAACCGTGATGGGCAATTCCCTGGCAGTGGAGGTTGATGGGGATCTGATTCTGATTCCAAAGGCCAATATCAAATATATCCGGCTGACACCCGGTCCCAAAACCTTGCCTGAAGGTGTGGTGATCCGGGGCGCCAGAATCGTTCACGAGTGTAATCCATAAGTGCCTGAACATAAATTCATTCACATTCTTATGCGTGGCATACCCTGTGTTCATCCAAAGCAGGGCATTCACAGGGGACTGCCACTGCAAAATGTGATTTGATTTAGTGAAAGCAGAATTGTTATGTCACAGTTTCTCCCCTTTTCTAAAGCAGGGCTGTTAAATTATCCTCCGAAAGCTCCCCTTTTCTAAAGCAGGGCTGTTAAGTTCTGTGCATCTTTAATTCCCCTCTTGAGAGGGGATAAAGGGGTGTTCCAGGCATGGGATTTTTACACACCCCCTGCCCCCTCTCAAGAGGGGATTTTTTAAAGAAATTAACAGCCCTGCTTCTCTAAAGGGGGACTTCCATGCGGCTGAAAAGAAATCTCCCGTTGGACTGCGACTTTGGCGTGAGTTCACGGCTCCCTTTTACAAAAGGGAAAATACTTTTATGCCGAATTTACATTAAAATTAAGGATGAATAATTATGGGAATGTTCGATTTTTTAAAACAGATGATGGGAAAATCCGATGAACCAAAGGCATCCGGGGATGATCTCCGTTCCCGTGAAGAATTATGGGAAGCAGTTGATCTTGTTGTAAAATTAAGCCATCCCAATGTCTCCGCTGTACCGGATTACCGGAAAAAACTCATTCCTGCCGTGGAGCATACCCTGGCATACGCTGATGAACTGATCAGGCAGGTTCCGGATTCGATACCTGTTGAAGTGAATTCATGGGATACGAATCCGTTCCTGCGGACAGCCTTTGCAGACAGCGTGAGATTCACTGATTTTTTTACCAATAATCCGAAACTGAAAGATTTTTTTCAAAAAACGGATGCCACCCGGTGCTGTGCGCTGATGACCATGAACCGAACGCTGAAAAAATCTTTTGGGGTGGAAATGGAGGGGGACATCATGAAAAGGGATGTGCTTCAAACCACCGTTGATTTTTCCGATCACCGCCTTGTCGCGCGCATGAAGTCCGAGGAGGAGACCCGGAAGGAACTTTCTCTGCGTGTACTGGTTCTGCTGGCTGACCACTGCCTGGAAGATATTCTTTCCCTGAAAGAATGGAAAAAAGAAATGGAAGACGAAAAACAGATACTTGAAATAAAACTGCAGATTCAGGATGCCCGTACACAGCACAGAAACTCTCTTTTACTGGGTTACTCATCCTCCGGTCGCGGAGAAAAAAACCGTGAAGCTGTTAAGGTGCTGGCGCAGCTTGATCAGAAAATTGCGGAAGTCGGGGCACAGTTCGATGAGCCGGAAGACTATCTGGAAAAAATTGAAAATATGCTTTATCACCCGGAACGCTTTCTCTGTCTGGAACCTGTCCGTATGTTCGTCAATGACATGAATGTGGTAATGGAAAATGAAAAAAAGGGAAGGGGCGATGAAATTTGCTTTGTTGAACTCACTTCTGCTACAGGACTTCAGAGAGCCGTAGTTCTTATTGACTGCCAGAAATTCTGACAGATGGCATTTATACTGGTATATGCCGGTCATATTGTGTGACCGGTTTGTACAATATGAAAACTGTCCATTCGCTTAAATTTTATTAATATCATGAATTAATTTCCAAAAAGCTG
>CAZHPS010000373.1:0-7069 GCA_964534335.1 uncultured Desulfobacterales bacterium
CCGGTATAAAATTTATGGAACCGTCCTTAATAAAAACAATTTTTTCCTCTGTGTCATCTGCGGGTGTTTTTTTCTCTGTGTTCTCTGTGGGAAACCCCCGATCCGGACATCCTGAAAACTTTATACACGAAAATTTATGGAACCATGCTTATTGGGGCTCACCCTGTTTTGCAAAAAGAGGAAATGTAACAATCTCAGCAGACCATGCTGTCAGTCATTTTTACATTCTGCAAAAATAACTGACAGGGCATGTTCAGTCCGCATGTGCTGAACCGGAGAATGCACACTTTATGCAAAAGCGGAAAAAATGCAGGTGTTTTCAGGAAACAGGCAGAAAAATTGGCCTGTTTTCTCTGTTTTTGCACAGGAACCGTATTTGCGGAATGGACAGACATATGGCAGGGTATGCTTTTTGCATTACTGCTGTCACCTGATACCGGAAAACGACCCTGACTCAGCACTGTTCTGAAAAACATTGAAAAAATGTTCAGACTGTTTGACAAAGCCGCGTCTAAAAGATATTCTGCCTTTATGTTCCTCATAAGATCGGAAATCTCACTGATTCTCCCTCTCACCCAGGGAGGGCCGCATACAGAGAGATCTATTCTGATTTTCCAAACTTCCCCGTCCTTTCATCAGGGAAAGGACATTTCCGTTTTACGCATTATACCCTGAAGATAATACCGGGATGCAGTACAGGAAAAGGGAAAAAACACAAAGGAGATGTCGAAATGGGTAAGAATATCAGATTTTCAGTGAAAATTGCCGGGGGATTTCTGTGTGTTCTCATACTGAGCTCCCTGGTGGCATGGTTTGGATACAAAGGACTCAATGATGTCACTGATCGCCTCGCAGGAGTGGAGGATGTCAATGAAATCGTCAAAATCATGCTGGAAATCCGGCGCCATGAAAAAAATTTCATCCTCCGGGGAAAACAGGAATATTTTGATGAGGTTGCCCGTCTTTTGAAAGAGATGCAGATGCTGATTGGAACCGCGGGAAAAAAATTCAGGGATTCTTCTGAAAAAACGCGCATGGATGAAATTATGAAACTCAGCACACAGTATGAGGCAGCATTCAGGGAGTATGCGGATTTGAAAACCGGGAATCCGGACGCTGAAAAGCTCAAAGAGCTTGACACAAAAATGGTGGATACCGCCAGAAATGTGCTGGATGGCTGCTATAAAGCCCGTGATGCGCAGAAACTGATGATGCGCACCCAGATTTCAGGTTCCAAAAAACTCATGGGTATCGGATTTGGCTGTGTTCTTGCAGCGGGAATCCTTTTTGCATTTTTTCTGACATGGGAAATCACCCATCCCATTATTCGTGTAGTTCAGGGTCTGACCGAATCCTCAGATGAAGTCGCTGCCGCATCCGCTCAGGTCTCCTCCGCGAGTATCATGCTTGCAGAAGGGGCATCCGAACAGGCTGCTGCGGCAGAGGAGACCGCTGCTTCCCTGACAGAAATATCAGCCATGATCCGGCAGAACTCTCAAAACGCGGCCAGTGCCGACCGTGTTATGAAAGAAGTTGTTGATATTATAAAAAAAGCAGATCAATCCATGTCAGAACTGAAATCTTCCATGGAAGAAACCATCCGCGCCAGTGATCAGACCTTTCATATTATCAAAACCATAGATGAAATTGCATTTCAGACAAATCTGCTGGCCCTGAACGCGGCTGTGGAGGCTGCACGGGCAGGCGAATCCGGGGCAGGCTTTGCCGTGGTGGCAGCGGAAGTGAGAAACCTGGCCATGCGTGCTTCAGAGGCAGCGCGGAACACATCGGAACTGATTGAAAAAACCGTGCAGAGAATCAAAGCCGGATTCCATCTGGTTTCCGGTACAGGCGATGCTTTTTCCGCAGTCGCGGAACGCAGTGTCCGTGCAGGGGAAATCGTGGGGGAAATCGCGGCTGCCTCCGGCGAACAGTCCCAGGGCATTGAACAGTTGCAGAAGGCTGTGGATGATATGGAAAAAGTCATTCATCAGAATGCATCCACAGCAGAGGAATCTGCGGCGGCTGCGGAAGAACTCAATGGTCAGGCCGAGGAAATGAAACGCTTTACACATGCGCTTTCCGCAATGATCAGCGGGGATTCCGGATATGACCGGAAAACACCGCAAAAAAAGAACCTCAGTTTACATTCATAACAAATCCGAAATGATACTGTCAGACACTATGAAAAACAATTCCCTTTTTCCCGAAAAAGACAGACAGCAGATGCTTCTGCTTGTCCTTCTGGTTTCCTTCGCGTTTCTGCTGGTGTACTATTTCCATGCGGAACTTGGTTCAGCCACGGTTTTTACCCATTTTTTCTATATTCCCATCATACTGGCCTCGCTCTGGTGGAGCGTCAAAGGACCGCTTGTGGCCCTGTGCCTTGGGGCGTCACTGATCCTCAGTCATATTTTTCTCAAACCCGAAGCCCCGCTGCCGGATGACCTGGTGCGCGCGCTGATGTTCGTTGTGGTGAGTTTTTTTGTCATTTATATGAAAAAAGAAAATGACAAAGCAATGTCACGGATTGTCACCAGCGAAAAAAAATTCAGGGAACTGTTTGAAAATATCGGTGAAGGAGTATGTATCTATCAGGTCATGGAAGAAGGGGAGGATTTTGTCTGCACAGATGCCAACAAAAGTGCAGAGCATATCGAAGGGATGAAAAAAGAGGAAATAATGGGAAAAAGTGTGTGCACCCTGTTTCCGGAAATCAGAAATTACGGTCTCTTTGATGTATTCCAGCGGGTATGGCGGACAGGGAAACCTGAAACCCTTCCCCTTTCCCATTACAAAGACGCGCGGATCAGCGGCTGGCGGATTCATTATGTTTACCGGCTGTCCCCCCAGGAAATTGTCTGCGTGTACCGGGATGAAACAGAGCGGAAAAAAGCGGAAATGACCACCTTGAGACTGGAAGACATTGTGCAGTCATCCAATGATTCCATTCTCGGCATCGGTACAGACGGAATCATTCAGACCTGGAACCGGGGCGCGCGGAAAATCTTTGGTTATGAGGCACATGAGGCTGTGGGAAAGCATGTTGCCATATTCGTGCCTCCGGATCGCATTCATGAAACCTATGAAATCATTGATAATATAAAACAGGGATGCCGCGTGGACCGCTTTGAGACCATGCGGAAGAGAAAAGACGGAAAAATGATCCAGGTCTCTGTCACAGCCTCACCTGTAAAGAATTCGCTGGGAACAATCACCGGAGCTTCCATTATCACCCGTGACATTACGGAAAAAACCATTCTGGAAGAACAGGTGCGCCAGGCACAGAAACGCCAGGCCATTGGCACGCTGGCCGGGGGGATTGCCCATGATTTCAACAATATTCTCACACCCATCATCGGTTTTGCCGAACTTTCCCTTGATATGGTGCAGCCGGGAAGCCCGGTGGAGGAAAGTCTGCAGCAGATTCTCAAAAGTGCGGAACGGGCCAGGGTACTCATTCAGCACATTCTCACCTTCAGCCGGGAAAGCAGAGAGGATCGGCAGCCCCTAAAACTGCAGTATGTTGTCAAAGAGGCTCTGAAACTCATCCGGGCCACTCTGCCGTCAACCATACGCATTGAACAGGATATCCGCAACTGCCCACCGGTTCTGGCAGATCCAACCCAGATACACCAGATTGTCATGAATCTCTGCACCAACGCATACCATGCTATGGAGGAAAGCGGAGGAACATTGGAAGTTTGCCTGACAGAGACAGCAATCGGAGCAGCCGATGATGCATCCATACCGGGCATTGCGCCCGGAAACTATATCTGTCTGAGCATAAAAGACACGGGGCATGGCATAGATCCCGCCATACTGCAGAATATCTTTGATCCCTATTTCACAACAAAGGAAGTGGGAAAGGGAACCGGGCTGGGTCTGGCTGTGGTTCAGGGAATTGTAAAAAATTACGGAGGGGATATACGGGTTGCCAGCACTGTTGGGGCAGGAACCTGTTTTGACATTTATTTTCCCGTATTCAATGAAGATTTACCGGTTTCCGGTATAGCAGGAAAAACTGAAACTCCCCGCGGAAACGAAAGGATTCTCCTCGTGGATGATGAAGATCAGATTGTACTGATGCTCCGCCAGATGCTCCGGCATCTGGGGTATCATGTGACAGACACGACAAGCAGTCTGGAGGCTCTGAAAATGTTCAGTGAAAGACCTGATGACTATGATCTGTTTATCACGGATCAGACCATGCCGGATATGACCGGTTTTCAACTGACCCAGAAGATACTGCAGATCAGACCCGGCATTCCTGTGATTCTGTGCACCGGATTCAGTTCCAATATCAGTGAGGAAAAGGCAAAGAATATAGGGATACGGGAATTCATCATGAAACCTGTGGTCAAAAGAGATCTGGCTGAAATCCTGCGCCGTGTGCTGGATGCAAACTGATTCCGGGGAGGAAAATTCTTTGTTCGGAGAACATGTGCTTATGATTGTTTTTGTTTTATGCCTTTCCATTCTTTTTCAGTTGCTGGCCGCATACCGTGCGCTGAGACTGATCCCGCTTACCGGCAGACGGGGGGCATGGATTCTTATTTCCGCAGGAATTTCACTGATGCTCCTGCGCCGCTGTACAACATTGATCAGCATCATTGTTTCGGATATTCCAGCCTCATCCATTGACATTTCCGCAGAATGGATTGCCCTGGGCACATCCATGTTTCTGTTTCTGGGCATTTCCCATATTGCCCCGCTTTTCCTTTCCATCAGGCAGGCTGCGGAGGAAGTCAGAAAAAGTGAGGAGCGGTACCGCTGTCTTTTTGAAGACACCAAAGATCCAATCTATGAAACCGGCAAAGAGGGAGAAATTGTCAGTGTCAATCAGGCATTTCTGGATCTTTTCGGATATACCCGCAAAGAAACAGAGGAAATGAATATCCGGCAGATATATACTGATCCCGAAGACCGGAAGCAGTTTCAGTCTCAGATTGAATGTCATGGTTTTGTCAAGGATTATGAAATCATGTTCCGCTCAAAGGACGGAAGGGAAATCTGCTGCCTGCTGACCTCAAGCATAAAATGGTGTGATGACATGGTGAAGGGATACCGGGGCATCATACGGGACATCACCGGCAGCAGACAGATGGAAAAGTCTCTGCGGGAAAGCGAGGCCATGTTCCGGGCCCTCACAGAAAACACCAGTTCCGGTATTTTTATCATACAGAATGACAGTTTCCGCTATGTCAACCCTTCAGCCGAAACCATATGCGGATATTCCAAAGACAATCTGCTCACAAGGCATTACAGTGATATTATTCATATTGACTTCCGGGATACCATCAAACAGGTTATCAGCCAGATACGCTCCGGAAAAGAATATGTTCTGCGTCATGAAATCAAAATTGTCACAAAGGATCTTCTGGAAAAATGGATTGATCTCACCATTTCACCCATCTGTTTTGGGGGACAGAAGGCACTGCTGGTTACAGCCGCTGATATTTCGGACAGGAAAGATATGGAGCAGAGACTCCGGGAAAGGGAGCAGTGGTACCGCCAGTTTTTTGAAGATGATCTGACCGGGGACTATGTCACCCATGTGAATGGCCGGGTAATTGAATGCAATCCCGCGATGGCAAAAATTTTCGGTTTCACATCCGTGGAAGATGCAGTGCATTACAATGCTGCCCAATTCTATCCGAATCCGCAGGATCGCTGCAAAATGCTGGATCTGCTCCGCCAGAAGAAGAAACTGGAATATTATGAATCGGAACTTCGGGATAAGAACGGCAGACCTGTGTATGTGATTGAAAATGTCATCGGCATATTTGACGAAAACGGAAATCTGGAGAAACTCAGGGGCTATATTTTTGATATTACCGAATCCAAAAAACTGGAAGGCAAACTGCGCCAGGCCCAGAAAATGGAGGCCATAGGAACCCTTGCCGGAGGGATTGCCCATGATTTCAACAATATTCTTGTTCCCATCATGTGTTATGCGGAAATGGCACAGATGGAAACACTGGAATATGACAAAAGAAAAAAATTTATGGGTGAAATCATCAGTGCCGCGACCAGAGCCAAAGAACTGATCCGGCAGATTCTGACCTTCAGCCGTCAGACCGAACATGAAAAATCCGCAACAGAGGTGCAGACGATTATTGCAGAAGCCCTGAAACTCCTCAAAGCCGGTATTCCCTCTTCTATTGAAATCCGTCAGCATATTGATCCCCGATGCGGGCCTGTGTTTGCTGATCCGGTGCAGATTCACCAGATTGTCATGAATCTGGGAACCAATGCCTTTCACGCGATGGAAAAAAGCGGGGGAATTCTGGAAGTTGATCTGCGGGAGGTTTTTGTGGGACAGAAGGAACTGCACCATATGGACATGGAACCCGGATATTATATCCGGATTACCGTCAGCGATACAGGCGAGGGAATGGATCAGGATATTCTGAACAGAATTTTTGATCCCTATTTTACCACCAAGGAACCGGGCAAAGGAACCGGGCTGGGCCTTTCTGTAGTTCATGGCATTGTGAAGAACAGCGGCGGATCTATCCGGGTGTACAGTGAAAAAGGAAAGGGAAGCACGTTTTATGTCTGGCTTCCCCGAATCCGCAATATTTCCCATGAAAGTGGGCCGGTAAACGAACATCCGCTTCCCACAGGTTCTGAAAAAATTCTGCTGATAGATGATGAAAAGGTGATTGCAGAGGCTGTAGCCGAGATGCTGGGCAGACTTGGTTATGATGTGGATATTCAGATAAGCAGTGTCAAAGCACTTGAAATACTTATGAACAGTCCGGATAAATATGATCTGGTGATTACGGATCAGACCATGCCGCATCTGAACGGTACGGAACTGATCCGGAATATCCGGCGTATCCGGCCGGATCTGCCGGTCATTCTCTGTTCAGGATTTGCGCAGACCGCTTTGGACAATGATCCGGAAAATGAGATGATGCAGACTGCATTATGCCATTATATCACCAAACCTGTAAGCATGGGTGAAATGGCTGATACCATACGCACTGTGCTGACCCGATGACTGTAATAATAACAAATCGCTTTCAAAGTTCGGGGAATGCCTCTTTTTTTTAAGCCACGA